>JAZUQS010000069.1:0-57440 GCA_045605825.1 Acutalibacteraceae bacterium
GGCGAACCTATACCAAATATAAACACAGATTTAAAAACAACAGATAATAAACCATATAAAATTATAGTTGATTATCTGAACGAAAAAGCAGGAACTTCTTTCAGAGCAAAAACAAAAGATACGCAGAAACACATAAATGCAAGATTAAGTGACGGTTTTACAGTTGAGGATTTTAAAACTGTTATAGACAAAAAATGTGCTGATTGGAAAGGTACAGAATGGGAGCAGTATTTAAGACCGTCTACACTATTCGGGGCAAAGTTTGAAAATTACCTTAATGCAAAGGTAACAAAGAAGCAAAGCAAGCCTGATTTAAGCGGCGGCGGCAAATGGTGTACCAGTAACAACGAGGACAGCTTAGACGATTTATTTTAAAGGAGTGAAAAGCAATGGAGGGCGTAAAAGAATTTATTAACGCACTTGCAGAGCGATCAATAGAAGCTAACAAAGCAAACGAGGGCGATTATTACGACAACGAGGGCTTATTAGTATGCGGAGTATGTCACACACATAAACAATGCAAGATTGCGCCTTTTGGTGAAGAAAGGATTGTCGGTTGCATTTGTCAATGTGTTATTGATAAGCAGAACGCCGAGAAAGCGGAGCGGGAAAGAGCCGAGCTTGAAAAGCGGGTAAAAGAGCTACGCAGGGCGGGTTTTCCCGAAAGCGATATGCAGAACTGGACTTTTGCAAATGACGATATGGAAAATCCGAAAATAACAAAAGCTATGCAGAATTATGTTGATAATTTCGCAGACTTACGCAAAGCAGGTAAAGGGCTTTTAATGTATGGGAGCGTCGGAACAGGCAAAACATACGCAGCTTGTGAGGTTGCAAACGCCCTTATTGATAAAGGCTACCCCGTATTAGTTACGAACTTTGCACGGTTAATAAACACGCTGCAAGGAACATTTGAAAAGCAGGAATACATAGATAGCCTTAATCGGTTTCAGTTAATCGTCATAGATGATTTAGGGATTGAAAGAGATACCCCGTTTGCACGGGAGCAAGTTTATAACATCATTGACGGCAGATATAGGGCGGGATTGCCTATGATAATTACTACAAATCTATCAATAGACAAAATCAAAAACCCCGACGAAATGGAAAACAAGCGAATTTATGACCGCATACTTGAACGTTGTTTTCCTGTTGAGGTTGCAGGCAATAGCCGCCGTGTAAAGGCAATAAGGGAAAGCTACAACGATATGAAAAACTTATTAGGCTTATAGAAAGGCAGCAAGAAAGAATGAACAGAAAAGAAATTACAAAGTTTTTAGGTGACTTGCTTAAACGAGATAAATTTTCGGGAATGGGAAAGTATTGGGCGAGTGAAGTAACTATTGATTACGGCACATCTGACGTTAAACGAGTTGACTTTATGCAGTTTACCCCGATACATCAAATGTCAGTAAGCGGAATAGAAAAAGGGGAATTTACTTGTTATGAGGTCAAAAGCTGCAAAGCCGATTTTAATAGCGGTTTTGGGAAGAATTTTATTGCCGAAAGAAATTACTTTGTTATGCCTATGGCTACATACAAAGAAGTAATAACCGAAATTCCGCACTCTGTTGGTGTTTTTTGCCCTGTTCCGTTCGGTAGAGATAAACACGAAGAATTTGAAAATCCAACGACTATTGACGGGGATATATCAAAATGGCAACTTGTAGCAATAAGAGCTTCATACCCCAAAGAGCGCAAACGTTCATTAGTTGAATTACTATTTTGTATGTTAAGAAGCGGAAAGGAGTGATAAAGAATGGACGAAATCAGAAGAATTGAAGAACTCTATAACTTGAAGCGGAGCAAGTACAAAGAGGATTTATTAACAGACGATCTTGACCGTGTGTTATTTAACGAAGCAGTGAAAGAGGTAATATGTGCTGCAATTCTTAACGGCGGGCGTAAAATTCGCCGTTAATGCGCCACTTTGAAACATTTTGAAAGGAGTTGCTTATGTTTATTGAAATGAAAAAACCCGTAGATGTACCGAAAAACTTATTTTGTGAGGGGTGCAGCGCAAAAAAATACAACGAAATCAACGAGGATTTTTATTGCGAAGTTACAGGCGAAATTTTAAAGCGGGTGGCAGACGGTAGCGGAAAACACATTAAAACAAATACTTGCTTTACAGAAGTCAGAAATCACTTGATATACAGGGGGAAATGATGAAATACCAGTACCAAATAAAAGAGGTTTCAAAAGAAACGGCGCTTGAAATGGTAAAGAAATATCATTACTCAAATGCGTTACCGAGCATAAACAAGCATTTTATCGGATTTTTCCTTAACGGTGAGATTGTGGGGCTTGTTACTTTAGGTTGGGGAACAAGACCGCTACACACAATAGCAAAATTATTTCCGTCACTTGAAGCAAAGGACTATTACGAGATCGGCAGAATGGTAATGACCGACGAAATGCCCCGAAATAGTGAAAGTCAAATGCTTGCACAATTAGTCAAGTGGATAAAGCGGAACATACCCGATTTAAAGGTTTTGTTTACTTGGGCTGACGGTATGTTAGGCAAATGCGGTTATGTGTATCAGGCAAGCAATTTTCTGTATGCAGGAAATATAGTAACCGACTTTTACCTTAAAGACGGAATTAAGATACACCCACGACAAACAAGAAAGCTGTTTGCAATAGATGAAAACGACAAGCGCATTTCTGTACGCCCGACTTTAGAGCAAATGCAACAGTTTGACATAAAGCATTACAAAGGAAATCAGTACAGATACATAATGTTTTTATGCGATAAATGGGAAGCTGCAAGGCTTAAAGCCGAATGTACGGTTGAATTAAGCAGGAACTACCCTAAAGACGATAGCTTGACTTGGAAAGTACAAGATACAAGCGGGAAATGGCAGAAATGCGGAATACCCCCGTATAAGACCGATTTTTGCAAGAGTAATCAAATTGAAATCAACTGTTGTAATGAAAATCATCAAATAAATTTGTTTGATAATTGCGGTTGACAGTTGCAAACGAAAGGTAAGGCTATGACACGGTTAGAAAGGGATCAAAAGAGAAATGCAGAGCGCAAAGAAAAAGGCTTGTGCGTTATGTGCGGTAAGGAAAACGACAATAAACCCGTCACATACTGTAAGAGCTGTGCGGAAAAGCGTCGTGAGCAAAAGGGAACTCGCAAAGCCTACTATGAACACAATAACCGTTGTAACGTATGCGGCGGCGAAAAAATGATAGGTAGTAAAATGTGTTATCGCTGTTGGGAAACAAACTATAACGCAAAGCAAAGAAGAAGAAGCAAGAGAACCGACGAAGAAAAAGAAGCTGAACGCATTAAAAATAACGCCAAAAACCGAGAGCGAAAGCGGAAAGCCCTTGAAAACGGTATTTGCTATTACTGTTTGCAGAACAAGGCTATTGAGGGGCGGCGGGAATGTATCGAATGTTTAGCAAAAATCAGAAAAGAAAGCGAACAAAAGGTACAAGAACGCAAAGTAATACGGGAAAATTTACGGGCTTACAGGCTTGAAAATCATCTTTGTGTGAAATGCGGAGAGCCTGCAAAGGACGGCTACAAGGTTTGTGAAAGGCATTATCAAGTAAGTTGTGAAAACTCAAAAAAACGGGATAGAAAGAGGTATAACAATGATTGGGTATTTCGTAATCAAAAGAAAGCTCCCGTCGCTTAATGATGTAATCAAAGAAAATAGAACAAACAGATACAAGGGTGCAAATTTCAAAGCCGATATTGAAGAAGCTATTGCGTGGGATATTCGGCAGGCACTTACAAGCGGTACATTAAAGCCAGTAAAAAAACTCTGTATTGTTCATTTTGAATGGCACGAAGCGACAAGGCGGCGTGACGCTGACAACATACAGAGCAGCCAAAAATTTATACTGGACGCACTTGTAAAAAATGAAGTGCTGAAAAATGACAGCCGCCGATATGTGAAGAATACAACACACGAAATCATTGACGACAAAGACAAAAAAGACTTTGTTGTTGTGAGAATTGAGGAAATCGGTTAATGGAGATTAACGAAGCAAAAGCAAATCTTAACAAGCGGGTGCATTTTACCGCCCGTGACGTTGACGCAGACTACATTTTTACAGGCTGCACGATCCGAAAGAATGAAAACGGCTTTTATTATCAAGCTGAATTACAGGATATGAATAACCAAAGGTCAATACTGATATGCAGGCTTGAAGATGTGAAGTTAATAGAAAGTGAGGGTTAAATGGAAGAAGTTGAGTTAAGAAAACGGGTAGAGTGCTTGTGTGACTTACAAAAGGATTGCTCTAATTGTCCGTTAAATCAAATTGAAAATGATGAGGGTTTTTGTCCTGCTGATGAATTATTTGAATACACGGACGAAGTAAAAAACAAGATACTTGAATTGATTACAGTAAAACCAAATAATCAAGCGAAACCGCAGGAAGAACCAAAGCAAGAGGAAATCAATCACCCGACAAGATACGCAGGCGGCAAATATGAGTGTATCGACGTTATGTTAGATGTTTTCGGGAAAGAAGCCGTAAAACATTTTTGCTTGTTAAATGCTTTTAAGTACATTTGGCGGCAGGAGCATAAAGGCGGCGTGGAAGATATTAAAAAAGCGGTGTTTTACTTAAATTATGCCGCTGATTTAATGAAAAGCGAGGTTAAAGATGAAACGTAAATACAGTAACAAATACTTAGGAAAGTATGCAGAAAAGAAACAGTTACAGGAAGTTAAAGAACAATGCGAAAAAACAACTAAGAAAGTGCCTGAAAACTTATTAGCGGCGGCGATAGCCTGTGCAACTGCAATTTCTTGTATAAGCGATTATAACAAGGGGGTGAAGTAATGGGAAAGGTTATTGAAGTATCAGACAACAAGTATTATTACGAGATTAACGGAATAAGGCTTGTTTACGAAAACGGCGAATTAACAAACTGGTATGAGCCGAATTTGGAAAGGGTGCTGTAATGAATGACGTTAAAATTAAAGATTTCGTAAACGGAATTGTAAAAGTAACAGGTTTTGTATGTGTGACTTGGGCGGCTATTGCTTTTAACAATTATCATCTTTTATGGTGGTATATTGCGGCGATAATAGTTGAGGTTTGAGCTACACGGAAAGGATTTAAAGTATGACAAAGAATGATTTAAAAGCAGGGTATGTTGTAGTAAGACGTAACCGAGATGTAAGAATGGTTATGGTTACAGAAAATACTATGATTTTCGCAGACGCAGAGGGAAATCACGGCGATATAAGAAATATAAAAGAAGATTTAACCAGCGTTTTGAGTTCGTCGTATGATATTGTGGAGGTTTACGGATTTTCAACAAATTGTGAAAGAACGCTGATTGTCGATACAGTATGCCGCCCGCTTTTATGGAAACGCAAAGAAGAACCGAAAAGCGAAACCGAAATATTAAAAGAAGCGATAAGAAAATACGGCGACGGTCAACAAATGGCAATGGCTATGGAAGAATGTGCGGAGCTTATACAGGCTATAAACAAGCATTGCCGATATACGACAGGCGAAACACAGGAAAGGCTTGCGGAAGAAATTGCAGATGTTCAAATAATGATTGAACAGTTAAAGATGATTTGCAATATAACCGACGAACATATACAGAGCTACCGCAACAATAAAATCAAACGACTTGAAGAAAGGTTACAGGGCAAACCGTGAAAGGAAAAAAGCAAATGACAATAGCAATGTATATTCTTGTTGCAATTCTTGTAATAGCCGTGATTGTTGCGTTTTGCGTGATTATCAATATAAACAAGGCAAAGCAGGAAAAAGAGCAACGGGCAACAGAGCTTATACAGGCACAGAGCTACATAAATGCGCTTGAAGATATGAACGCCAAATTGCAGAAAGAAAACAGCGCATTACAGGAAAAGGTAAAGGCGTTAGAAAGCAAAGTAGCGGCAGCAAAAGAAGCACCCGAAGAAGAAAAAGAGCAGTTACCCGATAAAGAAGCAATACCCGACGGGCTGACAAACAGACATTTATTTATGGATTACCGTAAAATCACAAATAAAAAGTCTGAACAATGGCAGTTACAAGAAATGTGCGTAACTGACCCGAACACAGGAATACGCTATTTAGATTGTGATTGCGGTAAAGTTTACACGGTTGCGCTTGCTGCAAATTACGGCAGGACAATAGGTGATAGTTGGCTTGTTATGCTTGACAACGGAAACTATTTTTACATTGTATTAGGCGAATACAAAGACGACGGCAGCGATCCGCTCCGAATGGGCGACCCTTGCAAGAACTATAAGGGCGAGGACGTAACAAACGTTATAGAATTTATCGTTGACGTTTACACAATGCCAAATTACATATATGAAAACGGCTCATTATCGGCGTACCCATTCTTTGACGGAAACATATCAAAAATGTATTATCTCGGTTGCTTTGATTGGAAAGGATAAAACAATGAAGAATGAACAGTTGTGTTGGAGTTGTAAAAGGGCAATACCAAATCACGGTTGCGAATGGGTTGATAGGTTAGAGCCTGTCGAGGGGTGGACGGCAACGCCTACAAAAATAAAATGCGCTGGGAAATATGAAGAAAGCTATGCTATTGAGAAATGCCCGAAATACATAAACGATCACGACAAACGAGAAGCAATATAACAATTTAGGAGGTTGCAATAGTGCGAGAACTGGACGAATGTTTAAGATTAACAAGAGAGATTGAAAAGGTGCGGGAAAAGTTGCTGATTATAAAGGCGGCAATATCAGAACCGAAAAATCAGGTTATTTCAGATTTGCCAAGAGGGGGGAACAACCCCGTAAATGCTATTGAAATGTATCTTGAAAAAGCTGAACAGTATGAGGACGATTTAAGGACGTTAAAAAACGAGCGTACTGAAAATTGGGAAACATTCAATCGGATAGCCGCAGAAAGTGACGTAACGAAAGAAGATGTACACTTAATGCAGTTAAGGTTTATGCGGGGCTATTCGTGGAATAAATGCACGGCTGTAATGCGCTCCCGTCACGGCGATAAATGGAATACAAACAGGACATTCAGAAGATACAGAAAAGTATTGTCAAATTGCACTAAAATAAACCCTAACATTTGTTAAAAAAGCGAATAGAAAAAAAGTTGCAAATATAGTATAATAATATTGTGAAATAATAATATTGTTTCACTTAAAGCCTTTCAACCGCATAACCGCTGTTGGCTTTTACCTTACATCAAAAACCGCCCGAACAAACAAAATCTTGTTGTCGCAGGGCGGTTTTTTCTTTGGATTTTTACGGGAAAGAACGTCACAAATGATTTTTTTAAAGAAATCGACGCAAGGGGCGGGGGCGGGTGATGTTCAAACATTGCGATATGGTGAAGCGGAAACACAGCAGCCTTTGACGCTGATATTCGGGGGTTCAAATCCCTCTATCGCAACCATTATGTGCTTATAGCTCAGTTGGATAGAGCAACGACCTTTTAAGTCGTGGGTCAGGGGTTCAATTCCCTTTAAGCACACCAAATAAAACATTACAAACATAACGGATATTGCGGGGGTGAGAAAATGGCAAACCCTACGCCGAACCTCGACAATTTAAAGCATTTTAAAAAAGGCGAGGACGCAAAAGAAAAGGGGCGAAACGGCGGTAAAAAATCAGGAATAGTTAAAAGGGAACGCAAACAAGCCCGTGAATGTATGGAAATGATACTTAGTAGCAAGGTGACAAACGAAAAATTAAAGCAAACCTTAAAATCAATGGGATTTAAGGGTAAAGATCAGCAAAATATCGCCTTGCTTATGGTTTCCCTTTTCCAAAAAGGCGTAAAATCGGGTGACGCTGCAACAATTCGCTCAATTCTTGAAATAGCGGGTGAGCTTAACCAAGAGCAAGAAACACAAGCCCCGACTATTAACATTAATGTATCAGCGGCAGATAGTTCTGACATTGAGGACGAATAAGGGGATAACAAAATGTATGTAGTTTACAAACATACCGCACCTAATGGAAAAGCATACATAGGTATTACACGGCAAAATCCTGTAAAAAGGTGGGGCGGCGGTGCAAATTACGTTCATAACGAACATTTCTATAACGCTATTCTTAAATACGGGTGGGATAACATCAAACACGAAATATTATATGCCGATTTGACAAAAGAAGAAGCCGAGCAAAAAGAAATAGAGCTTATAGCACTTTATAAATCGGACAATAGAGAATACGGATATAACATTGAACACGGTGGAAATGCGATTGGTAAATTTTCAGAAGAAAGCAGAGCAAAACTTAGCAAAGCGCTTAAAGGAAGAACAGCGTGGAACAAAGGCATTTCAACTGTGCCGTGGAACAAAGGTATTCAAGTGAGTGATGAAGAAAAAAAGAGATTAGGCGAGTTAAGAAAAGGAAAGCCGAGCAGCTTTAAAGGTAAACACCACTCCGAAGAAACAAAGAAAATTCTTAGTGAAGCACACAAAGGAAAAATGACGGGCGGTAATCACCCAAGAGCAAAAAAGGTATTGTGTATTGAAACGAACACAATATATAACACTTTAGCCGAAGCCGCAAGAGAAACAAATATATCAAATGTTTGTATCTGTCATTGTTGCAAAGGAACAACGAAAAGCGCAGGCGGCTTTCATTGGAAATATGTTATTTAGGCGGCAACGCCCAAATATAGATAACAACCAATGAAAGGAGGGGTAACGTATGGCAAAGGCAGGAAGTTCTAAAAAGGCTGTTTATGTTACACATAAGAAGCAGTCAGCCTTACAGCGTCGTATTAACAAGGCAACAGGCGTAAGAGAAGCAAACCGCAGCCAGCAGGCGGCAAGACGTAGGGAAATTAAAAACGTTTTCCGTAGAAAGTCTAACGGCGGTATGGGAGGTTAATAAGTGTGAGTAACTTATTATTCGACCCTATTAAAACACAGGCAAGCGTAACAGACAGCGTTATTGTTGCTTTTAGCGGCGGTAAGGATAGTATTGTTACGCTTGATTTGTGTTTCCGATACTTTAAAACGGTTAAGCCGTTCTTTATGTATCTTGTTAAAGGGTTGGAATTTCAAGAAAAAATGTTACGGTGGTACGAAAACAAGTACAATACCGAAATTATACGTTTGCCGCATTTTGAAGTATCAAACTTTTTGAAATACGGAAGTTTCACAATGCCCGATTTCAGCGTTGATGTTGTCGGAATTAACGATACTTACGAATATTTACGGCAGCAGACGGGCATACACTGGATTTCAGCAGGCGAAAGGTGCGCCGATAGCATTGTACGAAATGCAATGATTAAGAAAAGCGGCAGCATTGATTTTAAACGAGGTAGATTTTACCCGTTAGCCTACTGGAAAAAGCAAGAGGTTTTACAGTACATAAAACAAAGAAAGTTATATTTAAGCCCCGAACAAAGAAAGCTGGGCTTTTCTTTTCGTAGTTTAGCGGGAAGTGAATTATCTGTTATTAAAGAGCATTACCCCGCCGACTATGAAAAGATATTACAAGTTTACCCGCTTGCAGGTGCAGCGGTTGAACATTACGAGCTTTACGAAAAGCAGGAAAGCAAAGGCGGTTAATATATGGCGAAAAGCAAACACCAAAAGTTTACAATCGAAACAATCAGCCGTTCAGATATTAAAAACGCTGAATACAATCCCCGTGTAATGGATAAAGAAGCCAAAAAGCGGCTTAAAAAGAATTTACAAGAAAACGGGCTTGTTTCTGCTATAACGTGGAATAAAAGAACGGGTAATATCGTCGGAGGACACCAAAGAATTGAACAGCTTGACGCATTGGAGAAAAACAAGGACTATTCTCTTGATGTGTGCGTTATTGATGTTGACGAAAGACAAGAAGCAAAATTAAATGTAATTCTCAATAATACGTCATTACAGGGCGAGTACGATTTAGACGGACTTGCTTTGCTGTCAGAAGAATACGACATTGATTTTGAGGAAATGGGATTTACTCAATTAGATGTTGACCTTATGT
Organism: Acutalibacteraceae bacterium; assembly: GCA_045605825.1. Lineage (GTDB taxonomy): Bacteria > Bacillota > Clostridia > Oscillospirales > Acutalibacteraceae > DTU089. The sequence continues at coordinate 9,934 of JAZUQS010000069.1, forward strand.
TTGACGGTGACGAAAGATTTACACAGACTTTCCAAACGCCCGAAGCCGAAGAAGTCAAAAAAGGGCTTGAAGAAGTAAAGGCGGCGAGAGCAGCAGGAAAGGAACGTTTACAGGAGCGTAACAATATTAACTGGTATTCTGTCATTGTTTTTGAAAACGAAGAAGCGAAAAAGGCATTTTATAAGCTCATAAGTACGCCTTTATCAGAGGAATATTTAACAGTTGATAAGATTATGAGAATTGCAAACGATTAAAGGGGCAAACCGTGAAAAAAGCGTGGTTTACCCCTATTGTGACACAAAAAGGGAAAGCGGCTATTTCAGCCGCCTTTTTTTGCTATGCTTAACCGATTACAACAATGATTTTGTCATTGTCTTTATGCGGTTTAGTGCTGACGTTGTAAAAGGTTTTTGCCTTTTGCATTGCTTTTGTTATATCGCAAAGGAAAGCGGTTAAGTCTTTTTTAAATATCGTGTATGTTTTTTTCATAGTTTTATATAACCTTTCTTTAATTGCCCGTGAGAGCGTCAGAAACGCTGCACACGGGCTTTTTGTTGTATGGTTGAATATTTGTATTATAAATGTGTGTATAAGCCTGTAAAGCCTGCGAAAATGTCTTGCAGCATATCAAAATAAACGTCGTTGTACTCTTTTAAAACAACTGTTTTTTCTTGTGTTTCTTTTATTGTGCCTTTGTTGTGATCGACTTTGATTTTATACGGTGTATGCTTAATAAATTTCACGTCGTAGAGGTCTAAGCCGTTTAATGTGATTTCAACACGGTTTGCCTTGCTTGCATTTCTACCGATTGAAAATCTGATACCGTTATCAAGTGCTAAAAGATGTTTTGCGCCTGTCATAACTACAAACTTGTTACCGCCTAACTGGTGAAGAATTTCAGCCGCTATTTTTAATGTTGTTGTACTCATAATATGTACCGCCTTTCTTGATGTTGTGTTTTACCTTACACATATATATTATCACAATTGAGGTATAATTACAATTGACAAAATACACAAAAATATTATAGATTTTTCGTACATTTTGCGAATTGAAAATACCACAAAAGCGGTGTATAATGAATACATAAGGTAAAGCAAAACACAACAGCAAACACGAAAGGTAAAAGGTGAAAACAATGACAAACGAAATGAAAAAAGCAATCGACAGCAAAATTACAGAGCTTGGCTTTAATGGTTGTTTAAACTTCTTAGCAGAAACACAGTTAAACCCTGACGCAACATTAATACTTAATGAAGCAAATTATCGCCGTATAATTCGCAGCGAGTTAGCCGCTGAAAATTGGGCTGATTTAAACGAGCTGTTTTTAAATTGGGCGGCATAAAGCCGCCGCCGTCTATCACTAAAAAGCGTGGTACTGACGAGCCGCAGAACGGCGAAACGGTGAAAGGTAAGGTAAAGAATATGAAAACATATCAGGTAGAATTTACAGGGTTTAGCGCATTTACTGACACGGCACTTGTTTATGATGTATCAAACAGACAAGAAGCGATAAAGGCGGTAAAAGCACATTACGGCAAGAATGTTAAGATAATAAGTGCAAAGGTATACAAAGACTAAAAAAGCAAGCAGGGCGGCGAATAACCGCCCTAAAGCATAGAAAGGCGGTAAAGGTATGAGCGCATACAGAACATACATAAAGTGCAGAAATAAAAAGGGCATTGTCAAAGAGTACTATTTTGACGGTTTCGCAGATAATATTTTTATCGGTGACGAACTCGACATAAACAACGAAATTTGCAAGGTAATCGGCAAAGAGGTTAGACAGCCTAAGTTTAAAGCGGTTTACATAGTAAACGCAGACAATATAAAAGCAACTGACGAAATGCACAGCTATTACACGGTAGAAGAATTAAAAGCCGATACAATGAAAGTAATTTCCGATATTGCCGAAATGCTCGATATAAGCGGCGATTTTCATTTGACAATGACAATAGAAAAGAACGGCGAATATTACGACAGCGACGAAGCAACGGCAAACTACACAAACGGCGTTTTGACAATCGAAGCATAAAAAAGGCAATAGAGAAAAGCGGTTGAGCAGATCAGCCGCTTTTTTGTGTTGCTTTTGAATATTGAAAGGCGGTGAACGGATATAGATATTAGCGTAAAGGTAAACCCCGCATATTTGCCCTATATAAATAAACCTCAATTTATGCAAATCTTTTTCGGCGGTTCATCAAGCGGCAAAAGCTATGTAATATGTCAGAAAATCGTTATGGATAATATGAACGGCGTAAACTGGCTTATTTGCCGTAATGTTGCAACAACCATAAGGCGCAGTACATTTAACGAAATCAAGAAAGCAATATCCAAAATGGGCTTGTCAAGCTATTACAGGGTAAACAGTACGGATATGCTTATAACAAATACGCTGAACGGCAGGCAAATAATGTTTGCAGGGCTTGACGACCCCGAAAAGATAAAGAGTATTTCGCCCGCTGATGATGTGTTGCACCGTGTATTCGTGGAAGAAGCAACAGAGATAAAGCGTGACGCATATATGCAGCTTAAAAAGCGTTTGCGTGGTAAGTCTGATATAAGCAAGCACATTATTTTTGCTTTTAACCCTATCTTAAAATCACATTGGATATATCAAGAGTTTTTCGGCAAGTGGGAAGATAACAAGAATATTTATGAAGATGAAAACTTGCTGATTTTGAAAACGACATACAAGGATAATCTTTTCTTAACTGATGATGATAGAAAGTTGCTTGAAGATGAAACAGACCCGTATTATTACAACGTTTATTCCCTCGGAAATTGGGGCATACTCGGTCACGTTATTTTCAAAAACTGGCACGTTGAAGATTTAAGCGACAGAATACCGACTTTTGACAAGATACATAACGGGCTTGACTTTGGATATGCGGCAGACCCTAACGCATTAATAAGGGTGCATTTAGATAAAGCCCGCAAAAAGATTTATGTTTTTGATGAATGGTATCAAGCGGGAATGTCCGACGACGAATTATTAAGAGTTTGTCAAAAGATGATAGCGCAGCAATACATTATATGCGATAGCGCAGAGCCGAAAACGATTAACTTTTTAGCAAATAACAACATACGGGCGGTTGCTTGTGTAAAGGGTGCGGATAGTATCAATCGTGGTATTCGTTGGCTGCAAGGCTATGAAATTATTGTTGATGTGCGTTGTCAGAATTTCAAGAACGAAATTGAACAATACCATTGGAAAGAGGATAAAAACGGTAACGCAATGGCACAAGCCGCCGATATGAATAACCATTTAATCGACGCTTTACGATATGCGTTGAATGATGAAATATTAGCGGCAGAAGTAACAGCAGGAAAGAGGTTTTGATTTATGACAGTAAAAATATTAGGCGCAAAATACACAATTGAAGAACACGCAAAGAGTGAAGATACATATTTAAAAGATTGCGACGGATATTGTGACAAGACAGCAAAGTTAATTGTAGTTACAAAAAAGCCCGATAATTGCGAGTTAATAGACTTTGAGAGATACAGAAAAAAAGTAATGCGTCACGAAATTATACACGCATTTTTATATGAAAGCGGCTTGCACGAAAACTTTGAACACCCTACTTTCGGACACGACGAAACTTTTGTTGATTGGGTAGCGGTGCAATACCCGAAAATGCTGAAAGTGTTTAAGAAAGTGGGGTGTATTTAATTGTGCGGGCATATATGGGAAAAAGTAAATGATGTTTCTGTTTGCTTAAAGTGCGGAATGACCCGAACAGCAAGCGGTAAAATCATTTTCGATAGAAAACTACCAAACTATAAGCCGAAAAAGAAGAAAGAAAGGAAAAAGTAATTATGGCAAGAGCAGAAACGCAATTATTACCAACATTTGAAGCGGAGATTGACGAAATCCGTAAAACTGGTATCACAACCGAATTGCTGTATAAAATCCTGCAAAAACACACTGAAAATTCAACGTATAACAAGGAATTATACAACCGCTATAAGGTGATTGAGGGCGGTTTACCTATTTTCAATCGTGCGGTAAGGTTTGAAGAAGAAGAAAAGCCGATCAACAACAAGATTAATAACGACTTTTTCAGCGAAATTGTTGATTTTAAGACAGGATATTTTGCGGGTAAGCCTATTGCATACGGTTATAGCAAAACAGACGAAGCAGAAGAAACAACAGGCAGCGAAAAGCAGATTGACGAAGCGACAAAGGCAGTAACGGATTTTACAACCCGTAATAATATGTTCGGCGTTGATATGGAAACAACAAAGTTATCCAGCATTTACGGTTATTGCGGCAGGCTTTTCTATGTTGACCCCGACGGCAACGAAAGAGTTATGCCCGTACACGGCTATGAAACAGTTGTTCTTTCAAAAACAAACATTTCCGAGCCTGAGTATGCGTTACGCTATTATACAACCACTGACATAAACGGTGCTACAATATGGAATGTTGATTTTTACGACGAAAAAAACAGATATTCCTATCAAGGTACATCAACGTTTGACCTTGCATTAAAAGAAGTAAAGCCGCACTTATTCGACTATTGCCCGTTACAAGGAATATTGAACAATGCCGAAGCGTTGGGCGACGCTGAAAAGGTTTTAGCTCTGATTGATGATTATGACAAGGTGCTTTCGGATAATTCCAACGAGATTGAAGCATTTGTTCACGCTTATTTAATCTTTGAGGGATTGAGAATTGATGATGATACCATTGAAAAGGGGCAGAAAAGCGGTTCTTTCGTATTTCCCGCAACAGGCACACAGCAGGGCAAGGCGTATTTCTTAACCAAAAATATAAACGATACATTCACGGAACACCATTTACAGCGGCTTGAAGATAACATTTACAGATTTTCAAGAACGCCGAATTTAAGTGACGAAACTTTCGGAGCTGCAAGCGGAGTAAGCCTTAAATTTAAGCTGCACGGGCTTGAAACAAAGTGCGGTATGTATCAGGCGCAAATGATGAACGCCGCACAATATATGTGGAAGCTCTTAGCGAGTGCGTGGGCGAAAAAGGGTATTAAAATTGACCCGTTACAAGTGACAATGGACTTTAAGCGTAATTTCCCGCTTGACCTTTTAAGTGAAGCACAGACAGCGCAGGCACTTATAGCAGCAGGATTACCGAAAGAGTTTGTATATTCTCAACTTTCTTGTGTTGATGATGTTGATTATATTATGGAGCTTATCGAGCAGGAAAAACAATCTATGCCGTCAATGTTTGATGATGAAGATACAGACGACGACAGCACAGACGACAGCACAGGCGGCAGCGGTGAAGAAGAACCCGCAGACGATAAAGCAGGCGATAGCACAGACGATAAACAGAAGCAACAGACAAAGAAAAAGGCGGCTATATAAACCGCCTTTATACTTTACGCTAACTTTAACTGTGCCGTTGTCTTGACGCTCTGACAGCCGTATTTCATCTTGATTTCATCAAGTGTCATATTTGATCGGCGGCACTTGTATTCGTCAGTATGCCAGTACCACGCTTTTTTCTTGTTCGCCCATTTGAAGCCCAAACCCTTAATTGTATCTCTGTATTCGTAAGTATTACCAGTGAGCCAAACCCACGAACCGACAATATCAATGTTTACGCCGTCGCAGTGAATTAAGCTGTTAATAATATCTCTGAACATTTCAGGCGTTTCAGCGGCGTTGTAGTTGCTGCTTTCGTTGCTTTCAGCTTTGCCGCTTTCGTTGCTCTTATGAGTGTTTTTGAAGAACATAAACGCCTTTTCATATTCGTTGTTGATTTCAACCATAACCGCCGTTGTATCGGTGTCTTTGTTTAAGTCAGGGTGATACTTGATAGCAAGTTTTTTGTAAGTCTTTTTGACATCTTCGATAGTCTGACAATTTTTGAACCATTTAAACATAATAAATACCGCCTTTCGCAATTTGACTTTGTTTACCTTACATTAGTAATTATATACCACAATTGAGATAAATTCAATTGACAAAATAGCCAAATAACGAATAGAATGTTTGGTTAAAATGCGAATTGAAAAATACCGCAAAAGTGATATAATAGTAAATGTAAGGTAAAGCAATACACGACTTGAAAGGCGGTAACACTATGACAAAGTACATAAGAGAATACAAGCAGGGCAGAAAAAAGAATTTCTTTTTAAGAGAGCATAACGGCACATTCTTTTTTGAAAGAATTACAAAGGCGTGCGGCTGCACATTAAAGGCAGGCACAGAAAAAGAAGTTATGCAGTATATCAAAGATAACGGCTATACAATGGTTGCTTTGATAGCTTGTTAATGAAAGGCGGTAAACGGTATGAAAACAAGAACAATCAGCATTAAAGAATTAACAGCAAGCACATACAGCGTTAAAGACAATAGCGCAAGGGGCGTACACACAGCTTGCAAATCAGAAATTAAAATAGGTGACAAAGTGGTAATTGACAACTATTTTACATTGGTTACAGAGTAAGAAAACGGGCGGCAATAGTCGCCCTTTACTTATATACACGCATACACGCACACAAACGCCCGTACAGGCGTTTTTTTGTTTCAGGGGGTGTAACTATTGCCAAAAGCAAAAACGAGCTTAAACGAGCTTTTACACGAAATACGCCGCATAGAAGAAAGCCGAAAGGTGTTGACCGACAAGAAGATCAAAAAGCTATATCGGCAGCTTACAAAGGAATTAACCGCCTTTATCGGTGAAGCATATACAAAGTATGCAGACGAAAGCGGCGTTTTGACAGTAGCGCAGTTGCAGGAAAAAGCCAAATTAGCGTGGTTTCTGAATGAGCTTGACAAGAATTGCAACAAGTATTTACCCGCAATTTCAAGCGAGATACAGGAGCTTATAGAAAAGGTCTATGAAAAGTGCTATACGGGAATGATTGAAGCGACAAACAAGGCTTACGATTTTTCAGAATTGAAAGTGCGCCCCGAAGTGATGAAAGCGGCTATTGCAAACAATATTACAAAATTGACTTTGCCCGAACTTTTGGAGAAAAACCGAAAGGAAGTTATTTACGAGATTAAGCAAACTATTGATATAGGGCTTATGAACGGCGACAGGTACGAAACTATGAGCCGCAAACTTGTTGAAAGGCTTGATATAAGTTACGGCAAGGCAAACAACATAGTGAGAACAGAAACGCACCGTAATATTGAGGGCGGTATTATGGACGGAGCTTTAGAAACCGCAAAGGCATTAGAGGGCAGCGGGCTTATCCATACGGCTACTTGGCGAACTATGAAAGACGAGCGAGTAAGACCGCAGCAAAGGCGCAAAAAAGGCGGTAGGTGGACTACAACATTAAGCAGAAACGGCGCAAACCATATTAAAATGGACGGCGTAACAATTCAAGTAGGCGATAAATTCAAATTAGAACCTGATGTTTACGCTATTTCCCCGTCAAGAAGCGGCACAGCCCGTAATGATTGTAATTGCCGTTGCTTTCTTGAATATGATTTATTGACCGTTGAGGAATGGGGCGAGTTACAGAATAAGCAAATAAATTTCTTGAAAAAACCCGTACAAACAGATACTACTAAAACCGATAATTACGATTATTGGATAAAAGAAGTTCCCGACGATTACGAAGAATTGTCAACAGCGTGGGGAAAATATGTGTCAAAAGATATTACCGACAAAGAATATGAAGATATTTATTCGACATATATAGGCAACACAAGAAGCCGAGATATTAACGGAATATTAAGAGCAAACCCAACTTTAAGTATAGAAGAAGCGTTAGAGGAAAGAGAAACAATGTTGAGGGCGGCGACGAGCTTGCACAATGTTATTCAAAAGAATACTATTCCGCAAAATGTTTTACTTACAAGAAATCTAAATCATAGTTACACCGAAAAAGTGTTCGGTTTAAATCCAAGCCAAATAGATGATATTTGCAATAACTTTAATAATAACGAGGTACAGAAAGCATTAAAAGCCTTTAATGGTACTGAAATAAGGGAAATGAGTTTTGTTTCCTGTTCTGCAAATCCTAAATTAAATGTTTTTGAAAATAGTCCTATACGATTGGAACTTAAAGTAAATAAAGGATATAGTGCTTTTGTTTCTGAAATAGTGGACGAAAGCGAAGTGATATTAGATAGAGGTACGGCGTATGTAATTGAGGGCTTTGATGTTGTAACGGAATACAAAAACGATCAGGATATAATCGGACAAAAAATATTAAAAATTAAAGCGAGGGTGAAATAACAATGAGTGAAGAAAAAAAAGCATTAGAAAGATATACCGCAACAGGTATAGGAATACAGGTGAAAAACAAACCGAAAATTTATTGGGAAAAAATACTTAAAGAATTAAAAAAAGACAATAACGGCGAAGCAAAAAAATAAACAAAGTAATCGTAAAAAGTTTGTGCATTTTGCGAATTGTTTTGTACCTCAAAAGCGGTTAAAATATAGATACAAGGTAAACAACAGCCGAAAGGCACAGCACGAAAGGCGAGGTAAAAATTATGAAATACGGTTACAAAGAAGTAAGAACAATGCACAAAGACGATTTAAGAGCGTTATGTATTCGCAAAGAATGGTATACAAACGGTACAAATGAAGATTACATACCACTTTTAGAAAGCGTTGAAAACAAGAACATCACAACAGATGATATTGTAGAAATCGCACAAAACATTATCGACCATAGCAATTTAAAATTAAATGACGAAACATTTGAAATGGTTTGTTTTGAGTTATTCGATATTTGTTATACATTTATTAAAAAAGTATAAGCAAGGCAACAAGACGGCGAAAGCCGCCTTGCGACATAGAAAGGTGGTTGCAATATGATAATGACTAACAGCGAGTATACAACAATATGCACAATACTTGAAAACAGGGCGTATAGATACAGCGATAACGACGATACAAGTAGCAAAGAATACAAGATACACAGTAACATTGAAAAGCGTGTGAGAGCGTCGAAAGAGAATAGCACACAGCGATACAACGCAGAGCAGAAAGCATATTTAATTGATATGTTAGAAGAATACTTGTATATAAACATTGAAGAACACGGCAACGGCAACGAAGAACAAGCGACAGACATAAGAGCAATGATTGACAAATTGAAAGGCAGAAAGCCACTTGATCTATGCGACTTAATGTGCAGGTAACGAGAGCTTGACGAAGATACACGAAAGCAAGGTGAAAGATTATGAAAAAGTACGAATTAAAAAATTATATTACTCACAAATCAGCAGAAGTGCTTACTGATGTAAAAGGTTATAGCAGTTTTGTATATGTCTTATATTACCGTATGGGAGAATTAGATTACGATTTGAGAGGTACAAATGGCACAGGGGAAAAAAGATTTAACAATGAAGTTTCAGCGTTAAGAAGCGCAAAAAGATATATCACGAAAAGCGACAATTAAACAAAGGGGCAGGCGATTACAACGGGCAATCCTCATTGAGTATGGCGAAAATGCTTGAAGCCGATTTAGAGTATTGGAATTAAGCAAAACGCACAATAAATTAACTTGAAATTTGTTGATTTAGTCAATAGAAAAAAGCGGGAACAAGTGATATAATTATAGTGATATAATTTAATTATCTTTCGGAAGTTTTTTTCTTTTCATATACTACCTTTCAAGAACAGGAAAACCACGTCAAAACAAGGGGAGCGTTTTGGTGTGGTTTTCTTGTTTTATATTGGCAATTAGGAGCAATCTATACGGTTGCTCTTTTTGTATATAATCAAGCCTTTCTATATGGAGGGCAAACAAAATTCTATACGGATTTTTAGGAGGACAAAGGACAATGACACTTGAAAAACTGAAAACTTTGCTTGAAGCAGGCAGCATTACACAGGAAGAATTTGACGAAATGGCAAAGAACGTTAAAGAACCTGACCCAGCACCGCCCGCCGAACCTGAACCCGACCCCGACCCTACACTTGACGGGAAAAATGATGATCTTGATAAATTAATTCAATCAAAGTTTGACCGTGCAATGGCAAAGGAGCGTAAGGAAAAGGCAGAGCTTAAAAAGCAGCTTGAACGCTTACAGAAGAAAATGCTGACCGAAGAAGAAACAAAGCAGCTTGAATTTGAGGAACAGCAGAAAGAGCTTGAAGAACAGAAAAGAGAGCTTACACGTGAAAAAAATAAGATGTATGCCGTTAAGTCAATGAAAAAGGCAAATGTCGCTGACACAGAGGAAACAATGTTGCTTATTGAAAGACTTGTATCAGCTTGTGAAGATGAAACAGAAATTGATGAAACAATTACATTGCTTAAAGCGTGGCACGACAAGAGCGTTAAAGCAGAAGTTGATAAGCGTTTCAAGGAAAACGGATATACACCTACAAAGAGCGGCAGCCTTAACAACGGCGTAAATCCGTACACAAAAGAACAGTACAATTTTACAGAACAAATGAAAATTGAAATCAATAACCCCGAACTTGCGGCACAGCTTAAAGCGGCAGCGGGCGTTAAGTGACAACAACTTATTAAACAACAGGAGGACTACTAACTATGGCAGTTACAACTATTGCAAATATGCAAATCGTACCCGAAAAATTTTCACAGTACGTTATTGATCGTTCAACAGAACTTAATACTTTCGTAAACAGCGGAATTGCGACACCTGACGCAACAGTAGCACAGCTTATCAACGGCACACCTGAGGGCGGCAGATTTATTCAGCTCCCTATGTGGAATCCGCTTGACGGCGAAGAAGATGTATTCGGCGAACAGGACGTTTCTGTTGGCGGTATTACAACAAAAGAAGCAAGAGCAACCCTGCTTATCAGACAGAGAGCTTGGGGAAGTACAGACCTTGCGCACGTTCTCGGCGGTGCTGACCCTATGGGCGCAGTTGCACAGCTTATTGCAGATTGGAGAAATTCAAGAGAACAGAGAATTTACCTTGCTATCTTAAAGGGTATTCTGAACCCTACAAACGGCGCATTAAAGGAACACGTCAACGATATTTCAAGCGGTACAGAAGCAGCGGCGTACATTTCAAGAGCTGCAACACTTGATACAAAGCAGCTTTTAGGCGACCATTACGGCGCACTCGGTATGGCGTTTATTCATTCCGCTACATACACCTACTTACAGAAACAGGAGCTTATTTTACGTCAGCCGTGGGTAAATCCTGTTGGTGAAACAGTTGAAATTGAAACATTTATGGGTTACAGAATTGTTGTGGACGACGGTATGCCTGTAACTGGTGATGTTTACGATACTTACTTTATGGGTAACGGCGCATTTATTCGTCAGGACGGCACACCTGCGGGCTTTGTCGGCACAGAAACAGACCGTGACAAGATAGGCGCAAAGAATTATCTTATCAACCGTTGGTGTCAGATTATTCACCCCCGTGGACTTTCTTTTGTTTCTAACGGCGAATACACAAATCCCGACCATTATTACCCTGCAAACGTTGACCTTGAAAAGACCGAAAACTGGCAGCTTGTAGTGGATCACAAAAAGGTTGCACTTGCTTGTTTACGTCATAAGCTCGGTTAATAAACTATTTCCGAAGCGGAAACAGTTGAAAGGAGGGGCAGAAAATGTCTTGCACATTTTGGAATATGCGGCGTAGATTGCGTCAGCAGTTAGGAATTGAAAGAGCAGTTGCAGAGGAAAAGATTGTAGCCGACATTGCAACCGCACAGGCAGCAGAAAAGGCGGTGACTACTGATGATAACAAGCGAACAGGTAGAAAGTCTAAAGCTGGGAATAGCGCCGATTAACGAAAGAACAATACTTATCGTTGGTAGTGCGTTCAACTGGATTGCTGACAATACAACACTTGAAATTGACTTAAACGACAAAGAAGCACTTGAAGCCTTACCCGAAAATGTAAGGCTTTTTGTGGTGCAATATTTCGATATTATGTCAATGACGGCGGGCGTTAGCTCGGAAAGTATAGAGGGGCTTTCACAGAGTTTTACAAGCGAAACCAAAAAAGCCTTGATAGAGCAAGCAGCAGAGGAATTACTTGACAAATGGCTTAAATCTAAAGTGCGTTTCGTCACGGCTAAAAAACGGTGGTGATTTTGTGAGTAACATAAGGTGGAATACAACCGTTAATAACATTCCCGATATGATAAGAAGTATCGAAACGATTAACGGCAAACAAATTCAAGTCGGTGTTTTTGAGGGCGAAAATGCTTGGCTTGCAGGAATACACGAATACGGGTGTGATATAAATGTAACGCAAAAAATGAGGGCGTTTTTACACGCTCACGGTTTGCATTTATCACCAAATACAACCAAAATACACATACCTGAACGATCATTTTTAAGGGCAGGACACGACAAGTATTCCGACGAAGTGTTAGAAAAGGTTGAACGTGCAATAGGTCAAGTGCTTAACGGACAAATGAGCGAACAGCAATTTTTAGATATGGCGGGGCGTATGCTTGCAACGAAAATTAAGACGTATGCCCGTGATGTATCAGAGCCGCCAAATCACCCCTATACCGTTGAACAAAAAGGCAGTAGCAACCCACTTGTTGATACTGGAAATATGATTGAAGGTATTACTTGGAGGATTGAATAATGGCTTATTTTGATTTTAGTCGGCTTATTCGCAAATACAGCACAGATTTTACCGTTATCACAGCAAGTAGCACGGGCGAAAGCAAATATGATGATATGGGGGAATTAATCAAAGAAGAACCGAAGAAAATCACAATGAACGGTGCTATTATCTCCCATAAAGAAAGCAAAATATTCAGAGCAGAGGGAACATTAACCGCTAACGATAAGCGGTTATTTATGTTGCAACCGATTGACGGTAAGTTGATAGGAGCAACCGCCGTATATAACGGCAGAAAATACAATATTGAGGATTGCACAGAAAACGCACAATTTACGGGTGTTTGGGCGTACACACTCAAATATGTATCAGCATTTAAGGGGGCGGCAGAATGATTAACTATGACAGCGTAAGACGCACGGTTGTTGCAGGATTAAAAAGCTATGTGGATTGCCCTGTTATACGCTCAAATCAGAACGCAGAGCCGCCCGATTATCCATACATTTCTTATACTATTACAACGTTAGGAAAGCAGAAAAACGGTACATATTGTGTAGCCGCTGACGGCACACGATATAAAGAATTATTGCAAACGTGGAGTATCACAGCTTTGTCGGACGACGCAAGCGAAAGTGTGACAAACGCATTAAAGGCTAAAGAGTGGTTTTCTTTAGTTGGCAATATTCATTTATCCGACAATGGCGTAATTGTGAAAGAAACAACGGATATTACAAACCGAGATAACATTTTAACAACCGAATACGAATACCGAAACGGCTTTGATGTTGTTTTACGGCTTACAGATGTAATTGACGCAGAAACAGCAAACGGCGGGGCGGGATATATTGAAACGGTTGAAATCAACGACAAAACAATTACAAGGAGGGTTTAACTTATGGCAAAAGACGTAAAAGTAGTCATTAATTTAAAGCAGCCCACAGGCAAGTTAGGTTTTGGCTATCCGCTTATCTTTGCGGGTATGGCAGAAAAGGCAACAGACTATACAGAATGTGCAAGAATTGAGGACGTAGAAAAGGCGGGCTTTGCAGAGGGAACAGCCGTACATACAGCGGCAAAGCGTATTTTTGAGCAGACAGACGCACCCGCAACAATCGCTGTTTGTGCAACCGCTGAAAACGCAGTAACAGGACTTGCAACCATTCTTACTAAGGGTTGGCGACAGCTTATTGTTGCAAGTGCGGGCGTAGAGGGCGAAAGCTCTTTTGCGGAAATCGCCGAATTTATCGAAAAGACAACCGACAAGATGTATTTTACAAGCATTACTGATTTATCGGTAATTACTAAGGAAATCGAGGAAAAAGCATATAACCGCACATTCGTAATGTACTACACAAATGCAGATGTTGTTTGCCCCGAAGCTGCTTTAGTGGGAAGAATTGCGGGGCTTGCAGCAGGTTCAGCAAGTTACGATCACAAGATATTAAAGGGGCTTGAACCGCTTGAATTTTCGGTTTCCGAACTTGACGAAATTCACAAAAAGAATTGCTGCACATTCGTTACAATGGCGGGCGACAACGTGACAACTGACGGCAAGGTGCTTTCGGGTGAATGGGCTGACGTTATCGACAGCAAGGACTATATCATTTTCCAAATGGAATATATGTTACAGAAAACCCTTAACACAACAAACAAGGTTACATACGACAATAACGGTATTTCATTACTGGAAAACATTTGCGTAAACGTATTACAGGACGCTTACAACAACGGCATTATTGCTGACAATGCAGAGGGTACGGCAGATTACAACGTAAAGTTTGAGCCGAGAGAAAACACAACCGCCGAAGATCGCAAGGCGAGAAGATATGTAGGCGGTTCATTCAGCTTTAGTTTACGTGGAGCAATTCACGAAATCGAAGTAACAGGCGAAATTGAAGTATAAGGAGGGCATAAACAATGAACGTTACATCTTATAACGCAAAGGATTGTACCATTACCGTAAACGGTATTTATATTACTGGTTTAGGTGAAGATATGGTTTCAGGCGAAAAGGACGAAGAATTTTTTGAAGCTGCCGTTGGCGCACAGGGCGACGTTATTATGAACGAAAAAAATAATAACCTCGGAACAATCACGCTTACCGTGCAGGCAACAAGCCCGCAAAAGGCAATGTTAATGTCCCTTGCAAAAGCGGGTACAGTATTCCCTATTTGGGTAACAAACAAAACCATTGGCGAAAGAATGGGCGGCACAAGCGCAAGAATTAAAAATTACCCTGAACTTTCACAGGGTACAGAAGCAGAGGACAGGGAATTTGAAATTGCTGTAATGGATTATACAGTTGACCCTATCTAATCAAACGGCAAAAGGCGATAAGATAATATCTTGTCGCCTTTTTAGTTTTAATATCAAAAATAATAATTTCGGAGGTTTTTTAAAATGGCATTTACAAATTTTTATCAGACAACAAAGGAAATTAACGGCGTTACATATACAGCACAGTTTAACGGACTTTCATTCCGTGATGAAACAATTGACACAGCGACAATTGACGGCGGTAACGCCGTAAGTCTTGAAAAGTTGGCAAACGCCTTATTTGATAAGGTTTTAGTCGAACCTAAAGTTTCAATCAATGATTTCGGCGCTGACAAAATCGGCACTACAACGGAAAAGACTATCAACGGCAAAAAGTATGTTGCAAAATTTAACGGCATACTTGCGGCGTTAAAAATAATGGATAGTAACTATGTTGACGGCACAAGCCGCACAAGCATAAGAAAGTTGAGAAAAAACCTCTTTGAAAAAGTTATTGTTAAGCCTGAAAAACTTGAAACAGACGATTTTGAAACAGCGGAAGAACTTGACGAGGTAACAAATTTTGCAAGTGAAGTAATGCAGGGCGGCGAAGCAATGGACGAATTTAACGAGGTTTTAGCTTTCTTGCGTGAAACAATGGAGGGCAAATTTCGTCCCACAGAAAACACAGGCAGAACTAAAAAGACAAGTAAAGAATGATTGGGATAAATGGCGGCTTGTAATGGCTGGGCGTGGCTTTGATTGGCAAACTGTATTCGGTAAGCCTTTTATGACCCCGCAGGACTTAGAAGCCGCAAATATAGCCCTTGACATACAAATTGAAGAAGAAAACAAAGCAATGAAGAAAAAGAAGTAATACCCGTTTTAAACAAGACGGGTATTTTTTTTAAATTTTTCAGGAAAGGAGGTTAAAAATGGCTAACGTAATCAGACAGGACGTAGTGCAGCTTGATTTCCAAATTGAGGGGTTGCGTGAACTCCAAAGGTTGCAAGAGCAGATTAACGAATTAAGACGCTCCCTTACTGGTGGAATAGGTGAGGATAGTTTAGATGGATTTAACCGAGAAACAGAAGAAAGTACCCGCTCCACAAGAACTTTAAGGGAACAAGCAGAACGGCTTACACATTCCTTAACCGATCTTGGTCGCAGAGGTGCAACCGCAGCTTTTAACGGACTTAAAAAGATAGCGGGTATCTCTTTTAAGGCTTTAACAGTTGGTGTTAGTGCGGCGGCGGGGGCTGTGGGCTATCTTGTCACAAATTCAGTACAGGCTTATGCGGATTTTGAACAGCTAAAAGGCGGTGTTGAAACGTTATTCGGCGCAAAAGGCGCACAAAACGTTCAAGAATACGCAAAAATAGCGGGAAAGTCTGTTAGTGAGGTTACAAAAGAATACAACAATTTAAAAAAGGTTGAAAATACTGTTATAAAGTATGCAAACGACGCTTTTAAATCGGCGGGTCTTTCTGCAAATGAGTATATGGAAACCGTAACAAGTTTTTCGGCAAGTTTGATAAGCAGTGTAGGCGGCGACACGGCAAAAGCGGCAGAGTTGGCAAACACGGCTATTGTTGATATGTCCGATAACGCAAATAAAATGGGTACGGATATGGGGAGCTTGCAATTTGCTTATCAAGGTTTCGCAAAGCAGAATTACACAATGCTTGATAACCTCAAATTAGGTTACGGCGGTACAAAAACCGAAATGCAACGACTTATAAAAGACGCTGCAAAGCTGGATAAAAGCGTTGACGCAAACAGTATGTCCTATGCGAATATCGTAAAGGCAATTCACGCTGTACAAGAAAATATGTACATTACAGGCACAACCCAAAAAGAAGCGGAAAAAACAATTACAGGTTCGCTTAATATGGTTAAATCAGCTTGGGGAAATTTAATGCCTGCATTAATTCAAGGTGGCGATACATTCGATCAGTGCCTTGACAACCTCATATACAGCGTGGATAAATTCGCTGACAATATTATTCCCGCAGCAGAAAAAGCATTAGGGGGCGTAGGAACTCTTATTGAGAAATTAGCTCCGAAATTTGCTGAAAAATTCCCTGAACTTGCCGAAAAATTAATACCTCCGTTGTTAAAAGCGGCGGTATCGCTTACAAAAGGGCTTATAAAGGCATTACCCACTATAATAAAAACGGTTTTTGATACAATAGTTGATATTTGCGGCAATCAATTCC
This sequence comes from Acutalibacteraceae bacterium, assembly GCA_045605825.1. Taxonomy (GTDB): domain Bacteria; phylum Bacillota; class Clostridia; order Oscillospirales; family Acutalibacteraceae; genus DTU089. The sequence goes on from JAZUQS010000069.1 coordinate 26,889, forward strand.
CCATAATAAAAGAAATGTTCACAAAAGCAAGCAATTTCTTTAAAGAGAACGGGGAAACAATATCAAACTACATAAAAAAGATTGTTCCCGTTGTGCTTGGGCTTGTTGCAGCCTTTAAATTGTTTAAGGGCGTTGGTGTTATCGCTTCAATTTTTGGCGGTTCGTCGGGCGGCGGTTCGGGTGGAAATTCGGGCGGCTTTTTTGCAGGTATAATCAATACATTTAAAACAATCGCAAAGACAAAACCTACTGTCATATTAAAAGGGCTTGCAAATATGGCAATAATGCTAGGTGGATTTACTTTGTTGAGTTCTGCATTTATGGCGGTAGCTCCTTATATTGCTGAATTAGGCGACGCAAAATCAATTTTTAAAGTGATCGTTGTTATCGCTGCTTTGGGGCTTGTCGGTACGGCACTTGCGAAATTGTCAAGCATAGTCGGGGCAATACCCGTTTCAAAGGTAGCTCTTGGACTTGCAAATATGGCAATAATGATAGCAGGGCTTACGGCATTAACCGCTGTATTTATGTTTGTAGCTCCTAAAATTGCCGCATTATCAGATAGCAAGTCAGTATTTAAAGTCATAGGAATTATGGCTGTGCTTGGTACTCTTGGCACTGTGTTAGCGGTTTTTGCGGGCATAGCGGGTACAATACCTATTCCCATTGTTCTTACTGGACTTGCAAATATGGCGTTAGTATTAGGCGGTGTAACGGCTTTAGTGCTTGCGTTTGGTGCATTATCCGAAATAAAGGGATTTAATGAGTTTATCGAAAAGGGCGGGCAAACATTAGCGAAAATATTTAATGTAATCGGCGAAATGGTAGGCTCTTTAATCGGTGGACTTGGCGAGGGTATTTCTAACTCATTGCCTGCAATCGGCGCAAATTTAGCACAATTCGGCAGAAATATTAAGCCGTTGTTTGAAGCGGTAAGCGGCGTGGATATGGGCGGTGTAGGTGCTTTCTTTACTTCTTTAGTTGGCTTGTTAGGAATAGCGACAGGAAACGAGATAGTACAGGGCATTAAATCGTTTTTTGGCGGTGAAGATGAAAGTGCTTTAGTTAAATTAGGCACTGACCTTACCAACTTTGCGAAAAATGCACAGGGATTTTTTACAACAGTTGCAACATTCCCCGAAAAAGGCTTTACAAATGCGGGCTTGCTGTTTCAATCGCTTGCAGACATAGGAAATGTACCGAACACGGGCGGCGTTGCTCAATGGTTCACAGGCGAAAACAACTATGCGGCTTTAGCGGGCGGTTTAAGGGATTTAGCAAGTGACAATGTAATAAATTTCTATAAGAAAGTATCTGAATTACCGCAAACGGGCTTTGATAATGCAAAATTGCTGTTTGCGTCGCTTTCTGACATTGGAAACGTGCCAAATACAGGTGGTATTGCTCAATGGTTCACTGGTGAGAACGATTTTTCAGGACTTTCACAAAAATTACCGCCTTTTGGCGAAGCAATGGCAACATTCTATAAATCCATTTCGGGCATTAGCGATTTCAGCAAGATTTCAGGGCTTTTTGAAGCGTTAGAGGGGTTAGGAAAAGCAGTGCCGAACAAGGGCGGTATAGCTCAATGGTTTTCGGGCGAAAACGATATAAGCGGGCTTGGCGCACAATTAAAGCAATTCGGAGAAGATACAAAATCTTTCTTTACGCAAGTAAACGGCTTGAATGTCGGAAAATTAAACGATTTATGGAATAGCTTGAAAAAGCCGAAAGAAATAACAACGGATATTTCTAAGGTAGTAGGCGAAACCATAGATGATGTTGTGAAAAAAGTTTCCGAATTACCGAAGAAAATGGGCGACAATATAAAAAAATCGGGCAGCTCATTAAGCACGGCTTTAGTTTCTATATGGAAAGACGCAGTTACAGCGTCGGCAAAGCCTGTAAACAAGCTCATTGAGGGCGCAAACTGGATATTAAAACAGTTTGGTTCGGAAAAACAGGTTATAGCGTGGACGCCTTACGCAAACGGAACAAACGGACACAAGGGCGGTAATGCTCTTGTAAATGACGGCAGGGGTGCAGAACTTGTACAAATGCCTAACGGAAATACATTTATTCCACAAGGTAAAAATGTATTCATTCCAAACGCTCCAAAGGGTATGAAAGTATTATCCGCAGAACGCACAGCGCAGGCAATGGGAAGAAATACACCTACATTCCGCTATGCTGACGGCACGGGCGACATTGATATATGGAGCTATATGGATAACGCCGCAGGCTTGATTAACAGAGTGAAGCAAAAGCACGTTGATTATAAGGGTGTAAACGGCGTTGCTTTGCATTTCGGCAAAGGCTTAGTTTCTACTGTATCTGAACAAATGGACGCTTGGGCTGAAAAGCTCTTTGATGAATTTGGGGCTTTATCTCTTGCAGCCTATAACCCGTCAAAGGGTGTTGAGCAATGGCGATCAACTGTTATGAGAGCTTTACAAATGGAGGGGCAGTTAAGCGAAACGAATATTGCAAAAACTCTTTTCCAAATGCAGACAGAGAGCGGCGGCAATCCGAGAGCTATTAACTTGTGGGATAGCAACGCAAAAAAAGGTATTCCGTCAAAGGGCTTAATGCAAGTAATTGACCCTACATTTAAGGCTTATGCAAGAGCAGGCTTTAACAAGAATATCTATGACCCGTTAAGCAATATTTTAGCGTCAATCCGATATGCTGTATCAAGATATGGTTCTTTAGGTAAGGCATACAGGGGCGTCGGATATGCAAACGGCGGCATTGCGACAAAGCCGAGTATATTCGGTGAGAGCGGGGCAGAAATGGCAATCCCGCTTACAAGTGATAAGCGTAAACGTGCTTTGAGCTTATGGGCGCAAACAGGAAATATGTTAGGCGTAACAGCACGAACACCCGAAAGAACAGTACATTCAAGAGGACAATCGGTTGAATATAACACTTATGCACCTGAATTTAACTTAACTATAAACGGCGCAGAAGATGAAAGAACGCTTGAAAGAAAAGTTAAAAAGTGGATAAGTGAAGCTATGAATGAAGTGTTTGAAAGCGTAGCAAGAAAAAATCCACGTGTTCGGGAAACTTAACGGAGGTGTGAAATGGCAACTATTAACGGAATACAGGTGTGGGTTAAAGACGAAAGTTTTGACAACAGCATTGAAAGCACAGAACACCCCGTAGAAAAGGGAGTAGGCATAACAGATCACGTTAAAGAAAATCCCGTAATGCTTGATATTTCGGGCGAAATCGTGGGAACGGCAGCCGAAGAAAAGAAAGCAAGAATTAACGCCCTGATGAAAAAAGGGGCGTTAATTACTTACATAGGCAGGAATACGCTTGTAAACGCACAGATACAGAGCTTTAAAACGTCATATTCAAGCGATATTTGGGGCGGTTTTGCGTTTGATATGCAGATTAAGCAAGTAAAAATTGCGAAACCTGCATATCAATCTAACCCCGTTACAGCAAGCCGAAAATCAACAGGAACACAACAGAAACAGACAAACACGACGAAAAAAACGCCGATTTATCACACGGTAAAAAAAGGTGATAGTCGTTGGAGTATGGCGAAAAAGTACGGAACATCAATAGACTTTATCACAAAAAATAATAACGTGAAAAGCATAACAACAAATGGCACTTGGTACGGCTTGAAAGTCGGTGCAAAGGTTATTGTCGGTTATAGGTAGGTGATAATATGCGGGATAGAATAATCGTTGAAAAAGACTTGATACCCTACACATTTGAAATTGTCTTAGGCAATGAGATTTTTGAATTTTCGATTGATTATAACGAAACAGCGGATTTGTACACAATATCATTGTATAAAGATGATGAATTAATTGTGACAGAGCCGATTATATATAATCAGCCGCTATTCAATGATGTGTATATGGTGGAAAGATACCCTGTTATCACTGTTATACCGACAGATGAAAGCGGGCAGGAAACCGAGGTAACAAGTGAGAATTTCGGCGTTAGTGTTTTTCTTGTCATAGACGATACCGAGGAAAGTTTAATATAATTTTTTTGGTAAGTATTGACAATTGAAAGTTATTCTGATATAATAATATATGATGATATGAGTTTCATATCTTTCCTCCCATTTTTATATTACTACATTGATTTTACACGCCGTTTTTATAGCGGCGTGTTTTTTTATACGAAAAAGGGGGCGATTAAATGTCGGACAATACAAAACATATTAGCCGAATGGTTGCAGCTATGAGCAAATGGGATATTGTACCGTCGGGGAAAATTGAAGCTCCTGACGGTGTTTTCGGCAGAAAAATTATTATTAAAAGCGAAAGTAGCAACGGCAAAGTAGAAATTGACAGTGAAACGCTGGACGTGGAATTTGACGTGCCTTTTGACGATAACACAGAAGCAAACGAAGCGGAAATTATCGTTTACAACTTAGCGCAAAACACAATAAAAAACCTCAAAAATAATCAGGTAATAACAATAACGGCGGGATATGGAAAGGATACGGGCGTTATTTTCAGCGGGCGCATAAGCAAGGTGAAAACAAAGCGTATAGGCGTAGATAAGCAAACAACGATATATGCGATAGACGACGTAGACCGAAAGGAAAAGGACGTTGAAGAAATAGCCTTTGCAGCAGGCACAAAAGCGTCGTATATTCTTAAATCTCTTGTACAACGTTTAAAATTGCCTATTGCCGTTTTCAAAGTGCGTCACGATCACACTTATGAAAATGCGGTGAACGTTTCGGGCGGGTTAATGGGTAATATTGAGAAATACGCCCAAGTATGCGGCGTATCTGCTTACATATTGAAAGGAAAGGTTTATGTAAGGCACATTTTAAATGGCACGGATATAAATTTTACGGTAAGCGAAGAAACAGGCTTGATTGACGCACCCGAAGAATTTGAGGAAGAAGTAAAAGAAGAAAGCTATACCGAAACAGTAAAGGGCTATAAGCTGAAAATGCTTTTACAGCACAGAATGACAACGGGCGCAGTTATTACGTTAAAGAGCTTGAACGCAAACGGGCGGTATGTAGTCCGAGAGGGTTCACATTCTTTTGACGGAACAAACTTTATAACGAATATTACCGTTGTTTCATAAGGAGTTGATACAGTGAATAGCTTTGCAGGTGTTGTTAATTCTCTTATTGATGAAAAAATGATGAATTTAAGCACGGCATTTATAGGTAGGATAATATCTTTCAATCAAGACGAGAAAACGGCGACAGTACAGCCGCTTACAAAAACAAAAGCCTACGGAAAGAGTGCGAAAAATCAAGCTGTTTTGACAAACATTCCCGTTTCGCATAACGCCCATTATAAATTGAATTACCGCTATGTTACGTGTGGCGGGCAGGGTTGCGAGGGGTTCAGCGGATATTTTGCAGAAAAAGCGTTTATAGCGGCGGGTGACTTATGCGTATGTATAGTTGCTGACCGAGATATAACAGAAGCAAGAAAAGGTAAATCGGCAGTACCCGCAATCGGACACCACGAAATACAAAATGCTATTGTTATCGGCATTTTATAAAGGGGGTTGCAAAATGCAGGGGTTCGCATTGGATAGCAACGGTGACGTTGTTATTCAGAAAAATAAAATTGTAATGATAAAGGATAAGGCTTTGACATTACAGAAGATAAGAACAATTTTAAGCACAAATAAAAATGAATGGTTTTTAAACACTGACGAGGGCATAAACTTTTCAAATATATTTGTGAAAAATCCCGACTATGACACTATAAAAGGCGAAATAGCAGCGGGGTTAAGTCAAGTGGACGAAGATTTATTGCTTAAAAGTTTTGCCTACACTTTAGGCAAAGACCGCAAACTTGACGTGAAATTTGAAGCAAGTGACGGTTCAGAGGATATTATTTATAATTCCGAAACTGTAAATCTTGAAAGCGACGAAACCGCAAAACCGCCAAAAGATTATGACGGTAGCGAGCTTTTCGCAGCTATGCGAATGGATATTGACGGCGAGGTAATGTGATGAACAAAAGCGAATTTGACAAACTTACTATTTTGTCAGAAATTCTTGAAACCGTGCGGAGCAAAGGCGTAAAGAATATGAAGAAATCCCTAAACCCCGAAATAAGCGACGACGCTTGCATTGAAGATATTATGGATCAAATCGGAGAAATACATATACTCACGGCAGAAGAAGTCCGAGCAAAAATTGAAGAAGCGGGGGGTTAAAAAATGCGTAATTTATTAGACGAAGTTACAATAACGGAGCTTGTGCAATGGGCTTTAAAAAAGTTTGCATTATTAAAACACACGCACGAAAAAAGCGAAGTAACAGGGCTTGACACGGATTTGTCAAATAAAGCAGACAAGCAGCATACACACGCACAATCTGATATTACAGGGCTTTCAACAACTCTTGCGGGAAAAGCTGACAAAGCGCATACGCACACGGTTGAAAATATTACTGACTTTCCGACAATACCGACAAAAACAAGTCAGCTTGTAAATGACAGCGGATTTGTTACAGAAAGCGGCGGGTCGGAAATAACTGTTGATAGTGCATTATCCGCAACGTCAACAAATCCCGTACAAAACAAGGTTGTTAAGGCTGCACTGGACGCAAAAGCGAACAGTAGCCATACGCACGAAATCACAAACGTAAACGGGCTTGAAACAGCTTTATCGGAAAAAGCGGCGGCAAGTCACACACATAAATATGCAGCGTCCTCAACAGCGGGAGGGGCTGCAACAACAGCATTAACGATAGCAACCGCCCGAAATATTAACGGAATGACATTTAACGGTTCAGCAGACAGAGTAAACTACGGCACTTGTTCGACAGCAGCGACAACAGCCGCAAAAGTAGTAACTTGTACAGGGTTTGCGTTAGTAACAGGTGCGGAAATTACGGTTAAATTTACCGTTACAAATTCCGCTGCAAATCCTACATTGAATGTAAATAATTCAGGAGCAAAGGCTATTTATTATCGTGGAGCTGCTATTACGGCGGGTTTTCTTGCAGCAAACCGCACATACACTTTCCGATACAACGGCACGCAATATGAGTTAGTCGGCGATCTTGATACAAATACAACCTACGGTGCGGCTACTGCTACTGTGGCTGGATTAGTCAGCATAGGCACACAAACCTTTGCGGGCGCAAAAACATTTAACGGTGCAATTTATCCCGCAGGTGCAACAGCTTACGGTACGCCGCAAGCCCGAAAGTTAGCAAGCGGAACGGCGGCAGCAACTACATCAAATTGTCCGTCGGGTGCTTGGTACGGTAAGCACAGTTAAGGCGGTGAAATTGTGGCAATTCCAGTAAACGAAAGCGGAACATTGAAAGAATTAACAAATGTGTACGGCAACGAAAACGGAACAATTGTTGCGTTTGATACCGTATATGCGAATGAAAATGGCTCTATTGTAGTTATACACACAAACAAAGTATATCCAACAGGCTTAACGTGGAGTGCCGTAACAGGAGCGAGTTACAAAGATATAGGCAACGGCGACGGAATGACAAGTATTTCTGTTTCGGTTAATACCAACGGAAGTAATGCTTATTATGTAAAGAGTGGCAACTTTAATGTGACAGCAGGAACAAAAATAACAATTGAAGCAACGAGTATGTCAGGCGGTTCTAACGGTGGTTCAATGCAAGTGCAAATATATGATAGCAATAACAGCCTTGTTGTAGACGAGGAAAAAAGTGCGCTATTTACGTATGAATATGAATTTACAACAAATGGAGCTTACTATATAAAATTAGGTGGATTTTCAGTTAGCGTATCCAATGCGGGAACGCCGAACGTTTCAATATCTTACGGGTTTAATACTATCGGGTATTCAATATCATTTTCTTAAACTATAAGGGGGTTTTACAATGGCGACAACATCAACAATTACTTTAGCTGACGACACGGAATTAAAAACTATTGCTGTTTACCGCAGCATAACGGAATTTCAATCAGCGAAAAGGCAGATAATGGAAGTGCAAATTCCTTATGACGCAACTACATTTGACGAATTAAGAACGCTGTTTGTGAAAGATAATTTAGGTGAAATTATCTTAACAGAAACAACGACTTATGACCCTGAAATAACAGAGGACGGGGAAACCGTAGAAGTAGAGCCGACAATTAATAAATATCAATATCTTAATTACTCTCTCGTTGTTGAAATCGGATTACGAGAAAGTGAAAATATGTTTGTCGCTAAAATAGCGCAAAGGACAGAGCTTGAACTTATGCAAGAAGAACAAGGAAATATTCTTACAGCACTTTTACAAGGGGAGGTTTAAATAATGGGAATTACAAATCAGCAAGCATTTCAGCAAGCGTTAGAACTTCGCAAGGCAATTCAAATTTTCCTTGAAACGTTAGATGTAGATATTCAATCCGATAAAATACTGGCGGTTGCTACTGTCTTTCCCGCCTTTGAGGTAGGCAAAAATTACAAAATCAAAGAAGTTTTTTCTTACGGCACAAACAACGTAGGCGATCCCCAGCTTTATCAAGTGTTACAGGAACATACATCTTCCGCAGAATGGACGCCTGACACTGCTGTAAGTCTGTATAAGGCAATCGGTGTGACCGAGGGAGGTTATCCCGAATGGGTACAACCTCTTGGGGCTTCTGACGCATACAACACAGGCGATATAGTAAGTTACAAAGAGGACTTATATAAATCTACGGTTGACAACAATGTGTGGTCGCCTGATGTGTACGGTTGGGAAGTAGTGCTATGAAGCAAAAGTTGAGTTTACAGGGGGTGATTAAATGTCTGCATTAACAGATAAGGGCTTTAAACGCCCTATTTTTTCGGAAATTCTCGACGCACAAATACAAAAGGCGAAAGAGCTTTTCGGTGAGGATATAGACACTGACGAAAAAACGCCTTTAGGTAAATTTATCAGAATAACCGTTTATGACCTTGCAAGAGCTTACGAGGATTTGGAAAACATCTATTATGCACGTTTTCCGAATACGGCAAGAGGTACAAACCTTGACCGACTTTGCGTATTTGCGGGAATAACAAGAAACCCGCCAACAACGGCAACGCATACGGTGAAAATTACAGGTACAGCAGGGCAAACGGTAGTTGCGGGAACGTTGGTAGGTACTCAAAGCGGCGTAAATTTTTATGTTGAGGAAGATGTGGTTATTTCCGAAACCGAAACAGTTGAAACAACCGTTAGATGTACAGAATACGGAACAATAGGCAATGTTGCAGTAGGTGAAATATGTGTAGTTGTAAACCCTGACGCAGTAATTACAACAATTGAACACATAGCACAAATAAACATTGCGGTTGACGAAGAAACTGACACGGCATTAAGGAAACGATTTGCCGACGCAATAGCAGGAACAGGCAGTGCAACCGCTGACGCTATAAAAGCAGAAGTTTTGAGAGTTTCAAATGTTCGATTTTGCACAATCGTTGAGAATGACAACGATACACCCGACGCAAGCGGCAGACCCCCGCATAGTTTTGAAACCTATGTGGGAGCTGACGCCGAGTTATATCAAGATATAGCAAAAGCTATATTCAGAAAAAAGCCTGTTGGAATACAATCACACGGCACAATAACACAAACTGTTACAGCAGAGGACGGCACAGGGCATACAATTAAATTCAGCCCTATTGCTGACTTAGATATTATTGTTACTGTAACAATTCAGAAAAACAGTTATTTCCCGTCTGACGGTGTAGAACAAATCAAGAAAAATCTTGTTGATTATATCGCAACCTTTAATTCAGGCGAGGACGTGAACAAATCAAGTCTATACGGCTATGTACATAGTGTGGCAGGGGTAGTTGTTTCAAATATTGTGCTTAAAACAGCAACAACAGCCGACACGGAAAGAATTTCAATCCCCGTTGATAGGGTTGCAAACCTTTTATTGAATAACGTAACGGTAAAGGTGACGGATTATGCAGATTGAATATATTTCTAAATTACCCGACGCTTACAGCAAACACGCAACCTCTAACAATTACCGTATTTTGCAGATTAATCAAAGAGCTTTAGCGGAGCTATACGCCGATATTGAGGACGTATTTAACGTCCTTGATTTAGAGCAGGCAACGGGAAAAACGCTTGATTTATACGGCGATATGTTAGATCAACCGAGAGGAAAAAGCAACGATATTCAATATCGTGCTTTAATACTTGCTAAAATTGCCCGAAATTTTTTAAAGGGCGATTACGAAAATACTATTAAGGCGATTGCAACAGCGTTAGGGATTGAAACAACTGACTTTCAAATGAAAAGTCACGAAACAAGGTGTGCTGTGGAATTTACCAAATTTCCGATTGATGTATTGTTAAAGACTAACTTTACTTCACTACAAGTTTATGCAATTATAAAGCAACTTTTACCCGTTGGCGTCGAACTTATTCTTGATGAATTTCAGGGAACGTTTATTCTTTGCGAAAGTGAGGGTGAAACGAGTGACGAAACGGGGCTTGCAGATGATACGGAAACAATAGGCGGCTCATTAGGGCTTACACTTGGAGCAGATGAATAAAAAGGGGGCAATAAAATGGCAATGAATATTCCTACTTGGCAAAATGCGGGAGTTTCGCCGTCAGCCGAAAAAATGAAAGAGGGCTACAAAGCAGGCGAATGTTTGCCCGCAAATCATTTAAACTGGTTTATCAATAAATCGTTCACCAACTTAGAGGACGCAAAGCAACAGTTAGCGGTACTTAACGCAAAAACTGTTATCACTGGCTCTTATACGGGCAATGGAAATACGCAAACAATAAATATAGGCGATACGCCTTATGCGGTAATCTTTATGCGTAAAGACGGCAATTTGAACACAAGCAATTCAAGCGGCATTGCCTTTACAAACAATCCCAGCGGTTTTAGCGAAACCAATTTAAGAAGAACGAAAGCAAAACATTTAATGCGTTTTACAGGAACGCCGAATTATGCTTTTACCGACGGTGGATTTTCTATGCTTTACCAATATGAAAGTGAAGATGATTTACCCGATCCCGACGAACCGTATCATAGAGCAGTGCCAACCGCTAAACTCTTTGAAACAGAGCTTACCACAAACTTAGCTTTATCTGAAAGTGGAACACTTGACTTGATTTTTATAGCCGAGGACGCAGGTATAAACTCTAACATTCCGCTTGGTGGCTTGACGGGAGCGTATATAAACGGAAAAACAACAGCAGATGAAGAAGCTATTACAAGCGTTGAACATATTGCGATTGAAAGGCTTGGAACAAAAGAAAACGTAACAACAGTTTACAATGGCTGTCAAATCACAACAAATGGCTTTATTGCAAAACACGACGCTAATTTGTCGGGCGTTGTGTATCATTATGTAGCGTTTGCACTGTAAGGAGAAATAAAAATGCTGATAGATAAAATTACAAAATCAATTGTCGAAAGAAGCGAAAAGCCTAATGAAAACTGGATAGGTGATACGCATTATTTAGTTGACAGCAACAGCGACTTAGCAAAAAAAATAAAAGAAAATTACCCGCATTTTGATTTTGTGCTTAATGATAGCGGGGATTTAATCGACGTTGAATTAACTGAAAAACCTATTACAAAAAGTGAGCCGACAACAGAAGAAATGCTGCTTGAAATGGATTATAGACTTACTTGTATTGAGTTAAGTTTATAATCTTTTTTCATAAATTTTTATAGAAAGGAGTGTTGCAAATGACTTACAACCTTTGCCGAAAGGTGATAGAAAACAATATCGCCCGTGGCACGTTAAACAAGAACGAAATGCGTTTAAAGCTCGACACGTTCTTACTTGCAGGCAGGATTACGGAAAGTGAGTATACGGAGCTTGCAGAAATGGTAAACAAGGCTGCTTAATGGAGAAAGGACAACAAATGATTGACATTAACACCCCCGATACAGGCAATTGCTTTTATGCAATGCTGTACGGAAACGTAACAACAACAGACTACGGAAAACCGAGATTATCAAATCAAATTCGTGCTATTTTTGAAGCCGCAGCGGGAGAATACACGAATGAAAACAATTGCATAATCATACCGACGTATGACGAAAGCATTATTGACACAAAGATGTGGGATAGTGACAACAGCACTTGGGATAACCCCACATTAATTGACGCACCTTTTATGTATGTTGCAAAGGTTGAAACTGACCGTATTAACGTAGGTAATGCGGAAAGTAATGAAAAACTTACAGACAAGTTACTTGCTCTTGAAGTTGCAAAAGGTTCATATACGGGCGACGGAGCGGCAACAAGAACAATTGAGCTTGGATTTACCCCCTCTGCTGTATTTGTAAGCAGAAATGACGGCGTTACTTTTGACGGTTCAACCCATTACGGCGGCTTAGCAATAGCAGGCAACCCCGTTTTATCGGCTGATAATCTTGAAGTAATTACAGTTGTGGAAAACGGCTTTAATGTTGCAAGAGCCGTAGGAGTAAATACAAATATGAGTTTAACTACATACAATTTTGTAGCGTTTAAGTGAGAAATACGAGGTAACACGATATGTTTTATTATGCTTATATTGACGAAAACAACATTGTGCAGGCGGTTTATTCTATGCCGTCAGCAATTACAGGAGCTAACTTTATTCAGATTGAAAGCGACGATCAAAGCCTTGTAGGAAAAAGATACAACCCCGAAACAGGGCTTTTTGAAGAAGTGGTATATTACTACTATTACGCAAAACTGAACGACAGGGATATTGTTATTGAGGTATTAACCGTCGAAAACACACCCTTTGCCGAAGCTCCTGACCTTATTCCCATTGCGTCAGAAGATACAACCCTTATTAATAAGACTTACAACAGGGAAACACAGCAGTTTGAAGATACACCTATTTCCGTACTTGCAAAGCACAGTACCGACGAAATCAACGTAGGAAATGAGGATAAGTGGCTTACAACTGAACTTGCTGAAATGTATGCGGATATTGTTAATCTTGAAACAGAGCTTAACGCAAAGATTGACGAAAAGGCAGACGAAAACCACGCACACACAGACTATGCGGCGACTAATCACACACATACAGGATTTGCGGCTGAAAGTCACACACATTCTACAAGTGATGTAACAGGACTTGACGACACATTAACTGAAATCGGTGACGACATTTCCGCACTTGCAACAGCGGTACAGGGTAAAGCCGCAACAGAGCATACACATTCTAATTATGCGGAAACAACCCATAATCACGATACAGCGTATGCGGGCATTAATCATAATCACGATACCGATTATGCGGCGGCAGCTCATAGCCATACAGCAACAGACATTTCGGGGCTTAACGTGTATAGCAGAACCGAAACGGACGCAAAACTTAACACAAAACTTAATGCAAGTGCTTATACCGCTGCTGATATTCTCGCAAAGTTAAAGGAAGTTGACGGACAGAACAGCGGGCTTGACGCTGATTTACTTGACGGGCATAATTCGGACTATTTCGCAACTGCTACACAGCTTGCGGGTAAGGCTAATGCGTCACACGCTCACAGCGAATATGCAACGGCAGAAAGCGTTACAGAGCTTGCAGAAACCGTAAGCGGAAAAGCGGCGGCAAGTCATAATCACGAAATCGCAAACGTAAACGGACTTTCAAATGCCCTTGCAGGCAAGGCGGCGGCAAGTCACACACACGAAATTGCGAATGTTACAGGACTTGAAACGGCGTTATCGGGTAAGGCAGCGACAAGTCATACACATACACTTGACGCTATTTCCGAAACCACAAACAAAAAGATTATGACAGCGGCAGAGCGCACAAAGCTCAACGGAATTGCAGCAAACGCAAACAATTACACACACCCTGCAAGTCACCCCGTTTCAATGATCGAGGGGCTTGAAACAGCTCTTGCAGGAAAGGCGGCAGCTACACACTCCCACGCACAAAGCGATATTACGGGGCTTGCTGACGCACTCGCAGGAAAAGCAAGCAGTTCACATACTCATACAGCGGCAGCAGTGGGAGCAGCAGCGGCAAACCATAATCACAGCAGCTTATATGTGCCTAAATCCTTACAAATGACAGCAGACAACGGCGACGTTGAATTAAGTTGGTCGGGTAAAAATATCGTAAATGAATTTAAAGCCCTTGCTTCGGGTATGACAACCGTTTATTCTCCCGCAGGCGCAACAAATAACCCGAACAGCTCGGAAAGTTTCCGTTTTATGATACATAAGACAGGTTCGGCTAACTTTGGTTGGATTATGGCTTTTGGCTCACAGGGCAGCGTATATACGGGTTATATTGATAGCGGCACTTGGAAAGGTTGGAAAACTATTTGGGAATATGCACCTACTCCCCTTTGGACGGGCGGCTATTATATGACAGCAGGACATACAGTTACACCCAGCAAGAAACTTTCTGAATGTAGAAACGGTTGGATTTTGATGTGGAGTGACTTTGATCCTGGCGAACAGGCAAACAACACAGATTTCTATGCAACCGTTATCTGCAAGAAAGCATACGCAGGACAGAATTGGCAAGGCGGCGAGTGGTATTGTGATGTACCGAGATATTCCGCAGGCACAGCAACAGACAGCGAAAGCCGTGTTATCAAGGTGCTTAAAATCTATGACGCAAAAATTGTTGGAACAGCAAACAATGACGCTGCACCGAGAAACGACGTTGTTTTAAGGGCTATTTACGAATTTTAAACAGCTTTACACAAGGAAAGGCGGTATTTTTACCGCCTTTTTTTGTTGAAAAAATAATAGAAAAGGGCGTGAAAAAATGGAAGAACAGGAAGAAAAGAAAGTTTGGATAAAATTAACCGAGCTTGAAAGCTCCTGTAAATCAGCGCATAAGCGACTTGATCATATTGAGGAAATAGTCGAAAGCATACAGGCGATAGTGCTTGAAGTGAAGTATATGCGTGAGGATTTAAACACAGTAACAAACAAGGTGAACGAAATCGAAAGCAAACCGCAAAAACGGTGGGACGCACTTATAGCGGCGGCAATTTCCGCAGCGGCAAGCGGCGTTATCGGTTTTGTTATAGCGCAACTGATAGGGGGCTGAAACCCGTGTTAAAAATATCGTTTGAACGTCGCCCGAAAAGCCGAAAGAAGAAGAAAAAAAGGGAGTTTTCTAAAATGTGGCTGATTACTTGCATAGTTGTAAGCATTATTTACACGGCTGCAAGTTACATTTTAGCTGCATTTGACAAACAACCCCTTGAAACTCTTTCGGCGGCGATTATTGAAACGTTATGGGGAGCAAGCGGGATTTCTTTTGTTGGGTACGCTCTGCAAAACAGCGTCAGGGCGTACACATCAAGCAAATTTGGAATACCCGAAAATAACAAGAAACAGGAGGGCAACACAGATGATTGTTGAGGGTTTTGATTTATCTTTATTAATGGTGATTTTTGGAGCGCTTACGCTCTGCACAAATGTTATTACGGAAGTAATAAAGCACTCTATCAAGAATTTTCCCGCACAGATAACGGCGTTTATTGTTGCAATGGGATTAACAGTGGCGGCGTTTTTTGCTTATGCGGCAATAAGCGGAATAACTGTAACGTGGTATATGGTTGTTGCGGCTGTTGTTGCGGGCTTTTTCGTATCGTATGCGGCACAATTCGGTTTTGATAAGTTAAAGGAAATCATAAACGAATTTAAAGGAGTTGGTAAGTAATGGCTTACACAAACACAGGGCTTGTTAAACACGCAAAAATGGCTTTAAACCTTAAAACAAAATATATGTGGGGCGGCATTTTGCGACCTATCACGGACAATTATGTTAATCAGCTTTCGGGTATTCCTGCATACAAGGTACAATATCCAAATTCCCGTGTGGCAATGCTTAAAGCCTTGCCTGACGGATTTTTCGGCGTGGATTGTGTCGGATTAATAAAAAGTTATTACTGGTCGGGAAAATCAAACGGCGGTACAGGTTCGCCAAAATACAAAGCAAGTACAGATGTGAACGCACACGGAATGTATGCGAAAGCAACGGTAAAAGGCAAAATAAATACTATGCCCGAACTTGCAGGACTTGTTGTGTATTGCAAATCCAGCCCGCACGTAGGTATTTATGTTGGTGACGGTTGGGTAATAGAAAGTACACTCGGCAGCCGTGGCGACGGTGTAGTAAAAACAAAACTATCCGCTTTTAAGTGGGAATACTGGCTGCAATGCCCGTTTATTACATATACAGCAACAACGCAGGCAACAACAGCCGCTTTAAAGGTTGGTGATACCGTCAGAGTGATCGGCGGCGCACCTGACTATAACGGAAAGCCCCTTGCAAGTTTTGTATATAAGCAAAAGTATACAGTTATGCAGGTAAAAGGCGACAGAATTGTTATAGGACAAAAAGGCGCAGTTACGGCGGCAATCAATAAAAAATATCTTAGCAAGGCGAAAGCATAATTAAAGCCCCTTTTCAGGGGCTTTTTTTATTTTGCCTTTTTTTCTTCTTCAAGCTCGGATAATTCAAAGCTCAATTCAAAACGTTCTTTATCAAGTTGTTTGATCTTCTCATTCTTTTTGCGGCAAATAGCGTAAATTTCGTATTTTGTTTTCGGAGTTTTCACCTTTTCGCCGTTTTCGATTTGTTCAATGAACTTGTAACCTTGCTTAACCTCTTTTTCAAGTTGTTCAATTTCGCCGTTAATACCTTTGATAGCATATTCAAGGATTTGTTTGTAGTTTAACATCACTTGTCGCCCCTTTGTTGCTTATAGTCGAACCATTTAAACAGGATTTCTTTTGCTTCTTTCTTGTCTAAACCAAACTCAACCATTAAATAAGGTGCAGCCCCGAACATATTAACTTTGCCGCTTTCACGGAGCTTTTCAAGATATTCAAAATATTTGTTGTTCATATTATGTCGCCCCCTTTCTATATATAGTATACCTCAATTGTAGTAAAAATAAACATAAAAAGCAATATATTTTTGGCGATTGTGTCAATTGTATTATAACCGCATTTGTGGTAATATAATAACAGAGATAGAAAACACCTATCTTACAATTTAAAATTTTGAAAGGGGTATAAGAAAATGAGTGCTTATATCGTAAACGACAAAACAATACACGCAATAGTCAAGGGCTTTGAAATCTATCACGCAGAATACAGCGCAGAAGATTACAACAAACCTATTCAGATCATTATCAATTTACAAGAGATAAGAAACGGCATAGGTCAATCGCTTTTAAATCAGAATTACAAGTCAGTTAATTGCAGATACAGCGAAAACACAAAAACGCCTATATATGAATATGAAGATGTTGAAACAAACGAGGGCATAATTTTAGGTTGTATAGATTGTTACATTTATCAGGCTTGCGAAACAAATGATTTTTTTGAAACAGAATTATACAAATCTTTGTTAAAGTTGAAAATGGCAATGCTTGACAGAATGATAGCCGAAAAAGGGCAAGAAGTGCCGTGGGGTTACGAAGATTAAGCAAAGCGGGCGCACGTCGCCCGCAATGCGTCACAACGAAACATTTATTGAAAGGGTGTATAATTATGAAATACTACGAAATAAACGAAACAGCAGCAAGACAGGCACGGTCAATGTGGTCTTTTAGCGATTACGAGCAGGGCAGCAAAACCGCAGAATACAGAAAACAGGTTGATTATTGTTACAGCCTTGTTGAAAAGCTCCCCGAAAACTTGAAAGAAAAAGGCGAAGTATTAGCCGAAAGATACGCCCGCCGCCTTGCAGAGTGGTACAACAAGCAATTCAGAATTGAAATGATGTGTCCGTCCGTGATGATAAGCGGCGCAGGCAATTTTCCAGTACGAAAGAAGCAGAAGCAGAACGCAGCGCAGGAAAGACATTACGCAGAGTATGGCGAGATCGAGAAGATACCCGAAAAAATCAAAGGCTTGATTTATGGCAATCAGATAATAAAATCAAGCGACAGCGACGCAATAGAGCAGCTAAAAGCAAAGGCAGAAAAAGCCGAAGCATTACAGGCAGAAATGAAATCCGTAAATGCTTATTACAGAAAGCACAAAACGCTGAAAGGCTATAAAGACTATACCGACGAAAAGGCGGCAGAGCTTGACGAAGCAATAAAAGGCAGTATGTACGGCGTACCATTCCCGCCTTATGCGCTTACAAATAACAATGCAAAAATCAAGAATACAAAAGCAAGAATAGCACAGCTTGAAAGGCTCAAAAACGAAGCAGAAACAGCCGCAGAGCAGCCGAAAGATGAATATAATACTGAACTATTCAAAGTGGTTGAAAACGCTGAAATAATGCGTTTACAGTTGATATTTGACGGCAAGCCCGACGAAGAAACAAGAACGGCATTGAAAAAGCACGGCTTTAAATGGTCGCCTAAAAATCAGGCGTGGCAACGTCAATTAACACAGAACGCAAAATACAGCTTAAAACGATTGATTGAAGAATTAGGGGCATAAAAAGCCCCTTTTGCACATACCGCAAAAGTGGCAAAATATACAAAAAAGGTTGAATATGTTTGTTTATTTTGCGAATTGCAATTTACCGCAAAAGCGATTATAATATTAAGTGTAAGGTAAAGCAAAACACGGCGCACGAAAGGCAAGGTAAACATTATGTTATACACGGTAACAAAAATCAACGTTAAAACAGAAGAAGAAACAGTATATACACACTGTTCAGAATTAGACGTTAAAGACATTGTAAAAGGCTACAAATTCAACGGCTTATTTTACGAAAGAGCAAACAGCAACTATATGTATATAGTTGACAAGCAGCAGTAAGCAAGGCAGGGCGGCGAGAGCCGCCCACAGCGTAAGAAAGGCGGTACAAAATGAGGTACAAAGATTTTACCAGCTACAAAGCTGCAAAAGAGTTTACAGCAAAACACGGCGGTTTTATTGAGGTCACAACCGATATAAACCTTAACAAAACATATACGGTGTTTTATAAGAACAAATAAGCAAACAGGGCGGCACAGCCGCCCTAAAAGAAAGGTAAGGTAAAAACTATGAAAAAGAGAACATTTAGCGAGTTTTTAAAGATCGTTTACGGCTATACAATGGCTGATTACGAAGCATTAAACGAGCAGCAGAAAAAGGCGGTTGAAATTGATTATATCAATAGATACGGCACGCCGATTAAGTATTAATGCAGAGTGGCACGGCGTAAGCCGTGTTAATGCGGTCAGGCAGACGGTCACAAACCCCGACAGCCGCAATTAATGAAAGGTAAGGTAAAAACTATGAAAATTAGAGTAACAAAGTATAACGAAGTAGACCCCGCAGAACTCAAAAGATTGTTTGAAGCAGGGGCAGAGCTTGTTAAATCGAAAGAGTTAATAGGCGTTTGTATCGGTGTTTTCAAGCAGGGCGAAAAAACCGTGAAAGCATACAGCGACGACGACATTATTTTTCACAATGTAACACTTCCGTTATCAATCGGCGGCACTTATGATTGTGAAATTGAAATCAATTAAGGCGGTGTAATATGGGCTTACTTGATTTAATTGTTGATGAACTCAACGAGCATTTAACCGACGAACAGAAAGCAAACGGCGAAAAGTGGCAAAGGCTACACAGCGAACAATACCAAATTGTCACAACTGAAAACGGCATATTCAGAAACCCGATAAAGAGAAATAACGCAGAGCAGCAGGGCGATTAAAGCCCTGTTAATGCGGGCAAAGGTGAAAGCCTTTAGGCGGTTGCAACCCCGCAAAAATTGAATAAGTGAGGTTGATTTAATGAAAGCACTATCGGTAAGAAATCCCTATGCACATTTAATTATGGTAGGTGAAAAAGAGCTTGAATTTAGAACTTGGCAAACCGATTACAGGGGCGATCTGCTTATTTGCAGCAGCGCAAACCCGAAAATCAAAAACACAATTTGCGGTCACGCTTTATGCGTGGTAAACTTACACGAAGTTTTTGAAGTTACGCCGCAGAATTACCGTGATTTTGAGCTTGACGAGAAGCCCGACGGCAAAATGTACGCTTGGCAGCTTACAGACGTAAGACTTATAAAGCCGTTTCCCGTCAAAGGCAAGCTGAATTTCTTTAATGTTGATGATGAATTAATTGAAATCATTGACAACGGCGACGACAGCTTGACAGATGAAGAAGCAGCCGAAATATACGAAAAGTATATTGAACCGTTGCTTTACAAAGGGCGATAAGAGTAAAGGCAGTTACCGCCTTGTGATTGTGCAGGGCGGTAAACTGTATAAAGGAGGGTGTAGTGTGAGCTTACAAGAAATGAGAAAAAAGAAAGGCTATTCAGCAGCGACGTTATCAGATATAACGGGAATATCGGTAAGAAGTATTCAGCATTACGAAAGCGGGTACAGGGATATAAACACAGCAAAACTTGAAACACTTTGCACATTTGCGTTAGCCCTTGATTGTAAGATTGAAAACATAGTAACAAACGAGGACTTAAAAAGAAAGTTTAAAAAGGTAAAATAAAAAGGGGGCGAATACTCGCCCCCTTTTTTGCTATTCGACTATTACAAGTTTCTTGTTCAGGTGTTCAAGGTAAATTCTATAAAACAAGAAATCATCATATTTTGGAAATACTAAATCTTTATTGTAAATCATCAATATTGTAATGTCGCTATCTGCTATTACTTTATTTATAGCGTCGTGAAAATGCTTGCCGTCAAAGTCAAATACTTTCCCGCTGATTGAATAACCGTGCTGCTTGCAATAGTCGGCGCATTTGTTGAATTGAGTATAAAGGGAAATATCGTCATTGTGCCGAACATATATTATAGTGTTCATTTTATCGCCCCTTTTGGTTTAAGCCTTGTTGGTGTGTCTTGCGTTTAACCGTTTTGCTGAACGTATGGGGTGATAACGGGCGACTTGCCCCCCTGTTTCGCTCTTTATACCCCCCAAGAGTGGAAAAATCCACTCTTAAATTCAATTCAAGGGTTTCAGGATAAACGACAATACTTTCAACAAATGTGTTGAATACAGCTTGTGCAAAATCAATGTCGGGATTGTATTTTAACTCTTGCCGAAATTCTAATATCATTTCCTTTATATCCCGAACATCAAAAATGTTTGATTGCTCCAAGTAAAGATTTTTTTCAATCTGTTCTTCAAGGTGTTTTCTTTCTTCTTTTAGTGCTGCGTTTTTGTTATCAAGGACTTTTCTTTCCATTCCCCCGTCAAGGTATAATTCCATAAGCCTTGCTTGCTTATCTTTCACCTTGTCGAGTTGCTTTTTTAATTTAGCCGTGGAGGTTTGCGGTGCTTTTCTTTCTTTTTCAAGCTGATCTATGACACTAACCGCTATTTTTTCAATAGCATTGTCTGTTAGTACGGCTTCTGTTATAGTATCAACTATAAGTTGTTCGTAATACTCTTTGTTCAAGGACGGGTTTGTACAACCGTTCTTATTTTTTACTTTCCCCTGACATTTATAATATGCAGCCATTTCACCATTTTTATTTTTCTTTTTGCCGCCACTTCCGCAATAGGTAAACCCGCAAATACCGCAACGCATTTTTCCTGTCATTAAATACTTTCTTTTTCTGTGCTTTGGCTTGCCTGCGTCTTTGCGTAGCTTTTGCACACGATCCCACAAATCTTCATCAATTATCGGATTTTTAATTATACCCTCTAATCTGATAATTTCGGTTTGTGTGTGATTGTAAATGAAATTACCTATATATTTTTCGTTTTGCAGGAGGTCGGTAATTGTACGAACTCTAAACGGTCTGCCGTATTGGTTGCGGTAGCCCTCACGGTTCAGGCGTTCACAAATTTGTGTTTTCGGTACGCCGTCTGCATACTCTTTGAATATTCGATATATAATCGGTGCGCTGTCGTCAGGATAATAATAACCCTCATCATCAACTGAAAGCCCTAAGAGCTTGCCGCCGCCCGTGTGTTTGCCTTTCAGGGCGTTTTCAAGCATACCCTTTTTTACTTCTAAAGCGAGGTTTTCGGAATAGTATTCGTCCATTGCTTCAATCAGACTTTCCAAAATGCGCCCCTCTGGGCTGTCGTCAATCGGCTGTGTAACGGATATAACCTTAATGTTAATATCCCGTAAACGCTTCTTGTATAATGCACTATCGTATTTGTTACGGGCGAAACGGTTGAATTTGTGGACTAAAACAGCGTCAATATCAACCTTTTCTTTCATAATATCGTCAATCATTGTTCGGAAATCGTCACGATTATCTGTTTTTGCGGATTGTGCTTCATCTGTATAAATCCCTACAAGTTTCATATCGTTTCTTTCGCAATAGTCTTGAATTGCCCTTAATTGAGCGTCAATACTTTCGTCACGCTGATTATTGGAAGAAAATCGGGCGTATGCAACAACCCGTCTTATAGTGCTGTCTTTAACTTTGAACTTTCCCACGTTGTCACTTCCTAAGATGTAGTTTTAATTTTTCCTATTCAATTTCTAAATACATTTTCATTATTTCCTTGTAAAGCCGTTCCCGTTCTTCAACTGGAATGTCTTTGTTTGTAAAAACGCTTTTTGCCCTGCTTAACAATTCAAAACTTTCGTCTGTTGCGTCTACTCCGAAATAATCAAGCCCTACGCCGTAAAATTCGGCAAAACGGCGTAATTCGGATAAATGCGGCGTTCTTCTTCCTACCTCATAATTAGAGATCGTCGCCCTGCTCAATTCTAAACGTTCAGACAATTCAAGTTGCGTTAGCTTTCGCCCCTTTCTTAAAGTTTTTAGTTTGCTACCTATGGAAGTCATTGAAGATAGCCCACTCCTTTCTATAATGTTGAGTTGTACCGAGGCAGGTAACAACATAATCATAATATCACACAATGATAACAATGTGAAACATTAAGCACATTATACAAAACAAAAGGCGAACATTTGTTGCTATTGACTATTGATTTGAAATTGTTATAGTAGTATAATGATAATGAAAGTTGACAAATATCAGATAAATGATTACGAGGTGTTTCAATGAAGAACAAGCGAGGATATACCGTGCAAGAAAGAATTAAGCAGGATATTGAATACGCTAAACAAATGAAAGACAAAAACCAAAAATCATTGTTAGCAACAAAAGCACTTGGCGCAGCAGATTTAGCCGTTGAGTTTGGAATGATTACATATAATGAATGGGAAAATCATATCAGCGAGATATTCAAAATAGCATAGGGCGCAATGCCCGACTTTTTTTAAAAACAATGTGTCATTTTGTTATCATTTATAGATAAAATGATTAAATTAACTTGAAAGGGGGTGTATAAATGAGAACAGCATTAAAGAAGTTTCGTATTGGATTGCATTTAACGCAGGAACAAATGGCAAAGGAAATAGGCGTAAGCCGTGCTACATATTCCTTTGTGGAAAGGGGCGAAAGAAGCGGATCACAGGCTTTTTGGGACGGTATTCAGAAAGAATACAAAGTACCCGACAGCGAAATGTACAGCTTAACGAAACTTGATGAACAGGAGCGAAGTAATGAGGAATAAGCGAAAGGTAGTAGTCAAACTTATTGAAAGCGGAAAAGTCAACAATGCAAGGTTAGTAGAATATCTTGCAAACAAGTACAAGGAAAGAGGTAGTTTAAATGAAAATTTATAGCACAGTTTATTCGTGGCAAGTAGCAGAGCTTATTAAACAGGGTAAAACGGTTTACCTTTTAGATCGTAGGCTTAACGAGGTATATAATGTTGCGTCAATGACCGCTGAAAAGTTTATCGAAGCCACAAATCACGAAAACAAAGATAACCGCTATGCCTTTTGGATTGAAGCAGAGGTTAAAGAAAACGAAAAGGAGAAAACCGAATGAGCAATGAAATTATCGAAGTAAAGCAACTCCCTGTTATCGTCGAGCAGTTACAGACGATTAAGGCAGATGTTACGGCAAGAGTAGAAACGGCGTTATCGCTTGTATGCACGGAAGATACGGTTAAGACGGTAAAGCAGGCAAGGGCAGAGCTTAACAACGAGCTTAAAGGCTGGGAAGAAAAGCGCAAAGAGGTTAAAAAGGCGGTAATGTCGCCGTATGAACAGTTTGAAACTGTTTACAAGGATTGCATTACAGACGTATTCAAAAAGGCAGACAATGAGCTTAAAAACAAGATCAATGCAGTTGAAAACGAGCTGAAAGAGAAGAAAGCGGCAGAGGTTAAAGCCTATTTTACCGAATACGCCGAAAGCGCAAATGTTGATTTTGTAAGCTTTGAGCAGGCGGGAATTAACGTTACATTATCAGCAAGTCTGAAAAGCCTGAAAGAGCAGGCGAAAGCGTTTATTGATAAGGTAAACGACGATTTAACTTTAATTGCTACACAGGAACACGTTGACGAAATTTTATATCATTATAAAAAAGTGGACGGCGGTTGTTTTCTCAATGTTAGCCGCACAATTCAGCTTGTGAATGAAAAATACAAGGCTATTGAAGCAGAAAAAGCGAAAGCAGCCGAAAGACAGCAGAGAGAACAGGCGGCAAAGGCAGTTGAAAGCAAGGTTGAGGAAATCGCCCCGCCCGTTGTTGAGCCTGCTATAACAGCGCCGACAGTTGAAGAAGCTGACCCCGTATTAACTCTTGCATTTAAGGTAACAGCACCGAAAAGCAAGTTAAGAGAGCTTAAAGCATTTTTAGAAAATGGAGGATATGACTATGAGTAACACACCCGAAAGAAAAGAAATAGCCGTTGTTTACAACGTGGACGGTAACGAAATTAAATTAACCCCGTCAATCGTACAGCAGTACATAGTAGGCACGGACGCAGAAATAACAATGCCCGAATACAAGTTTTTTACAGAGCTTTGCAAGGCGAGGGGCTTAAATCCATTCCTGAAAGAAGCGTACTGTATTAAGTACGGAAAACAGCCTGCACAAATCGTTGTCGGTAAGGACGCTATACTTAAACGTGCTATTCTCAATCCGAATTTTGACGGTATGGAAAGCGGCGTTATTGTTCAGGTAATCGAAACGGGCGAAATAGTGGAGCGTAACGGCACTTTTTACATAAGAGATACAGAAAAATTAGTCGGCGGTTGGGCTAAAGTTTACCGTAAGGATTGGACGCACCCTACATATACAAGCGTATCATTTGATGAAGTCGCACAGCGCAAAAATGACGGTTCGTTAAATTCAAACTGGCAGGGAAAAGGCGCAACAATGGTTGAAAAGGTTGCAAAGGTAAGAGCGTTAAGAGAAACCTTTATTGAGCAGTTAGGCGGTATGTATGAAGCCGAAGAAATGGGCGTTGATTTACCGCAGGCACAGCAGCCGCAGGAAACACCGATTATTCAGCAGACAGAACCGACGATTATTGACGCACAGCCCGCCGAAACAATTTCAATGAGCGATTTATAAGAAAGGATAACGAATTATGGGAAACGCAAAAATTCACGCAGAAATAAATGCAGGCGAAGCTAACGTAGAAGTAGCGGGTACAGGAAAAGACATTTTGTTTTTACTCTCTTGTGTAATAAGCGACTATACAGAAAAAGCAAAAGTGCCGACAGACGTATTTATAAGTCACTTATCAACGGCGATTTTAGCTTATAAAATTGCTGAGAAAATGGCAGAAGATGAAACATAATATCATAGCAACGGGCAGCACAGGAAACGCCCTTGTGCTTAACGACTACATACTGATTGATTGCGGGGTATCGTTTAAAGCCCTGAAAGATGTATATAAAAATCTGAAAATAGTTTTATTGACGCACATACACGGCGATCACTTTAACAAAACGACAATATCACGGCTTGCAAAGGAACGCCCGACATTGCGGTTTGCTTGTTGTGAATGGCTTGTTGCTGATTTGGTCGCCTGCAATGTGCCGAAACGAAACATTGACGTGTTAAGTGTCGGAAATCTGTATAATTACGGCTTATTCAAAATATCGCCTATACAGCTATATCACGACGTACCAAACGCAGGATATAGAATTTTTATAGGCGATAAAAAAGCCTTATATGCAACCGATACAGGGCATTTACAGGGCATAACCGCCGAGGGGTACGACTTGTATTTAATTGAAGCGAATTACAGCGAGGACGAAATACAGGAGCGTATTAAAGAGAAGCAGGCGACAGGGCGATATTGCTATGAAACGGGCGTAATCGGGCGGCATTTGTCACACGAACAGGCAAGCGAATTTATCCTTGCAAATATGAAGCCCGATAGTGAATATGTGTTTTTACACGGTCACGTTGATAAATCGGAAAAATCCGAAGATTGGGGGTACAAAGATGATTGAACTTACAGGAAAGATTAACGCCCTTAACATTGACTTTGTAACGGGCAAACCTCTTTTAACCCTTGAAATCAACGAAAAAGAGGATATAAAGCAGGGCTATGACGAGCTACACGACGTTGAAATGCTGTCAATCGAAATCAAAAAGTACAGAAAAAAGCGAAGTCTTGACGCTAATTCTTATTTTTGGGTTTTGTGCGGTAAGTTGGCGGCGAAGTTGCAGCAGAGGAAAACCGACGTTTACAGGGAGCTTGTGCGGGAAATCGGAAACAATTTTGAAGTATTACCGATAAGAAATGACGCTGTTGAAACGTGGGTTAAGATATGGCAGGATCGGGGGCTTGGCTGGGTATGCGACATAGCAGGCGAAAGCAAAATTGAGGGATTTACAAAAGTATGTTGCTATTACGGCAGCAGCACATACGACAGTAAACAAATGAGCGATTTAATCAATCTTATAGTTTACGAGTGTAAGGAGCAAGGCATACAAACGGCAACCCCTGACGAGATAGCAAATATGTTGAGCTTATGGGAGCAGGAAAAAGAAAGGGGGTAAAAGCAATGAAAAGCATTATACAAAAAGATGAATACCATTGCTTTTTATGCGGAAAAAACGCCGCAGTTGAACCGCTTGACGAACATCACGTTTTCGGTGGAGCAAATCGCAAACTTTCCGAGAAATACGGCTTGAAAGTATTTTTACACCATTTTTCTTGTCACATATTCGGGAAAGGCAGCGTACACCAAAACGGCGACGTTGCAAAAAAGGTTAAAAGAGTAGTGCAGCTAAAAGCAATGCGGTATTACAACTGGACGGAAGAACAGTTTATTGAAATTTTCGGCAAAAGTTATTTGTAAGGAGGGCGAAAATGGCGAAATTTTTACTTAGTTGGGAAACCGTATATTGTGAAGATTACGACACAAGAGGAACAGCAATAGTTGAAGCTGAAACGGCAGAACAGGCAGTGAAAGAATACGAAGCGACACACCGAATGACGGTTGTATCAGATGTTACAGAGGACTTTGAAGAAGAAGGAAGTGAGGATAAAGAAGATGTATAACAAGGTTATAATGCTTGGACGCATTACACAGGATTTAGAGCTGAAAACTACCCCGTCGGGCGTTTCAGTGCTGACATTCAGCATAGCAGTTGACCGCCGCTATCAGACAAAGGGCGAGGAAAAGAAATCAGACTTTTTTAATTGCGTTGCTTGGAGAAATGAAGCTGATTTTATTTCCCGCTTTTGGAGCAAGGGAAAGCCTATCTTAATTGAGGGCGAATTACAGAACAGAAGCTATGTTGATAAAAACAACGTGACAAAATACATAACGGAAATAATCGTTGACCGTGCTTGTTTTACTGGTAATAAGAGCAACGGCGAAAACAACAGCGGCACAGGCTACACAGCACCGCCGCCCGCTGCACCTATGCAGCCGCAGGAAAGCGATTTTGAAACAACACCCTCGACGGAGGATTACCCTTTCTGATTAACAAAAAAGGAGTGATTTTAAATGCTTGAAACTTTGTGGCAACAAATACCGATAGGCAAAGAAAACGCCGTTACATATACGCAGTTATGCGCTATGTGGAATATGAGCGAAAGAGGGGTAAGGCAGAGATTACACGATTTAAGTTACTTTGACAACGGCGATCAGTACATTTTAATTCGTAGTAGTCACGGAAAAGGCTTTTACCGTACAGACGATACAGCCGAGATTGAACGCTATAAAAGAGAGTGTACGAACCGAGCAAAAAGAACTTTTGCACCTTTACGAAAGATACGCCGAGTTTTAAAGAATGTCGAAAGTTGTAATATTGCACAATAAATCTATAAAACTTTGTCTATTTTGCGAATAGAATATTTTGTCAAATTTTGGTAAAATAGTATTGTAAGATAAAGCAATACAACAGCACGAAAGGCAAGGTAAACAATATGACTAACACAAAATTATACCCTTTTTCGACAGCGAAACACGCACACGATATAGAGTATCGCAGAAACAGAGTTAAGAATGAACTTTGTGATTATTTCGGCGGTGAACTCAAAATGAACGACGAAGAATTTAACAAGTTGTGCGAACTTGAAAAAGCACTTACAGAACTTTTACAAGCGGTGTTAAATAGTCGTGACGGCAGAGTTTGTTATTTAACAGGTAAACAAATAGGGCTTGCAAAAGAATGTGTTATGTGGGCGCAGAACAGACGAGCAAGCAGCCTTATAGCAAGGGGGTGAAACAATGAAAAACAAGATTTGTTATACAATAGCTGCTATTGCGTTTTTTCTCCTGTTAGGCTTTACAGGGGTTTGTGAAAACGGCGGCGATTTTGGGGCGTATATCGTCAAAGCGCTTATATGCTTAACGGTATTCAGCGGGGCAATATTCGCAACAATGATTGATGTAAAAAAGGCTGATGAATGAGCCGAAACGAAACATAATAGGGCGGTATGTGCCGCCCTTAACGCTTATTGAAGCAGAAAGGTTTAAATTTATGAGTATCACAGAAAAGAGAATATCCGAAAAGTTAAGAAAGTTAGGTATGCCCGCAAACTTATACGGCTTTTCCTACACAAAAACAGCAATTGAACTGATTGCGGAAGATGAAAACCATTTACACCGCATAACAAAAACGTTATACCCGACAATTGCAAAACAGCACAATACAACACCTTGTAGGGTTGAAAGAGCTATCCGACACGCCGTCGAAATGATGTTTTTAAACGGAGATTTAAACGAGCTTGCAACGCTGGGAGTGCCTAAAGCACGTGACGGCAAATTGACAAACGGCGAATTTTTAGGTGCTTTATATGAGTACTTGAAGTATGAGGAATGAGAGGTACGGAATGACCGAAAAGTTGATTGAGCAGTTACACGGCGACGAGCTGTTTTTAAAAAACAGAACGCAAGACCCGCACACGCCGTTAAATGGCTATGATTGCGAATATATGCTTGATATTGTCGAGCATATAAACGCAGCAATAGAAGCACTGGAAAGGGCAATAGTGCCGCCGTGTAAAGTGGGCGATACGATATATGAAATTATATCACCAAAAGACAAAGAGCCTTATTTAATTTCGGCTGTTGTTTGTGCCGTGCATATTGCAAACGGCAGCAGAAACAGTTGTAACCACAAAAGAGAAAGCTACATTTTAGCTGAATGTCCTAACACAAAATACGTCAATAAACGCCTTTTACGCAAATTCGGTAAAACCGTATTTACAAGCCGTGAAGCAGCGGAAAAGGCACTTGCAGAAAGGAGCGGTAACATTGAATAAAAAACTGATTGAAGAAATCGAAAGTGAAATCAGGATATGCGACAAGGAAATAAGAAAAGCTGACGACGCAATACTGAAAGCAACAGAACACCGCACCTGTTACGACGACAGAAAAATAATGTTAAGTGTGCTGCTCGATCGTGCAAAAAGCGAAGAAAAGGAGCGTGATCCGAAATGAAAAAACTGATTATAGGAATAATTATTTTTATCGGCTTAACCGCTATAAGTTGGCTGATAACTTGCGGGGTTATTTACCTTATATCCCTTTGTTTCGGCTTTAAATTCAGTTGGTTAATAGGTACGGGCGTATGGTTAGTAATGATTTTGATTAAATCGTTAATACCGAGCAAAAAGGAGTGAGTAAAAAGTGTTAGCGTTTCTTTGTAACCATTGCAAAAATCCTATTGATTTTGAAAAGGATAAAAAGGATTGCGTACACCTTGAAATATCATACGGCGAAAAAGCAATAACAAGCAATGGAAAGTATGGCGACGGCTGGAGTGCAGACCTTTGTTGTGAGTGCTGGGAAAAGATAGTGCCTTTAATTGATGAAAACTATTACGGCGGCAACAAGTATCTGAAAGGCGGTGCGGAGAAATGAAAATACCTGTTTGCAATTATGAAAGAGCTTTAACGAGAATTACAGAAACAAAAAGAAAAGCGGGAATTGCTTTTAACGGCAATGTATATCTTGATGTACCTGAATATTATGCAGTTGTTGAAGCCCTTGAAAAGCAGATACCGAAAAAGGTTACGTACGAAGCGACTTTGCTACGTTGCTGCACCTGTCCGACTTGCAAGAATGTTGTCGATAAGTTTGAAAAATGGGGCGAAAGTACCGTAAGGATAACATATAATCATTGCCAAATTTGCGGGCAGGCTCTTGATTGGAGCGACGAAGAAAGGAAAGGAAAGAAAATGAACGCTAAAAGTAGCAACGTTAAGGAATTAAAAAATTGTCCTATGTGCGACAAACCCGCCGTTTTTGCAAGCTATGAGGAAAACAGGCGGTATAAGTACGAGTGCGATAATTGCGGACAGTATTTTGAATTTAACGCCCCGTCACAATTTGCGGCTGACATAATATTTAACGAGGTTATCCGAGGCAGGATAAGCGAAAGAAAGGGTGAAGAAAATGTACAAGTCACCGATTGAAACAATAATAGGCGAAATGAAAATGCAACAGGAGG
>JAZUQS010000070.1:0-39280 GCA_045605825.1 Acutalibacteraceae bacterium
ATGCGGTCCCTGCCCTCTTGCGGTACCCAAAATTGTTTGCTCGCTATTCGCTTCGCACAATTTTGACCGCTACGCCAACTCACACTCCCTGTTTCCGCCACCGGCGGCGGTCGTGTTCCTTGCCCTCTTCGAAGAGAGGTAACCGCCTTTGTAAATTTGTTCTATTGGTAAAATATCTGCTCCCTGCGAAGCTTACAATGCCGACCGCAGGTCCCGACACTCCTCACTCCTAACTCCTCACTCCTAACTAAAGCGTGAGCGAAGCCTCCGGCATCTGGTATCTGGCATCTCTTACAATTGCCAACGACTGGTGATTTCACTTCGCACTTCGCATTCCGCATTTCGCACTTAATTTGCCATTTCCCATTTGCCACTTAAAATAATTCCATTATTTTACACACAAACGGCACGAAGATTAATCCGGGCAACAGATTTGCTACTTTTATTTTCGTTACGCCTATAAGGTTAAGTCCTAAAGCGGTAATCATTACGGAGCCTGCGCAGATAAGCTCGTTTACTGCAAAATCATTTAAAAATGAGCCTAAAACCATTGCAAGAGCTACGAGTGCGCCTTGAAAAACAAGCACGAAGCCCGAGGCACAGAAAACACCGAAGCCAAGAGAAGCCGCAAGCATTGATGATGAAATTAAATCAAGAACTGATTTTGTATAAAGCATCTGGTTATCACCGGAAATGCCTGCATTCATTGAGCCGACGATAGTCATTGCACCAACGCAGAAAAGAAGCGAAGCGGTAACAAAGCCTTGTGAAAAGGTAGCGTTGTCGCTATGTACGTTTCCGTTTTTTGCTCTCTTGTTTTGAAATTTATCACCTAAACGCGATAATTTACCGTCAATATCAATAAGCGTGCCGACTATTGTGCCGAAAACGAGAGAAATTATCATAACAAGCTGATTTTCGCCCTTGATAACTCCCGTAACGCCTATTGCAATAGTGCAAAGACCTATTGCGGTCATAACCGCATTGGTAAGCTTTTCGGGTATTTGCTTTTTAAGAATAAGACCTACCGTGCTACCGATAATAACGGTTAAGGTATTTACAAGCACTCCGCTGAATGCGGATAAAGTTTCAATCATTTTTTAACCCTCCAAACAAGCTCCATGGGTAGTTCTTTGCATCAGGCATTGACTCAAAAGCAACTGCCTTTTTTGTTTGGGGATGTAAAAAACTTACTCTGTGAGAATGAAGTGCAATTTTGCAGCCTCTGTCCCCGCTACCGTAGTGACCGTCACCGGTAAGGGGCATTTTTCTTGACGAAAACTGAACTCTTATCTGATGAGTTCGGCCCGTATGCAGCAGCACTCTGACGAGTGCTTTCCCCTGCTCTTTTTCTAAAACCTCATATTCTAACGAGGCTTTTTTAACGCCCTTGCGTTCTCTTTTTACAACGTAAGACCTGTTCTTTTTAGAATCCTTAAAAAGCAAATCCTCAAAAACGCCGTTATCTTCTTGAGGTATTCCGTCAGTTACTGCAAGATACTCTTTTTTAAATCCGCCGTTTGCTATTTCAGTTGATAAAAAGGACGCGGATTTTTTATTTTTCGCAATAACCATTACGCCGCCCACCTCTCTGTCAAGGCGGTGTAAAAGATGCAACGTTTTTCTTTCGTCATTTTCAAGATATGATAATATACCCTTTTCACCTTTTGGGGAATCCTCGCTGAGAATTCCCACCGGCTTTTTTATTACGAGAATATCTTTATCTTCAAATATAACGGGTATATTTTCAGGCGTGTAAATCGTATTTTGCATTGTATTCCTCAAAGGTCTTTTTAAAGGCTTCGTCGTTGTATTTTATTTGATTAAGATAGTTATGAGTGTCAAAGGTGTTATTTTGTGCTTCAATTACCGCAACCGCAATATTAGAGCAATGGTCTGAAATTCTTTCGCAGTTTGTAAGAAGGTCAGAAAGCACAAAGCCTAACTCAATTGTACAGTCACCGCTTTGAAGCCTGTTAATATGATGGGCTTTAATTTCGCTTGTGAGGCTATCTATAACCTGTTCAAGAGGCTCAACCTTTGATGCAAGCGATAAATCGTTCTTTTCGTAAACGAGAGTCGTTGTAACAACTATTTCAGTAATCGCCTGAATAAGAACGTTAAGCTCTTTTTCTGCATCCGGTGAGAATTTTATATGCTTTTCATTTATTTCCTTAGCTGTTTTCTTTAAATTAAGAGCGTGGTCACCTAATCTTTCGAAATCGCCGATTGTATGAAGCATTCTTGAAACTCTTTTTGCATCCGCTTCTGAAAGTGCTTCCTTAGAAAGCTTAACAAGATAAGTGCCCAGCTCGTCCTCATAAGTGTCAAGAATTGTTTCGTTTTCTTTTATAAGCTCTGCATCCTCTTTATTGTAATCAAAAAGAAGCTCAAGTGCTTTTAAAATAGTAACCTTTGCGATAACCGCCATTTGTGAGGTGTAGTTATCACACTCCATAACAGCAACAGAGGGTGAACGGAAAAGTCTTTCATCAAGATAAACAACTTTAACGTTTTCACCGTCAGGCTGTTTTTTATCCTTAACAAGCTTTTCTGTAAGCTTTGCTAAAAGCTTTGTAAAGGGAGCGAGAATAATTACCGTTGCAAAGTTAAATATAGTATGCATAACCGCAATTGTAGCAGGATTTACAAAATTCTCGTCAAAATAACCGTCTAAAAAGTTATTTGCGACCAAGAACAATGGCATCAAAATAAGCGTACCTATTACGTTAGTAAGAGTATGACAGGTTGCAACTCGTTTTGCACCCGTACCCGCACCGATACAAGAAACAAGACCCGTAGCACAAGTACCGATATTCTGACCTAAAATTATAGGGAATGCCATATTATATGAAATAGCACCCGTAAGAGATAAAGCCTGTAATATACCTACAGACGCAGATGATGACTGAATTACGGCAGTAACAACAGCACCGATTAAAATACCGAAAAGAGGGTTATTGAACTTCAAAAGAATATCGGCAAAAGCAGGAGATTCTGAAAGACCTGCTACAGAATCAGACATAATATCCATACCGTAAATAAGAACGGTAAAGCCTACGAAAATAGTACCGATAATCTTTTTCTTGTCGTTTTTGGACATCATCATAAATGCGATACCGATTATCGCAAGTATGGGTGCAAAATTTTGAGGCTTTACCATCTGTATTAAGAAAGACTCGCTTTCTACACCTACAAGAGATAAAAACCAAGCGGTAATAGTAGTACCGATATTAGCACCAAAAATAACTCCAATTGAACTTTGGAAGCTCATAAGCCCCGAGTTTACAAGACCTACAAGCATAACCGTTGTTGCAGACGAGGACTGAATAACCGCGGTTATAAGCGCACCCATTGTAATACTTAAAAAGATATTAGAAGTGATTTTTTTAAGCACTATTTCAAGCTTGCCGCCTGCCGCTTTTTCAAGCCCGTCAGACATTGTATTCATACCGAAAAGGAAAAATACAAGTCCTGCACAAAGAGATAACACATCGTAAAAAGTCATTTATATCACCAATTTTACTCACAAAAGGGATTGTTGCAATTCGCAACAACCCCATAAATTTTATAATTTCGAATAACCGTAGCAATTAACAAGTGCATCGATTTTATTCTTTTCTTTACAAAGAGGACATTCGTGAGGCGGACAGCTGAAATATCCGTCTAAATCCTTGGGGTTGAATACGGAGTTTACGTGATAATCGCCACATTCACTTGCAGTTGCAAAGATTGAAGCGATACCCGAAACCTCACCGCCGTAATACTTAACCGCCTCAATAGCAGCCTTTGCAGTAGAGCCTGAAGCAACTGAAACGGCAAGAATAAGCACGTGCTTACCTTGAATCATAGGTACGATATTATCTCTGAATAAAATCTGAGAGCCACTTGTAATTTCGGGAGAAACTACGTATACGGTCTGATGGGCATTGATATTCGCAAAAGAATTTTTTGTTAATTCGTTTGCAAGACAAGCACCGATAACCTCCATACCGTCAAGGCAAAGAATTGTATCAACGATTGTTGTATTGTAATTATAAAGAGCGCAAAGCTCCTGTGCTACTGCTTTTGCCTCTGAAAAACGTGATTTTTGTGCCGCAACGTCAATATAGTAATTGCTATGAGTATAGCTTGTTGCGAAATGACCTTTTGCAACTCTTAAATAAAGGTTGTTACGTCTTGTTTTGATTTTATAAACTTCTGTTGTTGGCATAAAAACACCTCTTTTTAGATTGATGTTTATATTTTATATTATCATACAAGCAATTTCTATTGATTATATGCATAAAATAAAAACTTGAATTTTGTATAAATATAAAAATTATTTAATCATTTCCTCGAATTCGGCTTCATTTATAATTTTTATACCTAATTCGGTTGCTTTTCTGAGCTTACTTCCTGCCGCTTCACCTGCAACAACAATACTCGTTTTTGCAGATACAGAGCCCGAAGCCTTACCGCCGAATTTTTCTATAATTTCCTGAGCCTCACGTCTGCCGAACTTTTCGAGTGTACCGGTAAGCACAAAGGTCATACCTTTAAAACGGTCATCCTCGGTTTCGGTAAGGTTTACCATATTAAGACCTAAAGCCTTAAGCTCGTCAATAAGAGCCTTCGTTTCCGGTAAATCAAGAGTTTTTCTGAGAGTATCGGCAGAGATTTCACCCATACCGTCAATTTGGGTTATATCCTCTTTTGTTGCAGAAAGAAGAGCATCCATAGTGCCGAAATGATTTGCAATAAGCTTTGCCGCTTTAAGACCTATATGATGAATACCTAAAGCAAAAATCAATTTATATAAATCATTGCTCTTTGATTTCTCAATTGCATCAAGAAGATTAAAGGTACTTTTTTCACCCATTCTTTCAAGTGATACAAGGTCAATGGGGCTTAATCTGTAAATATCGGACGCCTTTGAAATAAGCTTTTCGTTTACAAGCTGTTCTAATACCGCTTCGCCTAAGCCTTCAATATCCATAGCATCTCTTGAACAGAAATGAATAAGCTTTCTTAAAAGCTGAGCGGGGCAATCGGGATTAACGCAACGTATTGCCGCCTCACCCTCTTCTCTTACAACCTTACTGTTACAAGCAGGGCAATTTTCGGGGTAAGTATACTCGGGATTTTCGCCGTTATGACTAGCAACGGCTAAAACCTCGGGGATTATATCACCCGCTTTTCTGACAATAATTGTATCACCTATTGCGATGCCTTTTTCTTTAATAAAATCGGCATTATTAAGAGTTGCTCTCGAAACGGTTGTACCCGCAAGAATAATCGGTTCAAAAATAGCCGTTGGAGTAAGCACACCCGTTCTTCCGACTTGTATTTCAACGTCAAGAAGCTTTGTTTCTTTTTCTTCGGGCGGATATTTAAATGCAACTGCCCATTTAGGAAATTT
Organism: Acutalibacteraceae bacterium; assembly: GCA_045605825.1. Classification (GTDB taxonomy): domain Bacteria; phylum Bacillota; class Clostridia; order Oscillospirales; family Acutalibacteraceae; genus DTU089. Next base: position 5,402 of record JAZUQS010000070.1, read on the forward strand.
TGCTGTGCTTCCTAACTCCTCTCGCATTGAGAAATCATCAGTTTTAATAACTGCACCGTCAATATCGAAGCTTAAATTTCCTCTTTCGTCACCGATATTTTTTATTTTTTCTATAGCTTCTTCGATACTGTTGCAAAGCTTATATCCGGGGCAAGTTGTAAAGCCCAATTCCTCAAGATATTCTAACGATTCTTTATGAGAGCGAAGCTCTTTTCCGCCCTCTTTTTGCTGAATATTGAAAACGAAAATATCAAGCTTTCTTGAAGCAGTTATTTTAGGATTTTTTTGTCTTAATGAGCCCGAAGCCGCATTTCTCGGATTTTTAAAGTTTTTTTCGCCGTTTAACTCTTGCCTTTCAACAAGTTCATCAAAGGATGCGTGGGACATATAAACCTCACCGCGAACCTCGATAAACGGTATATTTTCTTTTAATTTAAGAGGTACTGAACGTATTGTTTTAACGTTAGCGGTAACATCCTCACCTACGTTGCCGTCACCACGTGTAGAGGCTCTTACAAGTATACCGTCGCGGTATTCCAGTGAGCAGGAAAGCCCGTCTATTTTAGGCTCAACAACGTATTTCGCATCAGGAAAAACTTTTTTCACTCTGTTATCAAAAGCGATTAACTCGTCATTTGAAAACGCATCCTGAAGGCTTTCCATTCTTACCGTATGAATAACCTCTTCGAAGGTGTTATCACTTCTACCGCCTACACGGTGAGTAGGTGAATCCTCTTTCAGCAATTGGGGAAATTCTTCTTCAAGACCCGAAAGCTCTCGCATCATCATATCGTAATCGTAGTCAGAAACGTCACTTTCGTTACCCATATAATATTTTTCAATGCAATCATTAAGAATTTCGGTAAGCTCGCTTACCCTTTTCTTTGCAACTTCAAAATCCATTATAAATACCTACCTATAGGAAATTAACAAGATAATTTTACCATATTATGCATACTGATTTCAATATATTATTTGACAAACAAGGGTATTCTATTTATAATAACTATGATTTTTTCACTAAGGAGTTATTATGAAAGACAGATTTAAAAATTCCTTAATCCTTTTTCTTACCTTTTTAAAAATCGGTGCTTTCACCTTTGGCGGCGGTTATGCAATGATTCCGATTATCGAAAAAGAGGTTTGCGAAAAAAGAAAATGGATTACAGAAGAGGATATCCTTGATATTATAGCTATTGCTGAAAGCACACCCGGTCCTATAGCTATAAATTCTGCAACGTTTATCGGTTATAAAATCAGCGGAGTGTTCGGTTCCTTTTGTGCTACCTTCGGCGTAGTTTTACCCTCATTCGTAATCATTTCAATAATATCACTTATTCTTCGCCAATTCAGCGATTCTCTTATTGTTCAATACGCCTTCAACGGTATAAGAGCAGGTGTTTTGGCTCTTCTTATAAAGGCTCTCGTTTCGATGTATAAGAAATGCCCCAAAGGCTTGTTTTCATATATACTTATGGGAGCATCCTTTATCTTAGCCGCATTTACAGATATCAACGTTATTTTTGTTTTAATCGGTTGTGCTGTGGCAGGTATTGTTAACTCTCTTATTATTAAAAGGAGGGTTAAGCAATGACGTTACCAATTTATTTAGAGTTATTTTTAACCTTTTTCAAAATCGGTCTTTTCACCTTCGGTGGCGGTTATGCAATGCTTCCTCTTATTCAGAAAGAGGTTATCGCTCATAACTGGATGAAGGTTGAAGATATTGTAAACTTTATTGCGGTCAGCGAAAGCACCCCCGGCCCTTTTGCAATTAATATTGCAACCTACGTAGGCACAGAAACCGGTGGATTTTTAGGTGCTGTTTGTGCTACTCTCGGTGTAGTTTTACCCTCTTTCTTTGTAATTCTTATAGTCGCTCAATTTTATAAAAAATTCAAAGAAAGTGCAGTTGTTCAAAGCGTTATGACCGGTTTAAGACCTGCGGTTATCGGTCTTATCGGCTCGGCAATCGTTACAATTCTCTTAACTGTATTTTTACCTAACGGCTTTGATTTAAAGGCTATCGTTCCTCAAAATTTCCTTGTTTCGCTTGGCATTACCGTTATTATGACAGTACTTGTTTTCAAAAAAGTTCACCCTATCGTAATCATCGGTCTTTCTGCTGCAATAGGTATAGCATCAGGTTTTCTTTTAAACTAAAAAACATACCCAACTTAAAGCATCTTGACTTCCGTCAAGGTGCTTTTTCATATTTTTCATATTTTGCATATACTGTCTTCTTTTTCAAATAATATAGAAAAATTGAAAAGGCGGTATGAAATGAAAAATCAATATTTGATAGACGTTTTTGAAAAAGTAAAAAAAAGAAATCCCCATGAGCCCGAATTTTTACAGGCGGTAACAGAAGTTCTTGAAAGCATTGAGCCCGTTATAGATAAACGCCCCGATTTTGTTGATGCAGGTATCGTTGAAAGATTGGTTGAGCCTGAAAGGCAGATAATTTTCAGAGTGCCTTGGATAGACGATAACGGTAAAACACAGGTTAACCGTGGCTTTCGTGTTCAATTCAACTCTGCTATCGGTCCGTATAAGGGCGGTATTAGACTACATCCGTCTGTTTATATCGGAATCATAAAATTCCTCGGATTTGAACAAATATTTAAAAACAGTCTTACCACACTTCCTATGGGTGCGGCAAAGGGCGGTGCAGACTTTGACCCGAAAGGAAAGTCTGACCGAGAGATAATGGCTTTTTGTCAAAGCTTTATGACGGAGCTTTACAAGCATATAGGCTCTAATTCCGATATTCCCGCAGGCGATATCGGTACGGGTGCAAGAGAAATCGGATATATGTTTGGTCAATATAAACGTATCCGCACACAGTTCACAGGCGTATTAACGGGTAAAGGGCTTGATTATGGTGGCTCTTACGTAAGAACAGAGGCAACGGGCTACGGCCTTTGCTATTTTCTTGAAGAAATGCTTCGTTGTAACGGAAAAACTCTTGAAGGCAAAAGAGTTATTATTTCAGGCTCTGGAAACGTTGCACTGTATGCTGCGGAAAAAGCGATGCAATTAGGTGCAACTGTAGTTGCTCTTTCAGACTCTGACGGGTATATTTTCGACGAGGACGGTGTTGATTTAATACCCTTAAAAAAACTTAAAGAGGTTGACCGAGCAAGAATTAAAGATTATTTAAGATACAGACCTAATGCAAAATATTACGACGGTTGCCATGGTATTTGGACAACCGTTTGCGATATCGCCCTTCCTTGCGCTACTCAAAACGAGGTTGACGAAAAAATTGCAAGGCTTCTTATAAAAAACGGTTGTATTGCAGTTGCCGAGGGGGCAAATATGCCATGCACACCCGAGGCTATAAAAGTATTTCTTGATAACGGTATTCTTTTCGGCCCTGCAAAAGCGGCAAACGCAGGAGGTGTCGCTACGTCTGGACTTGAAATGAGCCAGAATTCCGAAAGAAGAATGTGGAGCTTTGAAAAAGTTGACGAGCGATTAAAAGAAATTATGATAAAGATTTTTCACTCCTGCGATGATGCCGCAAGACGATACGGCTTAGAGGGGAATTATGCCTCGGGAGCTAATATAGCAGCATTCTTAAAAATCGCTGAAGCAATGAAAGCACAGGGTTGCGTTTAAGAAAGTTTTGTAGTATAATTATTTTGTATTGGGTGAAAATTGCCCACAACTTAAAACTTTCTCGCAAAAGGGTTGATTAAAATGAAAAATGTACCAGAATATTTCGGTTGTGACGTGTTTTCAACTTCAGTTATGAAGGAAAGACTTCCAAAAGATACGTTTGAAGAGTTTCAACGCACTCTTGAAACCGGTCACAGACTTGATATTACAGTAGCCAAGGTTATTGCCGATGCAATGAAGGATTGGGCAATAGAAAAAGGTGCTACCCATTACACTCATTGGTTTCAACCTCTTACAGGTATTACCGCCGAAAAGCACGATAGTTTTATTACCCCTACTAAAGACGGCGGTATAATAATGGAATTTTCAGGCAAAGAATTAATTCAAGGTGAGCCTGATGCTTCAAGCTTCCCCAACGGTGGTATACGCTCCACATTTGAAGCAAGAGGCTACACCGCTTGGGACCCCACCTCCTTTGCTTTTATTAAAAACGGTGTTCTTTGTATCCCTACCGCTTTCTGCTCTTACGGCGGCGAGGCACTTGACAAAAAGACACCCTTGCTTCGTTCAATGGAAGCTATCAACAAGCAGACCTTAAGAGTTTTAAAGCTTTTCGGTAATGAAGACGTTGTTTCTGTTAAAACAACCGTTGGTCCCGAGCAGGAATATTTCCTTATTGACAGCGAAGTTTTCCACAAGAGAAAAGACCTTGTCTATACAGGCAGAACTCTCTTTGGTGCAAAACCACCTAAAGGTCAGGAGCTTGACGACCATTATTTCGGTGCTATCAAGCCAAGAGTACAAGCCTTTATGAAGGACCTTGACGAAGAGCTCTGGAGATTAGGCGTTCACGCTAAAACCGAGCATAACGAGGCCGCTCCCGCACAGCACGAATTAGCACCTATTTTTAATACTACAAACATTGCTACCGATCACAACCAGATCACAATGGAAACAATGCAGAAATGTGCAAAGAATCACGGTATGGTTTGCCTTCTTCACGAAAAGCCCTTTGACGGTGTTAACGGTAGCGGTAAGCATAACAATTGGTCCATTTCTACAAATACAGGTGCAAACCTTTTAGAACCCGGTGACACACCATCTGAAAATGCACAGTTTCTTTTATTCCTTTGTGCCGTTATTAAAGCGGTTGACGATTATCAGGACCTTTTAAGAGTTTCAATTGCGAGCGCAGGTAACGACCACCGTTTAGGTGCTCAAGAGGCTCCCCCTGCTATTGTTTCAATGTTCCTCGGCGAAGAGCTTACAGAAATACTTGAATCAATTGAAAAAGGCGAAGACTACGAAGGCTCTAAAGAAAAGGAACTTCTTAAGGTTGGCGTTCACGTTTTACCCCGTTTCCCAAAAGATACTACCGACAGAAACAGAACCTCACCCTTTGCATTTACAGGTAACAAATTCGAATTTCGAATGCTCGGCTCTTCTGCTTCCGTTGCAGGCCCTAATACAACACTTAACACAGCAGTTGCCGAGGTGCTCAGTCAGTTTGCTGATGAGCTTGAGGGTGTTGATGATTTTGAATCTGCTCTTCACGATTTAATCAGAAGAGTTATCAAAGACCACAAGAGAATTATCTTTAACGGTAACGGCTATGATGACGCTTGGGTTGAAGAGGCTGAAAAAAGAGGGCTTCTTAATTTAAGAACTACCCCCGAATGTCTTCCTTATATGCTTCACGATAAAAACGTCGAGCTTTACAAAAAGCATAAGGTTTACAGCGAAGCTGAAATCAAGGCTCATTATGAAATCAAAAATGAAAAATATTGCAAATATCTTAATATCGAAGTTCTTACAATGATTGATATGACAAAGAAGGATATTCTCCCCTGTGTCAGCCGCCAGATTCATGAGCTTTCCGATACTCTTATTGCAAAGAAAAACGCAATTGCAGATATTGATACTTCATACGAAACAATAGTAATCACAAAGCTTTCCAATCTTTCAAAAATTGCCTTTGACGTTGTAAGACAGTTAGAAGAAAATTCAAAAATAGTAAAAACAATTGATGAAAGCGATGCCGCATCCTTCTACTACAAAAACAACATTATTCCTTTAATGGAAACGTTGAGAAATGCAGTAGACGAAATGGAAACACTTTGTCCTTCTGATAAATGGTGTTACCCCTCATACGGTGACTTGCTTTTCAGTGTTAAATAATAATTAGATTAATATGGAATTTTACGAAAACAAAATTGAACAAGAGCGTGCCGTTCTTGTTTCCGTTGATACGGGTGAATTTGACGTTGATTCATCTTTAAGAGAATTGACTGAGCTTGCCCGTACCGCAGGTGCAGAGGTCATTTGCGAAATGACCCAAAAAAGAGAAGCGCCTGAAGCCGGTACCTATTTAGGTAAAGGAAAGCTTCAGGAGTTATCGGATTTTTGCGAGGCAGAAAAGCCCGATTTGATTATAATTGACGGTGAGCTTTCCCCTGCTCAGCAGAAAAATATTGAAACTATAACCGATGTTCGTGTTATTGACCGAACAACCTTAATTCTTGATATTTTTGCAGGACGTGCTCTTTCAGGTGAAGGTAAGCTTCAGGTTGAATTAGCTCAGTTAAAATATGCTCTTCCCCGATTAGGCGGCAAGGGTGCCTCGATGTCAAGGCTTGGTGGCGGTATCGGTACAAGAGGACCCGGTGAAACGAAGCTTGAAACTGACCGCCGTCATATAAGGCGAAGAATCTCTGCATTATCTGAAGATTTAAAGGAGCTTGACGAACGCCGAACAAGATACCGTGAAAGAAGAAAAAAAGACGGTGTTTTAACCGTTGCTCTTGTAGGCTACACAAACGCAGGTAAATCAACTCTTATGAATACTCTTACCGATGCGGGTGTGCTTGCAGAAAACAAGCTTTTTGCGACCCTCGACCCTACAGCAAGAGCTTTAACCCTCCCCGACGGTAGCAGCGTCCTTTTAATTGACACCGTTGGTTTTATAAGAAGATTACCCCACAAGCTTGTTGAAGCGTTTAAATCTACTCTTGACGAAGCTGTTGATGCAAACGTTATCCTTAACATTTGCGACGCTTCATCTGATGAATGTGCTGAGCATTACAGAGTAACGAACGAGCTTTTAGAGGAACTGGGCTGTGCTGACAAACCAATTATTACAGTTTTAAATAAAAGTGATTTAGTTAACGATATTTCAATTCCGCTTGTGGGAAAATGTGTAAGAGTTTCCGCTAAAACGGGTGAAGGCCTCGATAAGCTTTTAGAAGCAGTTGCAGCTGCACTCCCACCAACAAGAAAAAGAGTAAAAATTCTTCTTCCGTTTTCTTTAGGTGCTGCAGGTGCAGAGCTTAGAAAAACTGGTGTTGTCCATTCGGAAGAATATACCGCAGACGGTCTTTTATTAGATATAACTGCAGAAATTTTCGTGTTGGAAAAGTATAAGGAGTATATTTTATAAATTGCCATCAAAAAAACCGTGAGTTTTTCACTCACGGTTTTTTGTTTATTCTTCTATTTTATTTTTTCTTTTTTTCACTACAACCACCGTTGCTACTGTACCTGCAAGGCAACCGAGGAATACTACCATCCAAGGTGCACTTTCCTCGAGAAGTTCAGGCTCAAGTGCGTATTCTGCAACAACTATTACAGGTTTAAGTGCAATTCTTACTGCCGCTTTAAGACCCTCGTGTTCAGAGATAAAGTCTGCTACAGGAGGTGAAAGCTTATAGTAAGCATTTACAAACGCCGTACCGAGTTCACTCTTCAGGAGCACATTATCACGGAAGTCACAAAGAAGACCAACTTCACCTGAATCGTGACCGTATGATGCAGTTGCAACGAAGCAAAGCTTGGGAACTGCAACAGAGGTATTTGTGTTATCACCTGAAAGAATAGAGTCAGCATAAACTCTTAAAACGGTACCAACCTTATTGTCACATTCGCAATCACAGTCTTTACACTTGTGTGTAGTATCTTGGCAACCGCAGTGACTGGGTGAGCACATCTCTTCACACTCAACTGCGTAAACCGGTGATGATGTTGTATTACCGTTAGCATCATACGTATTTGCAGTTGATAAAGTACCCTTAGAAACGTAGTTCACCGTAATGCCAGTATCATTTGTTACCATATTGGGAAAATGGTAAGCAACGTCAAGGCTGTAGTAAATGTCATCAGACGTCGGTAATTCACCGCTTGCATAATCGAAGTCATCCTCAAGTGCCGCAAGTGTTATTATAACACCGCACTGATTCTCATAAACCGTCGCACCCTCATAACTCTTTGCTTCATAAGCACGAATTTCGACGTACATAGGAACGTCTGATATTGGTTCAATTGAATTTCTTGTTTTTCCTTTATTAAGGTTATAAAGGTAATAGCCGTCAACCTCGCCCGTTTCCTCATCCTCGTGCGGTTCGAAGAAAAGGTACGAATATGACTCATCCTTTGCAGTCCCTGTAGGGACAATAGAAACATCATCAAAAATATCAGCTGTCTGAGCAGCGGCAACGTTATTTGAGCCTGTTCTTAAAAGCTCAGCAACAGTTTTAACTGCCTCTTGCTTAATATAACGTTCCTCACTTTTATCAAACGAACGGTAAGCAACGTTTATAACGTTGATAACAGCAAAGGCTCCTAAACCAAGGAGAAGTGTAACAACCAAAAGCTCTACCATTGTAAAACCCTTTTTGCTTCTTGTTAAAAATCCAAGCATCCTAAGGAGCCTCCTTTCTTAAACTGTTTCACGACCGGCTATTGCGTAAGGAACGTCACTAATAACGGTATAAATCATACCATCATCTACTTCAGTCTCGTTAAGGTAAGCCGGTACAGTTGTGCCTTTGGGCACACTCTTCAACAATTCAAGGTTAACAGCAGCAACGTATCCTTCACTACCGGCTGCATTAGTTGCAGTAAAGTAATAATAACCACCTACAATTTCAGTACCTGTTATATACATACCTTTTAAACCGCCGAGTTGAACACCTTTCCAATCGCTGATGTCACCATCATCTCCCTTTACACCTATAAGAACCGTTAAGGGAGTGGTATCATTCTTAGCTTTACCTGAAATAATAACAATATCTTCCTCTGCTTCTATTGAAACAACTTCACTGAAAACCTGACTTACAGAATATCCGTTGATTGTAACTTCCTGAATATCTGTGGTGTCGTTAAGTTGTCTTAAAGTAACTGTTTCTTTTGTTGTAATATCTTCGCCGGAGCCTGAAGTTGTAACTGTTGAGGTAGCAACTTTTGATTTGAATACCGCACCGCCGTTTATTGCGTAGTATGCCCAATATTCTTTGTTACCTTTATCATCGGTTTTAGAATTCAAACCAACTTTTTCTATTCTGTAACTTGCGCGAGCATGGGTTGTTGGATCTTCAAATGCAGGACTCTTGAAATACAACAAGTTTTGGAAAATCATATTTCTTTCGCCTTTGCCACTAAGACCTGCAGTAATCGCTTTACTACTATCATTGATATATGCCGATAAAACTGCATCGTTATAAATATCACCTAGAGCTGTACCGTAATATCCGTCGCCGACAATCCATGATTCTGACATAAAAGTAGAACCTGAAACAGTATAACCACCTGCAATAGTAACTGCATCACAAGTAGCAGTATCGACAAGGTTGTAAAACTCACCCGGGAACCAAACGTTATAATACAAGTTATCCGCGTTACCTTGGTTTATGCCGGGTTTTCTCTGATTGTAGTTAGCCGCGGGGTGTGTTCTTGTGTAGTATTTTTCATATGATCGAGTTTCTTCTGTTGTACCGTTAAAAGTTACATCACCAACAGTCATACGCCAACGAGAGCAATAACCTAAAGTAAACTTAACGTCGCTATTTAACATATAAGTTTGGTTGTCACCTTTTCTTGTATAGAAATTATACTCTGAACTTTCTGTTATTACGTTATTGTTAGCTATCTGTGTTCTCATCCAATCTTGAGCATCTACACCTTCTGTACGGTTTTTATTATTACCTGCTCCTGTATATGAAAGACGATAGATAGTTGAACCTCCTGTTTGTGAACCACAAATAACATACGCTGTAACAGCACTTTTACCCTGCTTATCATTATTATACATCTTATTAGTTGCAGAATCAGTATCAGAACATTGACGTAAGTTTGCATACGCAGGAACAGTACCAAAATAGATAACCTGACCTTGACCATTACTACCTGAGCCGGGCAGATATGCAACTGATTTTATAGATGCGGAACAACCATATTTAGTATTAACGTAATTAACACGGTCATTCCAACCAATACCTCTGAGAGATTCTTCTGATTTTCCCGGTGGAGACCAGAAATCGCCTGACGTAATAAACCTATTATACATAGTTTCACCGGTTTCGTACGTCGCCTTATCAGTATTTTTCAATACTTCAATCGGATCTATGGTAGTTATTGCCGGTAAACGCAATGGTGCTAAATGCATATCGGTATGGCAGTTACCATGAACAACCGTCTTGAAACAATATATTGCTCTATCATCAGTGGTATTGTAAGTTAAACCACTTTTATCAAAGGTTTTGTAATCAGGCTCCCAAAATGCATTATAACCGGTAAAGTCCCCTACCTCTTGTTTTTTTGCGGCAATTCTAAAAGATTTATCGCCCGCTTCAGTCAACACGTAAGAAATACGCCTTGAAGCCTGAGAAGCATACTGGTAACCTGTTCTGTAGGCTGAAAAATGGTATGAATATCTCAAGTTTTTATCAATTTTATTATATTGCGTACCTACAACACTATGACCTTCAATTGTATTCGGTGCAGAACAATCGATAGCATTATCTTCTTGCTTACCATACGTAGAAGAAGTTTTCAAGGTCTGGAAAGAATAATGATCGCTCATTTCACCGCTCCAGAAGGACTGGTAAACACGAACACCTGTAACAAGGTCAAGAGCGTTATCTACTGTATCAGGTGCAGCATTTGATGCACCCATTACATTCTGAAGACTTGTGAGAGTCGCATAGTTATACATACGGTAAACAACACCATTGTCACCCGCCATAACATAATAAGGATTAAGTTTTTGGTTTTCATCATTAGCAACCCAAGCTATTGTGTTGATTTTTGCACCAACCTTTGTCGGTCTGTCATTATCTGTGAGCAAACCGCTATTTGTAACGTTCATTGTTCTACCTTGAACGTTTAATACATACTTAACTTTTTGATTTTCACTATCAGTTGAAACGTCCTTAGATTCAACACCCGCACTTGTGTAGTAATCAAAAGTATTTTGATCACCTGCAATAAGCATAGTTGCAGGCTCAATATAAAGATAAGCCGGCATGCTTTTGAGAATGCCTCTCTCATTTTTATAATAAACAATAAATTTAATCGGCGACTGAGTAAAGTCTGCACCACCAACGGTAAACGCAATTCTACCTTGTCTTGAGTCAGCACTAATAAGACTCAAGGTAGCTACTTTTCCACCGTAAGCAAGCTCATCAGTTGTAGATCCGTTTGAGGCACCTGTAATTTTATCGGGAATAAATGCCTTAATGTGAATTTGATTTTGAGGCAACTGATTAATATCACCTGCGTAATTACCTAAAGTAACCTTAGTATATTCAAGACCTGTTGTCTGTAAAATAACGTCATGGGTTAATGTATCATCATACACGGTATCGCCGGAAATAATATCAATTCTGGCTCTTACACCGTAGAAAATGGTTTCAAGTCTATCCTGAAGACCGGAAACAACCTTACGCCCATTTACGTTAAGATTTTGTAAAACAGTCTGTGCATTCATTATGAATGACATACCTATGTTAGAGCTTCTTACCGAATATCTTGTTGCGAGGCCTTCTTCCATTTCTTCCTGTGACTTATAAACGGTTTCAACCCTTTCGCCTGCCTTGTATAAATTCTCATACGAGGACATAAGCATAGGAGTAAATGATACTATTATTAATGAAAGCAACGCAAGAGCAACAAGAAGCTCAATATAAGTCATACCGAGTTTATTAAAAAGTCGCTTTCTCATAATATCACCCTTTCTAAATGCTGAAATAAATGTTGTTTTTCAAAAATGATTAACTATCCCAAATTACGTAGAAATCGTCAACAACGGGGAGTCGGTCGCCTGTGCCTGAACGAGCATTACCAATCCACTTAAAATCATCCTTCATAAATATAGGTTCATGGAAACGCTCAAGAAGATTATTGAAAAGTAATGCTTTGGCATTAGACCATACCTGCCACCACTTGTTGTTATTAAAATTTTCTGCATGCTCGTTATAAATAACGTCCATAAAGTAACCGGTAAGTGAGAAACCGGTGGTGGTATCTTTACCGTTTACGGTTACGGGAACCTCTGAGTTGAAGTAATATATATCGCCTGCGTTTGCGATTTTATAAAGAACGATATCCTTATTCTTATAATAAACTGTCTGTGTTTCGTAGTTTGAACCGTCCTCATCATATGGAACAACCCAAATATAAACGTCTTCTGCAAAATACACTTTACCCGCTTTAACAGTTTTACCTCTGGAACCGTTAAGATAGCTATAAGGTGTACTTGCAGGTGCCGCAAGCATTATAGACGTCATTCTGTAAACCGGGCTTGCAGGGTAAAGTGAAATACCTGCAGTTTTAACGTTATTAGTCTGTAATGATATAAAGCTACTTACTGTTTCATTAAATACGATTGTAGGTGCTTGGAAAATAAGAACCTTGTAAAGAGAATAGTTTTTATCGATACCGTCGCCGATACGACCTGTACGGCTTGGGTTAACTATAAGGTTAACAGGTAAGTCAACCTGAATAGCGTTTGTAGCAGTATACGCTACAAAGTTATCAAGCTGAGCATCATCGTGCCAGCTTTTCATATTATATGTACGAAGACAACTAAACGTTGGATCGTTATCAGGCTCTCTTGTGCCTGTTTCAGGATGAAGACCGAACGTCATATCCTGCTGTCTGTAAGATGCATTGTTTTCACGAAGATATTCAATATAGGTGATTTGCTCCATTGTACCGCTGGAATTAGGTCTCGAAACCATAAGATTTTCATCGGAAATAACCATATTACCAACACAAGAGAAAATATACAAGGGTTGCTTGAGAGCACTACCGTCTACAAATAATCCTGAATCGTACTGAATATTAGTTCTACCGGTTGCAGCCTCTGAATTTGGAAAAATTTGATTACATCCAACCTCTAAATTAGCAGGTGTAATCCAATATTCTTCAGACGGCTTTGTAGGAAGAACGAGAACGCATCTTCTGTAACCGGCTTTACCGTTTACGTTTGCATAAGAGTTGAAAATTATATTTTTGTTTTGAATTTTAACGTATTTAGTTGCTGCGGAAACGTCAACACCGTTATTGATAAGATTTTCAAGGGCTTCAACACCGCCTGAATATTCGTCGGCATCAATAACTTCTGTATTACCGTCTGAATCAATTGCATAATACGTTGCTTCGTCATCATACGTAATATGACAATCGGAATAACCTACGTAGGAACAGCCTGAAGGGGCTGTGTCTGACGTTGTATAAATGATACCTGTTTTTTCGTAAGTCTCTAACTTTGCTTCATATTCAGCATAAGCTGAGTTAAATGCATCGTCATTAACAAAGTCAATTCGTTTGGGCTCGGTAGGAAATTCAACAGAATCTACTCTGTACATATAAAGCCTTTGAGCATCCATCGACTTAAACTGTTCATAAAATTTTGTTAATACTGCACCTTGAGGGCCGTAAGGATTATCCTCCGCATCATCATAAGTATCTTCGAATGCGGCTACGGTCATCTCAATCATAGTGCGGGCAAGGTACGCAGCTCTTTGAGCATCCGTCCCTTCCATAGCTGACTTAACGGCAGTATCAGACATTGTAAACATAATCGGGATAAGCATTGTCAAGACAAGTAAAATCGCAAGCACTGCCATCAAAGCAATACCGTTTCTCTTAACCAATATTTTCATATACTCACCCTCTTAAAATAAAGATTATATTTTTGTAGTTTATGAAACAAATTAAACAATAACACGAAGAACTTCTTCAACTGAAGTTGTTCCTTCAAGAATTTTATCAATACCCTCTTGACGAAGAGTATGCATACCCTGCTTAATAGCTAATTCTTTAATTTCAGCAACACCTGAACGTTTAAGAATAAGCTCTTTCATTTCTCTTGTAACCTGAAGGAATTCGAAAACACCCTGACGGCCTTTATAGCCGGTATTACTACAAGCAATACATCCTTTGGGACTGTAAACAACTGTTGTATCATCAAGAGTTTTACCCTCGGGAATGGGGAAATCCTCAATGCTGTTACGAAGTTCACGGTAAGTAACAGTCATTTCTTCCTTACAACGCGGGCAAAGCACACGAACAAGACGCTGTGCGAGAACACCAACGAGAGATGAAGCTGTGAGGAAGGGCTCAACACCCATTTCATCAAGACGAGTGATAGCACTGGGAGCATCGTTTGTATGAAGTGTTGAGAAAACCATATGACCGGTAAGAGCAGATTCAACAGCGATTTTCGCAGTCTCACCGTCACGAATTTCACCGACCATGACAATATCCGGGTCGGCACGAAGAACTGAACGAAGAGCTGCTGCGAAGGTCATACCTGCACGGGTATTCATCTGAACCTGACAAAGGCCGGGCCTCCGACCCCCCCCGGGGCCTTCAAGAGTAATAACGTGTTTTGAAATATCACTAACCTCTGAAAGAGTAGCATAAAGAGTTGTAGATTTACCACTACCGGTAGGACCTGTAACAAGAAGGAATCCGTAAGGCATAAAAATTGTCTTCATGAAACGGTCAGACTGATCTTTTGAGAATCTGATGTCTTTAAGCTGAACTGATTTTGCACCGCGTTCCAAAAGACGCATAACAATCTTTTCACCGTAAACTGAAGGAAGAACAGCAATACGAATATCGAACGTTCTATCGTCAACCTTAACTGTTGTACGACCGTCCTGAGGAATACGTCTTTCGGCAATATCCATACCGCCGATAACCTTAACACGAGAAGAAACGGATGCATGGAGCTTAATAGGTTGCTGAAGAACTTCATGGAGAACGCCGTCTATACGAAGACGGATTCTCATAGTTTTTTCTAATGGCTCAATATGAATATCAGATGCTCCTGATTTAACGGCGTTTGTAATAACCTGGTTAACAAGCTGAACTGCAGGTTTTTCATCTGCTGCAAGATCATCAAGAGAAGCAAGTTCTTCATCAATTGATTCTTCCTCATCATACGTATCAATAGCAGATGCGTTGTTAACAATAGTATTAATAGCAGCTGTAAGCTCTGTATCGGTAGTAATAAGAGGAACTATTTCCATACCGCCGGTAATGATAGAAAGGTTGTCACGGGTAACAACGTCGTTAGGGTTACGCATAACAACAAAGAGCTTCTTTTCATCCTGATAAAGAGGAAGAATTCCGTGCTTTGCTATAATGTCTGCAGGAATACTGTTTGCAAGAGCAAAGTTGATACCAACCTCTTCAACTGAAACGTATTTACAACCTGTTTTCATTTCAATTGCTCGTGCGACATCAGCTTCACGGCAATAACCGAGGTTTACAAGAATGTGACCTATAAGGCCCTTTTCTTCTTCCTGAATTTTTAATGCTTCAAACAACTGTTCTTCTGTAATCGCACCGTTTTTTATAAGGAAATAACCTACGCTACCGGGGACTACCATATTTATATTAGCCAAGAGAATTGCTCCTTTGTGTTTTCTGTATTAAAATTATGCGGCACTATCAACACTTAAAACGATGCCGTCTGCACCATTCTGAGAAAGAACTACAAGTGTAATATTTGCTGTGTATAAAGATCCATCATCCATAACTCTTGATAAAGAAACAGAATCAAATCTATGCATCTGCTCAAGCCCTGACATATACGCCATATATGAATGTATATTCTGGAAGGAGCCTTCTACAGAAAGGTTGAAGGATGTTTCTTGAGTTTCAGCAGAAACCTGATTAACCTGAACGCTCTTTACTGTTAAACCGAAGTTTTTGCAAGTAGCAACTACATCTTCCTCAAGAACGTATACGTCACCAAGTCCGTCAGGAAGGATTCCTTTATACTTTTCAAGCTGCTCTTCTGCTTTTTCACTTTGAGCTCTGAGCTCCTCAAGTATTGCGATTTGACGGATATTTTCTTGATACTGAAGCCTTGTTTCTACAATACTTGCTTTAATATTATTGATATCAATCATAAAGAACACGATACCGCCTATAACAAGAAGTATAACTAAAACCAAGAGGCCTGTTATAAAGTAAGGAGAGTTTGTGATTTCTTTAGTATTAATTTTTTTGCCTTTCAAAACCAATTCTCCTTTCGTTATTCTGCTGCGGTTGTTGCTTCAGTAGTAGCCTCTGTTGTTGTAACAACTGCAGCACCACCGGAACAAGTTATACTTACTGTAAATGTTGCAAGACCGTCTGTTGTACCTGCACCACTCGTATACGATGTACATACAACTGTGCTTACGCCTTCAATGCCTTTAAGCTCATTTTCAAATGCAAGATACTGCTCACGGGAATTTGCCCTACCTGTTATTGAACAGGTTCTAAGAGTCTTCCAATCAAAACAGTCAATTGTATCAAGAGAAATACCTGCATGGTTAAGATTGCTTATTGTTGCAAGGAAGTTTGCAAGGGCAGGCTCATCAACCTGAATGCTTTCAATAAGCTGAACTTTTTGCTGAAGATTTGCATTGATTGTTCTGAACTGCTCAAGCTCTGCAACTTTCTGTGAATACTCGTTGTTAAGTGCCTGTGCTTCGTCGAGTTTCTTTTCAGCGAACGTTCTCATACCGATAACAACAACCATCAAAACGAGCAATACCATTAAAACAGCTAAAGCTAACACCTTAATTTTCTCTAACTTTTTCTTGTTATTCAAACGCTTCCTGTTATACTCCGGAAGCAAACTAACTTTATATTTCACTGCTTAACCCTCCAATGCAACCTTTGCAAGACTTATACAGCCTGCATAATCACTTGCATCAAAAGATGCAGTTGAATATTCGTTATAAAACTTAGGAATTGTAAGCGGAACATAAGATTTCTCGTTAAGTTTTTCTAAAATTCTTTCTTCAAGCTCTGTTGCTGCCTTAAAGAGAACCGAATTCATAATGAAGCCTGTTTGCATTTGGAAATAGTTTATTGAAGAAGAAAGTTCTGAATAAAGAAGATCTGCAATAGTTTCTAATTCCATGCTTGTTAATTCTTCCGGATCATTAAATGCCTTTTTAACTTCAATCATAGCACGATCGGGTATGTTAATCGAACGAACCATTTTTATTTCTTTATCAGCTATTGCAACGAAATCAAGAACGTCATCAGTAAGATTTAAAAAACCAAATGTTTCATCATCTTTTGCTTCATCAATAGCTATACGACACCATGCAAGGAAAGAACTGTCAATATCAACAATTTCAAGCTTTGAGTTTTCAAAGCTCTGAATAATATTTTGGAGCATCATAGTTCTTGCTCCAACGAGAAGAACATTAAGCGCAGGCTGATCATCATCGTCAGTTGTTTCGTCAATAACAACGAAATCAAGACCTAACTCACTAACGGGAACAGGAATGAAATCCTGAGCCTGCATTGTTATAACGCTTCTTAATTTATCATCCGGAACCTTGGGGAAGGTTGCGTAACGCATAATTACGTTTTCGTTATTTACACCCACAACAACAGGAGCATCATTTGTAAAGCCACCTCTTGTTATAAGGTCGTTAAGTGCAACTGTGAAAAGACTGCTATCGGAAATAATCCCGTTTGCAGTAACGTTATTGCCGTAAACCTCACGACCGAAAGCTTTGATTTCATAAGAGCCGCCGGCATTTTTTACGAGCTCAACTGCTCTTACTTCGTGAGAGTTATACTCAATGCCGATAGCACTGTTTACTTTTGCCATTGTATCATTCTCCCTTGCAAAGGATTTAAGAATTTAATTTTTATATTCGGGGCTTTTTATGCCGGAGTTGCAGTTGCTGCCTGGAAAACAGGAAGGTAAAGGGCGATGATAAGGAAACCAACGATACCTGCAAGACCAACAAGCATAATCGGTTCAAGAATTGAACCTAAGTTTTTAGCGATTGTATCAACGTCTTCCTCGTAGAATTCAGCAACCTTGTCAAGCATGGTAGGAAGTGTACCTGCTTCTTCACCGATAGCTATCATACCAATAAGCATTGGTGGGAAAAGACCCGATTCATCGAGGGCTTCGTGAATTGTTCTACCGTTTTCAACTTCACTGATAGCCTTTGTAACTGCTTCTGAAACAAGACGTGAACCTGAAGTAGGACCTGCAGTTTCAAGAGCTTTAACAGCGGTAACACCACCGGCAATAAGTGTTGCGAAAATTCGGCAAAAACGAGCAAGAATTGTTTTTGTAATAAGCTCACCAACTATGGGACATTGCATTTTATGATTTTCCCAAATATGCTGAACGGGTGGAGATTTAACTATTTTTATAATTACGAAGATGATTGCAATGATAGCAGGGAAAATTATGTACCAATAAGCACGCAACGACTCTGATAAGAAGTAAATAAACTCTGTAATCGGGTTTAAATCTTCAACTGTTGAAGTCATACCCTGGAATGTTGGAACCATGAAAATAAGCATAACTATAAGGATAATAATCGCAAATGAACCAACCATTTTAGGATATGACGTTGCAGATTTAACTGAGTCCTTAAGCTGTTTATCTTTATGTAACTGGTTTGACATAGCAAGAAGAGTTTTATCAAGCATACCACCCATTTCACCGGCTGCTATCATTGAACAGAACAAGTCGGAGAAAACGGGCTTCTGTGCGGTAAAGGCTTCTGAAAGAGCAGCACCGCCCTCAACGTCTTCAGCTATATTTTTAATTGCATTAGCAAGAGTCTGGTTAGTAGTCTGAGAAACAAGTGTCTGCATAGCTTGAGTAACAGGAATACCTGCACTAATCATAGCCGCAAGCTGTCTTGCAAACATTGACATATCCGCAAGAGGAATCTTTTTAGATCTTTTCTTTTTTACACCTGCACCCTTAACTTCATTAAGAGTTGTAACAACAACACCGGCCTCACGAAGTTTTTCGTAAGCTTCGGAGGTGTTTTCGGCAACAACCTTACCGGTTATAGACTGACCTTGTCGGTTTAGCGCTTCATACGTAAATTCCAAGAGTCTGCCTCCTTTTAGTCATCTGGATATAAGAATTAATACATCTGCATCTGTCTGAGAATTTCAGCTCTTTCAACACAGTTTTCCATAACTGACTCTCTTGTGATTCTTTGATCTCTGAGAAGCTTAAGAAGAGCTTGGTCCATAGTCTGCATACCCTCTTTTTGAGCAGTCTGCATTGTACTGTAAATCTGGTGGTCTTTACCCTCACGAATCATATTACGAATAGCAGGTGTATCAACCATATATTCAACTGCAGAAACTCGACCGCCACCTATACGGGGTAAAAGCTGCTGAGAAATAACAGCTCTTAACGTGTTTGAAAGCTGGCTTCGAATCTGGTTTTGCTGTTCACTGGGGAAAGAGTCAATAATACGTGCGATCGTTAATGGAGCTGTCTGTGTATGAAGGGTAGAGAGAACAAGGTGTCCCGTTTCAGCAGCTGTAAGAGCGATACTGATACTTTCGGGGTCACGCATTTCACCGATCATAATAACGTCAGGGTCGTGACGGAGAACAGTTCTTAAAGCATTGTTAAAGCTATGAGTGTCGCCACCCAATTCACGCTGTCTAACGATTGAACGCTTATGTGAATGTAAGAATTCTATAGGGTCTTCAATTGTAACTATGTTATATTCATAGTTTATGTTCATATGATTTAACATTGCCGCAAGAGTTGTGGATTTACCACTACCCGTAGGACCTGTAACAAGAATAAGTCCACGGGGAAGTGAGCATAGTCTTCTAACGTCGGCAGGTAAACCTAATTTATCAAGAGTCGGAATTTCAAAGGGAATTGCTCTGAAAACAGCGGCAAGAGTACCGCGTTGAACAATAACGTTACCTCTGAAACGAGCACACTGAGGAACAGCGTATGAAATATCAAGCTCAAGATTTTCTTTAAGGTCTCTTTTATTCTTTTCTGTAAGAATTTGCATCAATGTTGCTTCAACGTCGGCAGGACTCATAGGGGGAAAGTCCTGCTTAACGATGTCGCCGTCTATTCTGATACAAGGGGGCATACCTACAACTATATGAAGGTCAGAGCCCTTTTTTTCAACTGTTAATCTAAGTAATTGTTCAAGAGTTATCGGATAATTACTGGTTTGATTTAAAAACTCCACAAACTGTCACTCCAAAGTGTAAATTAGCCTACAAGTCCCCACATATTCATAATAAGGTCAATATTTTCGGGAGATTCGAGAACATAAAGAACATACTTAACGCCTTCATCAGAGGGATCAAGGTCGCCTGAAAGTTCAAATGATGTAACTGAAATAGTAGGATTATTGATAAGTTTAACTACAAGTTCTTCTTTTGCTGCAAGAACTGTAAGCTCTGCAGAATCTGTAATTGTAGCGATGGGATAATACATATCACCTAAGTTATTATCAAGAGAAGCAATTATTTCTTTTACTTCGTCAACCTTGTTGTTGGGACAGTAAACCATAATTGATTTTGTAAGCTCGGGATAAGAACCGAAGTAGAATTCAACACCATCCATATTAACGAAACCGATTTTGCTCTGAAGCTCAGAAGCAACGATATTCTGAAGTTCATATGTGAAGAATGTTTTAGCAGAATCATTTTCAGCAGTATCGTTTTCTTTAATACGAGCAACTGCATCATTAACTTCATTTGATTCACCCTGTACCCACAATCTCTTTTCATAAAGATCAAGACCAAGGATATCAACTTCATAACCAAATGTATCAACAATTGATTTTGCAGTATCTTTTGTTATGTACTGAAGGTCAACCTTAACAAGTGATGTCTGGCCGTCTGTAATTACAACTTCACTGTCAGCACCTGCATTATCACCTGCGTTATCGCCCGCATTGTCACCTGTACCGTCTCCGAGAGATACATTAGCATCCGGAACGTCAACGAGCTTTTTGATATTCATAATATCGTTATAAGCATCACCGGTAGCATATACATAAAGTGTCATAGGATGAGCACTCATTGTAATACCTGCATGTAAGCCTAAGGAGGTAAGTAAGCTACTGAATTCTGAAGCTGTAACATACTGCATTTCAACAGCAGAAAGGTATGAGCTGATACTTGCACTACCTACAGTAAGGTTATTTTTGTTATCAAGAGTTTTAATAAGCTCGTTAACCTTAGCAAGCTCCATAGGATAACCGCTAATCCAGAATTCTCTAAGATTGATATCAACCTTAACAAGCTGAACTGTAACACCTAAAGTAGAAAGCTGAGATGTAAGAGTTTCTGTAGAAATATATTTAAGCTGGAATCTGGTGAGAGCCTTACTGTCAATAAAGCTTGAGTTAAGATCCGAAGCTGTACCTACGTAAATAATATTATCATTTTTTATGTAAGTCATATCAACCATACGAAGAATATAGTCAATAGCTGTAAGAGGAGTTACGTTTTCAAGAGCAAGCTGTTCAATAGTAGCTGTTGTACCCTTGAATATCATTGTGTAACCTGTGTGAGCAAGAACAGTTTCAAGAGCACCGATAAGATCTGCATTCTTGAAATTAATAGAAATCTTGCTTGAAGAGCCGTAAACTGTTGTTGAGTCATCTTCTACTGATAACGCACCTGGAATAACGAGTTCCTGACCTACGTAAAGGTCTGCAGAAGCTGAAATTCCGTTTTCGTCTACGATTTTTGAAACGGTTACACCGTGAGCAGCAGCGATTGAAGAAAGTGTATCGCCGGCTTTAACCGTGTATGTAACCATTGCTTCGTCAATAGCGCTTCCTGCTGCTGTAAGCGGTAAAACCGTGCTCATGAGCAACACGAGAACAAGAGCGAAAACGCCTATTGACCTCATCTTTCTTTTGTTTGTTTTCATTGGATAGTCCCCCTATTATATATGTAACATATATTGTTTATTATTTTAATGGCGAATTTGATTAAGAAAGCTGAATTTTCTTTGTAGT
Source organism: Acutalibacteraceae bacterium (assembly GCA_045605825.1). GTDB lineage: Bacteria > Bacillota > Clostridia > Oscillospirales > Acutalibacteraceae > DTU089. Next base: position 27,103 of record JAZUQS010000070.1, read on the forward strand.
TTCGCCAGCCTTAAATACAACGTAATCTTTTGTTATTTCAATAAGTTCCCAATCGGAATCGCCAACCGTTTCACCAACCGAAAGAATGAGACTGTCGTTTTGCGAGCCTATTTGAATAAGAGCAGTTTTAAGACCGCTTGAACCTGTAACGTAACCTGTGTATTTTGCAGATGCTAAAATATCGGGTGAAAGCGGGTCACTGTCAATAAGGTCAACAATAACTTTATCTTGAATAACGTTATTACCGGGTATAACCTCAACTTGATTTGCGTTTGCGGTAACATCCTCCGGCAACGCTTCGTTATCTTGAAGAAGAATTTTATCACCTAAAATAACAAATAAAATAACTGCAACAAGAATGATAAAAAGTATTACCGGAATAATGATTTTCATCATTGGGTTTTTATCAAAGAAATTGGTTATCTTTAAAGCGATATCAGGCTTCGACTTACTAACTGAGCCCTCACCTTTTTTTCCAAACTTTGGTAATTCAAGCGCCATAAAAAAGCCTCCATATTATAAAAGTAATATATACTTGGAAAGTGTAAATATCTAAAAATTTTATGAAAAATAACATATTTTTCGAGAAAAGGGCAGACTTACCCTAAATTAGACTACACCACATATCATATGATACTACAAATGAGAAAAATAATCAATAGTTATTCTCATATCTGTTGAAAAAAATACCTCTGTTTTTTTATAACTTTTGACGAAAAGCACTTGATAAAAAACAAAAGAGGCCGACCCCAAGTCAACCTCTTTTTAAGTTCAGTTTTTTTGATTTTATCTTCTCTTTTTGCTATGGCTGCCGTAGTAATACGATGAACCGTAATATCCGCCGTAACGGTTTGAGAAATAACCGCCTGCTTTTTCAGAACCGATTTTTGCAAAGCCTCTGCCTGCACGGTTATAAATACAACCAAGAATTTCAGCCTTAGCTGTAACAAGATCGCTAAGAGCGTATTCAATCTGAGGAATTGAAACTCTTTCTTCAGCAGTAACAAATATAATTGTATCAGTGTAGTTTGCAACGATAGCAGCATCAGCAACAACACCTGCAGGAGGACAGTCAACGATTACGTAATCAAAATTCTTTCTTGCTTCTTTAATGATTTCAGCCATCGCATCTGATGCAAGTGTTTCTGAAGGATCCTGAACTGCAACAGAAGAAACGAGCAGATAAAGGTTAAGCTTTTCGATATATTTAACTGCTTCTTCGAATTTCTTTTTACCTGTAACGATGTCATAAACACCCTTGTCACCCTCGATATTGATACCTAAGGTTTTGCAGACAGCGGGTTTTCTTAAGTCAGCGTCAATAAGAAGAACGGATTTACCACTCTTTGCAAGAGAAAGTGCAGTATTAACAGAACAAGTTGTTTTACCTTCACTTTCTGTTGAACTGGTGATTGCAAAAACTGAATAACCCTTTTTAAGCTTAACGTTTTCAATTTTTGTTCTTATAAGCTTAAAGGTTTCGATAAAGGGAAGACCAACATTTTTATCTGTAATAAGAAGTCTGCCGTTAGAATTCTTTTTCTTACCCTTAATATCAGAAACAGTAGCAAGAATATTTATATTGAAATTTCTCTTAATATCTTCTGTTGAGAAAAGCTTGTTCTGAATTCTGCCGTTGATGAGAATAATAAGAACTGCAAGAACAGCACCTGCAACTAAACCTATTGCTGTATAAATAAGTGTAGACGAGTCGCTGGCAAGCTGAGCTTTAGTAGCATTATCAGCAACACTGATATCAGCGGTTGGGAAAATATCTTTTGAGAATTCAGGGTATACGCTCTGAATAGCAGTTGAAACTGCGTATGCTAATTCTTCAGAATCTGCTCTGACTGTTACGTTAATAAGAGTCGTATCAGTAACAACCTCAACGTTTATAAGAGAACGGAGGTAGTTTTTTGGATATTCCTGCCCTGTTGTTGTTGTAACAATATCCTGAACTTTAGTAATAAAGTCGTTACCGTTTTGGATAAGAACCTTAAAGTTATTAGCGATATAACCTGAAGCTTGAGCATCGCTGACGGTAGTATATGTACCTGCTGAACCAACGATATCTCTATCCTTATTTGAAACGTTAAAAATAATACTTGAAGTGTATGATTCTTTATAAGTGATTTGTGCTATACTGAAGCCTGCAATTGCAAAAACACAAACGAAAGCAACAATAAGCCACCATTTTTTGATAAGCTGACGCACTAATTTAAGAATAGGCTCAAGACCCATTTCTTCAACGTAAGAAGCTTTTTTCTCTTCGTAAGCCATTTTTTCTTCTCCTTTTTATGAATTCAAATTATTTTACCATAAAATTATTATATCTACAATACTTTTTTTATTTTTCTTTATAGAAAAAGTAATTTATTTTCTTATTAATGATATTATACGTCGTTTTGGATAACGAGTTTTAACGTTTTTTACGTACTTGTTTTTATATTTAATATACTCAGAATCGGATTCTACGTCTATTTCCTTTCCGTCAATTATGAGAGTTTTAACTAAACCTATTATATTTTTATCAGTTATTCCCTTTTCAAGAATTATCTGATTATCACCGCACATTGTGTAAGTGCCGTCTTTTTCAATTTTTACAACTCTGTGTAAAACAAAATGACCGTCGTCACGTCTGTAAAGCGGTATATCCCCTATTTTTAGTTTTCTTTCACATTTTACAATTTTAACAAAATCTCTTCCTTGTACAAGAAGAGGTAGCATACTTGTACCTGTTATAGGGATTTGAAAATCCTTACCCATTTTGAAAGCTTCTTCTATAAAGGGCAGTAAATCGTTTAATTGAAATTTGGACATATTATCACCGCTTTAAAATCACAACCCGAGGTTGCCCTCGGGTTGCTATTGTTTGTCATTATGAGGTTTCCTCACATCCTTACTTGCCGCAGCAAGTAAGGATATTTAGTCATTCAGTCAGATTATGCCCAATCGTCTTCAGGCATGGGAATGCGGGTACCTTCACCATCTGTACCAACTGAAAGAGTGAGTACATCCTCGAGCTCGAACTCCATGATTTCGAGCTCAGGTGCTGTGTATTTTTTCATCGTAAAAAAATACTCCTTTCAATATCTTAGTAATTGAATTCACTGTGGGAAAAAGTCGGAAAAATCGATAATTATATCGCCGCTACCACCGCCGCCGATGTTAACACCGCCGCCGGTTGAACCGGGAAGAGTGGTACTCGGTTGAGTTGTTGTATGAACTACTGTTGAAGTTGTTAAAACATCTTCAATTTCAAATTCAACAACCTTAAAATCCGCTTTTTCGTAAGCTTTCGAAATCATTAAATTAATCGTTGATAATACCGTTTGCTGTAAATTCAACGGTGTCTGAATATTCAGTAGTTGATGCGCCATCTTTAAGGTATGTGATAAAGTATGTTGCTTCAATCTTAGCATCACCATACTGATCAAGGGGAAGATTTTCAAGAATTGCACGGAAGTTGTACTCTGTGCCACCCTTTGTATAAACAGTATCAGTTGTATATGTGTTAGAATCCATACCTTCGATTTCAAGTGTAACACCAACTGCTGTTACGTTAGCAAGAGTCTTGTTGCTGCCTTCAACGAATGTGAAGCCGCCGATATCTGTGCTATCGAATTCACCTACGAAGCCAAGAGTAGCTTTTTCAGCTGTTGTAGCGCTAACCTTGTGCTGAGCTTTTTCGTGGAAGATGATCTTGCCAGAACCAACTGTGAATGTTACAGTACCGCAGTCATAAAGATAACCATCATAAGGTGCTTCAAATCCCATATCTGCACCTGTACCATAAAGTCCAAGGAAAGCCTGGTCAGAAACATAAGCATTATAGTTATCATAACCATACTGGTTCAAACCGATTGTATATGTTCCGGGAGCTGCATCATCAGCGATTTTCATCTTAATTGAACCTGTTGCAAAAGCATCATTTTCGCAATTAACGAAAATTTCTGAACCTGCTAATGTTGCAACCCAATAACCAATGATACTATCCCAACCATAAGCTGCTTTATCCTCAGGATAAATATCAGACATCGCGAGACCTATAAGGTCGCTGGAATGCATAACCTGAGAAGCTGCATTATCAAAAGGAGCTTCGTGTCCAGCTGCAGGAACGTAAGCATGGTCATTTTGAAGGTCAACACCAGTGCTGATAGGTCCAATTACTGCTGAATTGTAACCGATTTCATACTGACCAGCTATCTGAATACCGCTGGTAAGTGAATCCAAAGCCTTAACGTTGAAAGTAACAATTACTTCATCGCCAGGTGCATAAACCTCTTTGTCTAATGTAAGACCGAGTTCAACAACTGCATCTGTGGGGTAGGCTGCGGAAACACTCATAGCGAATACATTAAAAAGCAATGTAAGTGCAAGAACTACACCTAAAGCCTTTTTAAAAGATTTCATTATAGTTTTCCTCCTAAATTTTGTTTAGCTAAAATTAAGCATACTGAGTTGTACACTTTGTAGAGAAGTTTGTAACATGAGTAGCCATGTTGATAGAACCTGTACCTGCAATACTCTTAACAGCAGTAACGTCAGCTGTGTTAACAGTGTGAAGCATGGTAGCAACAGTTGTTACAGCAACATTACAAGCCATTCTTCTTACAGAATTGTTAGGATATGTTGCAACATCCTTAGTTGCAGCTTTAACAGCTGTAACGTCAGCTGTATTTACAAGACCGTTACCATCGCAGTCACCGAAAATAACAACAACGTAATTCTTTGTGCCACCGTCTTTACCTGTAACAGTAATAACTGTACCTGTACCGTAACCTGTTTTACCAATTGAACGGCTAAATGTAAGAGTACCTTCGTTTGTTGCTTCAAGGCTGTTTGTAAGGTAAGTAGTATTCATAAATGACTTACCTGTATAACCATATACAACACCATCATATTTTTTATCAAATGTTTTATTGGTATCAATTATAATATTTGTTGCATTTGCAGGTAATGAAGCCTTAACAGCAAGGTCTGAAGGAAGAGCAGAAGAACCGATTGTAACGGATTCTGCGCCTTCTGTAACAGCAACGTTCTGACCTGTGATCATATCACTTGTAACAAGGTTACCGTCAGAAGCACGGCCTGCGATAAGAGTACCGGCAGGGTTAGTTGCTGAAGAGGGGTTGTTATCGAGAGCGATAGTTGCAGAACCTGATACGAGAGTATAGGTAACCTTTGCAACAACGCCGTCGATAGCCTGTGCTGAAATTGTGCTAACGTTTTCTGTTGTGGGGATAATCATAACTGTTACCTTGCTGGTACCGTCATCATAAACCTTTTCAAAAGCAGAAATCTGAGCATTGTAATCAGGTACATTAGCATCAGTATCAGAACCTGAAGGAATTGCATCACCAAGAGCGATGCTCTTGTAAGTAACTGAAGCAGCTGCAGTGTTTGTAAGAACAAACTGGATAGCACCTGTAGCATAATCAGTTGTAAGATTAACGTCTACTGTGTAAGTGTTATCGCCGTTGTCAGCAGGTCCACTGAGTGCCCAAGTCTGATTGTACTTTCCAGCCTCAATGTCTTCGTCTGACTCGTATGAAGCAGCAGCAAATGCAGAAACTGCAAATGTTGAAACTATCATAGCGAGAGCAAGAACGAGGCTAAGAATCTTTCTTGTCTTAGACATTTGTTTGCCTCCTAAGGGAATTATTTTTTCAATTTCTCTCCAAAGCAGTCTTTCGACTGCACCGCTTAAAACGTTTTCACAAGCGACATATATATAATGTATATATAATACTATATATCCCCTGCCCGCTGAGTTGCCCCAACGGGCAGGCTTTGTTATTTACGTTTCAAGGGATTTTGTATAAATCACTTTCGTGAAATAACCGTTATTTGTTTGAAATTCACTTAAGCTGCAAGAGCTTTGTTAAGAACTGCTGAATAGTCTTTAGCTACGATACCTTCAGAAGCTGTATCAAGGTTAGCTGCAAGGAAGAAGCAACCTTCGAGCTCTGCATGAGAGTTAGAAGCGAGTTCAGCAATTGAAGCGTCGAGAACGTTGATAACACCGTCACCGTTGATATCACCTTCAACAACGATCTTAACTGTTGCAACGGGAATCTTAACGTCGTTACCGTCTACAGTAACAAGTGTGTAGAATGTAACAGTAGCATCTGTACCTGCGAAGCCTGTAAGGTCTGTGTCAACAGTGTAAACTGTATCGTCAGAAACATTGATAAGGTCCTTAGTAACGTTTGCACCGTCAGCTGTAGCAGAGAAGAGATCCTTAACTGCATTAGCATCGAGAAGAGCACCGATTCTTGCTACCTTAGCAACAACTGCTTCGATACCTGCTTCTGCGTCGCCTTCAACGAGTGTTTCGTCAGCAACGCCTGCACCTGAAACTTCTACGCCATTGAATTTAAGTTTAGCAAGCTCAACCTTAAGCTCGTAAGCTGCCTGGTCGATTTCAGCCTGCTGATCCTTACCGTAAGGCTCTGTATTTACGTAAATAGCTGAACCGGGGAAGAGTTCGAAGTTTTCGAAATCGCCCTGTGTAAATGTGTGGTAACCAAGCTCTGCAAGAACTCTACCGAAATCTTTAGGAGTGTTGTTGTAGAGGTTCTGGTTCTGAAGAGCAAATGTAGCCTGGCTGATAAGTGCTTCGAGTTCTGAGTAGTCAGCCTCGTCAGCAACCTTAACGAGCTCGTTACGGCAGCACATAAGCTCATACTTAGCATCAAATACAGTCATCTGGCTTCTTACTTTACCGTTAGCTGCATTAAGAACGTCCTTAGCTGTCTGAAGAGCTGCTGAATACTTAGCCCAGCTACGTTCTGTGTATTCGCTCTGAGCGCCTACCATAGCTTCTGCAGATGCAATTTCGTCTGCAAGGAAGTTTGTAAGAACGCCGTGGTCTCTGGTAAGAAGACGCTGTGAAGTAAGTTCAAGGTAGTTCTGAGCCATTTCAACGTCAAGAAGAGTTGCGCTCTGATATTCAAGCTTCTTATCTTCAAGCCATTTAGCTGTGCTCTTGATTTCTTCTTCATCCATCTTCTCAAGAAGAGCAAGGATGTTATCTGCGTATACGTCACCCTTAACAAGAGCTCTGAGGTCATCCTCATTGATCCATGTATAGGGGAATGTCTCGTCGATTTCAGCAACTGTTGCGTTAGAAGCATCATTCTGAAGATTTACGTAGTACCATGCATCGTCACGAGCATCGTTAAGACGGTTAAGTCTGTACATCTTATAGTCTGTAAAGTCATAGCTGTCTGTGTATGTTTCTTCAACAGTCTTAAGAGTTGCCTTAAGAGTTGCAACAGCAGCATCGATGTTATCACCGTTGCCTTCAGCAACAATCTGTTCTGTAGATTTCTTACAGTAACCAACGTCGTTAGAAGATACATAGAATGCTTCATAAAGAGCCTGGAAGTTATAAACTGAGTTTGCGTTCCAAGTCTGCATACCACCGCGGATACCGGGAACGAATGCAGCAACGTAGTTGTTGATAGCTGTACCGCAATCAATAACTGTAACCTTCTTAACAGCAATTTCTTTACCGTCAACTGTAACTTTACCTGCGATAGCTACTTCGTCCTCATTCTTATCAGTTACTGTAACAGCAGTATCTGCATAAGTTGTGGGAGCTTCGCCGGCTGCATAGTAACCTGTATCGTCAGGAGAAATCCATGCATAAGCTGTGAAGTTAGTATCACGGAATACGATTTCGCCTTCATCATCAGTTGTGTTAGCTGTTGTAAGAAGGTCATTCGTGTAGAATGTACCTTCAAGGTTGTAGTCAGCTGCAAGTCTTACAGCATCCATTTCGTTAGCTGCAAGAGAATTAAGCTTGTTGTAGTAAACATCATCATAGTAGATGAGTGAGAATGTAGTATTTAAGCTATCGTCTTTGTCTGTCAAAGTGATAGAGAAGTCTGATTTTGAACCAGAGGTCTTGTTAGCTGCTGTGAATGTTGCAACATTAACAGCACCCTGAACTGTGTAGTTATCAGATGTTGATTCACCATCTTCGTTAACAAGGTTATGAACATAGCTGTCGAAGTTACGAACGTCACGAGCATAACGACCCTTATCATTGTTAGCAAATTCCTGTGACAATGAAGCGAATGTAAGACCGTCTACTGTACCGGAGTTGTTTGTAACCTTACCGGTCTGAGACTTTGTACAGAACTTATAGTCACGGCCAAAGTACGATGTTGAAAGAGCTTTAATAGCTGCACCGTCATCTTCAGTAGCAGCTTTAAGACCAACGTACTGAGGTGTATAAATAGCTGTATGAATAAGTTCAGAATCATTTGTTATTGCTGTACCAGCGTTAGTGGGGTTGTAGTTAAGCCATGCATAGCTCTTAGCATAGAAAATCTTGCCGTTAGCCATAGCCGCACCATCTTCACCAAGAACCTGGTAACCGATGTCAAATCTCACAAGAGCACCTGTTGCAGGAACGTTTGCTGCTGTGTAAGTGAATGAACCTGACTGACCGTAGTCAATGTTGTTTGTTGTGAAAGAACCGATTGTAACGTAAGCAGATGAACCGCTTTCGCCCATCTCGTCGTTAGCAACTACGCTCTTGATAACGATCTGATACTGGTTGTCAGTATATTCGTTACCTGCTGCGTCTCTGTAGTGTCTCCAAACACCGTCAGATGCATTACGAATGTTAACAGTCTGTGCTTCTGTTGTAGCACCGTTTGTAAGATCGATAGATCTTGAAAGTGAAATCTGAGGAGTGTTAAAGTTCTGTTCTGTACCCCAACCTTTGATAAGCTTACCAACAACGGGAAGAGCACTTTCAAGAAGACCTGTAGAGCTTGCTCTGTTGTTAAGAGCTCTGAGGAGCTTCTGAACAGTAGACTTAAGGTTTGCCTGGCTGATAACACTTTCTAATGTATTAGAGTGTGTAATAACAGCTGTATTGTTAAATACAAGGTTAAGAATACGGTTCACAAGGCTAAGAACCATGGGAATTACGGGCTCATTAAGAATATTGTATTCTTCACTTCTGCCGAAGAAGCCTGTGATGATTGAAAGGTCGAATGTAGCAAAGAAATCCTTAAGGTGCTGAAGAACTACGTTAAGGTCTACTGCATAGTCGCCTGCACAACCGTTAATGAATCCAAGAGGAAGGATTGTATTAAGGATGTAGCTAAGCTTTGTAAGAGGACCGTCAATTGCACCAACTGTTGCGGGATCCATACCCATAAGAACGCTGTTTGTACCGTCACTTACATAGTTAACTGCCCACATAATAGCATCATCAAGCATATCCTGCCAACGATCTTCTGTGATGCCTGCAGCAGGAATAGCTGTGTTGAAGTTTGTAATCTGGTTAAGATATGTGTAACCGATATCAAGACCAATGTTAAGGATAACGTTGAACCAGCCTTCAACATCATATTCTTTGAATAATCTGTCGTTAGCGGATTTTACATTACCAGCTTCAAAGATGAATGAATCGTAGTTAACATTGGGAGTAATGTCAGTTGCGAATTCACGGATAACAAGTGCACCGAATTCGAGAATCTGAACATCTTGGTGGAAAGCGTATGTGCCGTCAGCATTCTTAGGAATAATAATCTGAGGCATTACATCCTGGAAGAAGCCGGGACCGATCATAGCAACGATGTCAACAACTGACATAGGCTCGAGTTCTTCATAAGGAATCTCTGCATATGCTGAATCAGAACCGAAAATCTTGTCACCGAAGTTAGCAAGAAGATATTTAACAACACGAGTAACGTTATCTGTAAGATTTTCATTACCGCCGTCAATCCATGTATCACCAGTAACTGTTTCGAAGTCTTCTTTTACTGAATCAACAAGAGCATTTTCGAATACGATTGAGATAAGGTGGTTAATACCTCCTGCGATTGTGCCGTCGATAGAAAGGATGTCTTCGTAAAGAAGAGGTGTACCTTCGCCACCTTCGCTACCTACGAAGTACCAATCCCAGTTAATGAGACTTGCAAACTCGTTAGCAGCAGCCATGTTAACCTTGAAGTACTTACGTACACGTTCTGTCTGAACGTTGCCATCTTCGTCAACAACGGGATCACCGTTTTCACCAATCATATCTTCTCTTTCAACAGTTGTGTAGTACCAGTTTGTACCGTCTTTGCACACACGGTCATATGCAACGTAGTTTACATATGATTTTTCATCTTCTGATACATCAATTTCGAAATCTGCTGCAACAGCTGCAGGAAGAACTGCTTCGTCGATTTCTACAAGGTCAGCTTCAACAGCTTTCATAAGAGCTTTCTTAAGGTTGTTGTTAAGAGCGTTGATACCGATATCGTCGATAGCATACTGTGCAAGAATATCAAGTGCACCAAATACTGAATCCTGAGTAAGATCGAAAACGTGTCTGTCAGGATCTGCAGCGTAGCCGGGAAGAATAACTGATTTCATATCCCAAACTTTCTCATCTGTATCAGGGTTATAATCATAATCCTGAGGATTGATAAGAAGGTTGTTAATAGCTGTGTTAACCAAAACATCCAAGTTTGAGAAAGGAATGTTGTTGTCAAGCTCTTCTGCATTCTTATCATAACCGTATGAACCGTGGATAAGCAAGTCATAAACCAAAGTTCTTACTAACTTAGGAATATCGCCAAGTAAATCACCGATATCACCAAGGTCAAGGAAGTTACCTACAAGACCAAGGCTGATACCGTTGCTGGTACCGATACCGTAAGCAATTTTTGAAAGAATTGATGAGTTGTTGTCATTACCAACAAGCTTAACAACGTTTTTAATCATCTGTAAATCGCCCTGGCTTCTTGATTTGTTTTTAATGGGGCTGAAGTCCATATCACCAAGGTCACCAAGAAGGCCTTTACCGATTGTCCAAACGAAACCACCTGTAAGATCACTAATGTCTTCGCAGATGTAGTCAATCTTGTTGAGTCTGAGCTCGCCGAGGATAGAAAGGTCAATTGCTTCCATACCTGCGAGGAGATCGTTGTCTACAAGGTCGAGTGCAAGGTCAGCAACCTGTTCGGCTGATAAGTTAGCGTCATCAATGTTATCCCACGTAACTTCGCTTTTAACAAGAGCAGCGTTACCGATAACAGTCATGCAGCTGAAAGCCATAACGAGTGCAAGAACCAAGCTCAACAATTTAGTTGATTGTTTCATAAAGTTTTACCTCCATATTTTAGTACGCCAATACAAAAATACGCGTGCGTGGTTGAGTGAGGAGTTAGGAGTTAGGAGTGAGGAGTGAGGAATGGCGGAACTGCGTTGGCATTATAAAGCGATATGATTAAGTTACCGTCGTACGTTACCGTACGGATAACTTCACTTTCGTGGAACACCCATGGAGATGTTCCTTACTGTTGCTTTGATTTGCTATGTGCAAAACAACCAAAAAACATAGCGAAAACACACTTGTTTTTCTATGCTTTTCGTCTCGCGCCCGCGTGCGACATATTATATATAATAAAATACTATATTTTTTTGCAAAAACTATTGACAAACTTGACGGCGGTGGTGTATTATTACTATGACCATAAGGTTGGGGTAGTGGGGGTATTATGCCCTCATACGAAAAAAACGATATTTTCGTCTTTTTCGTAAAGAGGCACAACCCGGTCAAACAAAACAAATGTTCGGTTGGAATTTTCGCCGGCGGTCCGTTGCTCCTTACGTCGCAACGGACAGTGCCAACAAGTTGGCGAAAGCGGGGCTTCGCTCAAGAAACCTTTATTGCTTTCTTGAAGCTTTTCCGAATCTTTGTTTTGTTTGATTGGGGCGGTCAGTACCTCTCTTCCCTTATAAAGTGTGTGGGCGCTAAGTGCACAAAGCGATGCTGCAGGGTGCAGCTGCGGTTGAGTGCGCAGCGGTCGATAGCTATACTTATTTTCAAGTTGTCGGCTTATCGCTCACCGCTAATGTGCTCTGAGCAATCAAGCGACTGTGCACTTTACATAAGTCGGACGGACTTCAGCCCACGGTCAAATCGTAAATCCACTTGTTTTATGCAAGTTTCGGAAATCTAAGAAAGGGGGACTGTGCGACAGAAATATTTTTAACCGCAGACAGTGCGTAACTGCGGTCAGGCGTATTAACTGTTAACGCACGCGTATTTTTGTATTGGCGTACTAAAATATGGAGGTAAAACTTTATGAAACAATCAACTAAATTGTTGAGCTTGGTTCTTGCACTCGTTATGGCTTTCAGCTGCATGACTGTT
>JAZUQS010000071.1:0-29137 GCA_045605825.1 Acutalibacteraceae bacterium
AATCTTATTGCTATTGATCAGGATAGTTTAGGCTTGCAGGCAAAAAGAATTTTCACCGTCGGTTTAACTGTCATACTCGTCAAACCCCTTGAAAACAACGAGCTTGCCGTTTGCTTCTTAAACAAAGCTAACACAGAAAAAATATTTAATTTACCAATTTACAAGCTTCACAATGACCCTTACGTTAATCTTCCCTTTGCTAAAGAATTTGAAGTAACAGAGCTTTGGGATAACGTAAGCTTCACTCTTACAGATGCAATTACTGAAACTGTTGCACCCCACGGTGTAAAGGTTTACAGAATTAAAGCAAAATAATACCGAAGGAGGTAAAATATTATGGATAGAAAAACTTTAAAACAACGAGGAAAAGCGTTATTCGGCGGCAACGACCTTTTTAAAGGTAAATATTGGCAAAGCGTACTTGTTACGTTATTTATGCTTTTTAACTTTGGCACTTTTGTTGGACCTAAATTCGAGTTTAATTTTGAATTTGATGACGTAGATACAATTTTTTCATCCTTCAATGATGCAAATACAGTCGCAGACTACTTTATGAATGCGTTTGGCGGCGGTGTTACCCTCGCTGTTATACTCTCTTCAATTTTTTCTCTACTTCTTACAGTTCTTGTTATTTGCACCTTTAAAGCGGGCGGTATAAGATATTTTCTTAAATCAAGAAAAAACAACCCAACTGATTTTAAAGAGGTTTTCCAGAACTTTAAAGATAAAACATTTTTAATTATTGGTAAAATTTCGTTCTGCAAATTCGGTTTTACTTATCTTTGGTCTTTGCTTTTTGTTATTCCGGGTATTATAAAATCTTACGAATACTGGGCAATTGATTATATCGTTGCTACAAGACCTGACATTGAAAGGCAAGAGGCTTTCAGATTATCTAAAATCCTTATGGACGGTCACAAATGGGATTTATTTGTGCTTCAGCTTTCCTTTATAGGTTGGAATATTTTAGATGGCTTTACAAGCGGTATTTTAGGAGTATTCTACGTTTCCCCCTACCAACAGGCTACTTACGTTGAATTCTTTTCTGATATCAGACTTGAAGCAATGGCAAAGGGTGCAATAACACCCTTCGATATTCCTGATTACGAGTTTTTTGCTCCTGAATATCACGAGGCACCGTATGCACATGGCTTTGCACAACCTAATCCCCAGTCTAATCCTCAATATAATTCTCAACCCTTTGCACAGCCCGTACACCCTCAACCGCCCTATACACCTCAAGCACCGTTTGAAGCACCGGCAGAGGTACCATTTGAGGCTTCTACAGAAGCACCGACCGAGTCTCCTGCAGAACCACCTGCAGAAGCACCGAAAAGTACGGTTGAAACACCGATTGAAGCTAATTTTGAACCCGTAACACCGAATGAAACGGAAGAATAAATTATAAATATCAACTAATAAAAAAGTCTGCGATGCATTATAAGCTTCGCAGACTTTTTGAATTCTTTTTAATATTTTAACAAAAATTGATGATTTTTTCTACTAATAGTATTATACTATTAGTACTTGATTTTTAAGGGGTGTTTTTTTGAACAAACGTGGAATTCTTGATATGACAACGGGGCCATTTTTCAAGAAAATACTTATATTTGCTTTCCCCTTAATGCTTACAGGCGTTTTACAGCTTGTTTATAACGCCACAGATATTATGGTTGTCGGTCGCTTCGCAGGTAGTGCAGCTTTAGCCGCCGTTGGATCAACAAGCTCTCTTGTTAATCTGATAATCAATTTATTTATCGGTCTTTCAACAGGGGCAGGTGTTATAACCGCAAGGCATATAGGAGCAAACCTTTCCGAAAGAACGCATAAATGCGTTCATACCGCAATGGCAATAAGCATTATTTCAGGCTTCGCTGTGTGCTTATTCGGTTATTTCCTTTCAGGTACTTTTCTAAAGCTTATGGGCACACCCGAAGACGTGCTTCCCCTTGCTACTAAATATCTTAAAATTTATTTTTTAGGGGCTCCCGGCTCTCTTGTATATAACTTCGGTGCTTCAATTGTAAGAGCAACGGGCGATACAAAAAGACCGTTATATATTTTAGCATCAACGGGTATCGTTAACGTTATATTAAACCTTGTGCTTGTTGTAGTATTTCATTTAGACGTTGCAGGCGTCGCTATTGCTACGATAGTTGCTCAATATATTTCCGCTATCTTAATAGTTGCAAGACTTACACATTTACCAAACGAATGCAGAGTTAACTTTAAAAAGATAAAAATATATAAGCAAGAGCTTAAAGAGATTATGCGTATTGGCGTGCCTGCAGGCTTCCAAAGCAGTCTTTTCAGCTTCTCTAACGTTCTTATTCAATCTACTATAAACACCTTTGGCTCTGTTGCTATGGCGGGTAATACCGCCGCCCAGAATGCAGACGCAATTATTTATACCTGCACAAATGCCGTTGCTCAGACTGCTATGACATTTACTTCTCAAAATATAGGTGCAAAGAAATATGAAAACTTAAGAAAGATTTTTTTCATCTGCCTTGGCACCGCCTTTTCCATCAGCGTTATTTTAGGTGCGTTAGGACTTATATTCCCCCACCAGATTATAGGAATTTTCACCACCGAAAAAGACGTTATTGAAATAGGCACTCAAAGACTTTATATTCTTATGACAACCTACTTTATGTGTAGCCTTATGGACGTTGCAGGTTGTCAGATAAGAGGTATGGGAAAATCGGTAGAGCCTATGGTAATAACCCTTTTAGGTGCTTGCGGTATAAGAGTTTTATGGCTTTACACGGGCTTCCCGTTGCGAAAAGAGTTATGGAATTTATATCTTTCCTACCCTATTTCTTGGACAATTACATTTATCGCGTTAATGATTTGCTATTTTGTTTTTGAAAAGAAAGTAAAACAAAGCGTACAATATTGATTTTGAGAGGTGTTATTTATGGATTTTAAAACGTTTTTAAAAAATGCAGCAAACGTAAAACCAAGTAAGCAACAATTGTTTCTTCTTCGTGAAATACCATTTTATGCGTTTGTTCATTTCAGCCCTAACACGTATACAAATCTTGAATGGGGCGACGGCACAGAAGACCCTGCTATATTTAATCCTACCGACCTTGACTGCGAGCAATGGGTTAGAGCTATTAAGGCTGCAGGAATGAAGGGTATGGTGCTTACAGCAAAACATCACGACGGATTTTGCCTTTGGCAGACTAAATATACAGAGCATTCAATGAAAAACAGCCCGTACAAAAACGGTAAGGGCGATATAGTAAAAGAAGCTTCAGAGGCTTGTAAAAAATACGGCTTAAAATTTGGTTTTTATCTTTCACCTTGGGACAGAAACTCAAAATATTACGGTACTGATGAATATAATACCTACTACAAAAATCAGTTAACCGAATTACTTACAAACTACGGTGAAATTTTTCACGTTTGGTTTGACGGTGCTTGCGGTGAAGGACCTAACGGCAAAAAACAGGATTATGATTTCGAGGGGTATTTTGAGCTTATAAAAAAATACCAACCAAATGCAACCGTATTTAACGATAAAGGTAATATCCGTTGGTGCGGTAACGAGGCCGGTAAAGCCCCTTTTGCTCAATGGGCGGTTGTACCCTATGAGCTTTGCCCATTCTGTGAAAAACAGACAGAGGGTGCTTTAATGGAAGGGTCTCTTGAAGGCATTTATAACCCTGATATCACTATCGGCTCTCTTGCGAATATTATGTATTCAAAAGGGCTTGTTTTCGCTCCGTCAGAAACTGATATGTCTATTCGTCCCGGTTGGTTTTACCACGAAAACGAAGAGCCACATTCACTTGAAAGGCTTTTTAATACATATCTTAACACAGTTGGTAATAACTCTACTTTCCATCTTAATATACCCCCTATGCCAAACGGAAAATTCAATGATAAAGATATAGCAAGACTAAAAGAATTAGGTGAAAAAATAGAAAAATCTTTCGGCACTCTTCTTTCGAAGGATGCGGAAGTTACGGTAGAATTTACTAAAAGCGAAACTCAACCTACAATAAAGGTTAAGCTTCCCGAAAAGAGAAATATATCATTTGTTGAATTGGCTGAAAAAATAGAAAACGGTCAAAAGGTTGAAAGCTTTATTTTAAGAGCAAAAGATAATGACGGTCAGTTTGGTGTTGAATATTACGGCACCACAATAGGTAGCCGAAAAATAATTCAGCTTGACGGAACAATCTGTACCGATGAATTTTTAATAGAAGTTACAGGTGCAAGAGACAAAGTAGAACTTGAATGGGTAAAACTTTACTGATTTTTATTGACTACAAGCCATTAAACAATTAAAATAGTGTTATTAAAAATGAAAGAGGTTGTTTTATGAGAAACATTCCCGAAGTTAAACTCGGCATTGTTGCCGTATCTCGTGACTGCTTCCCTATGAGCCTTTCAGAAGGCAGAAGAAGCGCGATTGTTAATGAATACAAAAAATACGGTGATATTTACGAATGTCCCGTTTGTATTGAAAACGAAAAGGATATGCTTAACGCCGTTGACGACGTTAAAAAAGCAGGTTGTAACGCTCTTGTTATTTACCTTGGTAATTTCGGCCCCGAAAGCTCCGAAACCTTACTTGCAAGGCATTTCGGCGGTCCCGTAATGTACTGTGCCGCTGCAGAAGAAAGCCAGAATGACCTTCTTGACGGTAGAGGCGATGCTTATTGCGGTGTGCTTAACTTAAGCTATAACCTTGCTCTTCGTAATATTAAAGCATATATCCCCGAATACCCCGTTGGCGATGCAAAAGAATGTGCAGATATGATTAAGAATTTCCTTCCTATCGCAAGAACAGTTCTTGCTCTTAAGAATCTTAAAATCATTTCTTTCGGTCCTCGTCCTCAGGATTTCCTTGCTTGCAATGCTCCTATTAAATGTCTTCACGATTTAGGTGTTGAAATTGAAGAAAACAGCGAGCTTGACCTTTTCGCTTCATTTAATGCTCACGCAGGTGATGAAAGAATTCCCGAAGTTGTTAAGGATATGGAAAACGAGCTTGGCACAGGTAACAAAAAGCCTGAAATTCTTGAGAAACTTGCTCAGTATGAGCTTACCCTTCTTGATTGGGTTGAGGCTCATAAGGGCTCAAGAGAATACGTTGCTATTGCAGGTAAATGCTGGCCCGCATTCCAGACAGAATTCAAATTCGTTCCTTGCTACGTAAACAGCCGTCTTGCTTCAAGAGGTATCCCCGTTTCTTGCGAGGTTGATATTTACGGCGTACTTTCAGAATACATAGGCACTTGTGTAAGTGAAGATGCAGTTACTCTTCTTGATATCAACAACAGCGTTCCTCACGATATGTTTGATGCAGAAATCAAGGGCAAAACTGATTATAGCTTTACAGATACATTTATGGGCTTCCATTGCGGTAACACTCCCTCTTGTAAGCTTAGCTTCTGCGAAATGAAATATCAGAAAATTATGGCAAGAACTCTTCCCAAAGAGTACACAAACGGTACTCTTGAAGGTGACATCGCTCCCGGTGATATTACCTTCTTCCGTCTTCAGTCTACTGCAGACAGCAAGCTTCGTGCATACGTTGCTGAGGGTGAAGTTCTTCCCGTTGCTACTCGTTCATTTGGTGGTATAGGCGTATTTGCAATTAAAGAAATGGGCAGATTCTACCGTCACGTGCTTATTCAAGGTAACTTCCCTCATCACGGTGCTGTTGCTTTCGGTCACCACGGTAAAGCAATATTCGAGGTATTCAAATATTTAGGTGTTGCTGATATCGGTTATAATCAGCCGAAATCACTTCCCTACAAAACAGAAAATCCTTTTGCGTAAGAAATAGATTATAAAACGAAAAAAGATGGTAACAAGCCGAAAACTTGTTACCATCTTTTATACTTTTATGCGGGGTTATTGACAGTCTGTTATTCAACATATTCTGTGCCGGGTGTGTCCATTACTGTCATTTTAGCATCTCTTACACCGGAAAGGTTTTTGGTTGAATCAGGGCCTACAATACCTACGATATCAACCCACGTGCCGTCCTCGGGAATTTCAACGTCACCGTCGAAAATAATTTCTATGGGTATCATTTCAGATATATCTGCATCAACCTTTTCGTCACTATGGTCATGCCCGCCGTGTTCATCGTGACCGTGCTTTCTGTATAACCAATATTGATCTCCACCGGGGAATTCACGGGTTATAAACATGCCTTGAAGATGAATTTCAGCACCGCCAAAGCAACCGTAGTTTTCGCTCTCTCTATCGCCTTGATAGGATTGGTCAAGCTCATAAATCCAATAAGAGAAATTGTCATCTGTAAGCTCGATTTTTACAGCACTTTTATCTTCATGAGAGCCACCGTTTTTCTCAATTTCAGCTAGGTCTGCTTTAACCTTGTCACGCTCTTCATAAAAAGCGGCTTCAATGGCTTCAAAACGCTTGTTTTCTTGCTGATTATTGTACCAACCGAAGAAAATAACCGCAACAATACCAATGAAAAACGCAGCAAGAATGCAAGCATTTATAATGGTTACTTTTTTTCTGAAAGCAGCATCAGCATAATCTTTTCTGCTCATACCCTCAGGAATTATTTCTTGTTTTTGCTTTTTAGGTTTTTTAGCCATAATAAGCTCCTTAAGTTTGATTATTGATAATACGAGATTTTTCCCTCTTGAGTTTTTTAATAAATGATGTGCAATGTGCGTTAGTTATTAATTATTGAACATCTCATTAGGAAAACTTATTTCCCCCTTGAATTTTTTAATAAATGACGTGCAGTGTGCTTTTTAGACACCCCGTAGCGTACAAGGGTACGCAAGTTCGGGTGGCTAAAATGTGCAATGTGCGTTAGTTATTAAAAAATTGAGGGAGGTATGCTTTGTGGGCTTCCTTCATCTCTTCGTAACAAGCCTTTGACTGTGCAAAGTCACCGCAGAGAGGATGGAGCATAAGAGCGTTGAGAGCAGCTTCATCGGAGCCCTTGATACCTGCTTCAACAGTATATTTCTCATAAGATTTAACTGTTCTCATAAGGCTTATGATATGGCGGTTGTCGAATTCACCAATGTCAACGGGTGTTGCACCGTCTTTGCCGATAACTGCAGCAATTTCAACAACGTCATCGTCATCCATAAACTTAAGAGTACCGTTGTTTTTGATGTTAACAACGTGAACGTCTTTTTTATCGTTTGCGATTGAATCAATAAGTGAAACGGCAGCAAGAGAATATTTATAGCCACCACGCTGCTCAAGAAGAGCAGGTTTAATAACAAGCTCGTTATCGCTGTACAATTCAAGAAGCTGTTCTTCAATTTCCATACAAACCTGAGCTCTGCTCTTTGAGCCGTGCTTTAAATGATGAAGCTTTGCTTCACGGCTGTAATAATACTGAAGATATGATGAGGGGAAGCCTTTACAAGCGTTAAGGCATTCCATATCGAAGCCGTCATCGTGGATGTTTTTCATAACGGTAGGAGCGAAGTTATCATCAAAAATAGTATCAAACTTTTCTTCACCGTTTACTTTAACAGATGTAATCCAGCTAAGGTGGTTAAGGCCGAGGTATGTAATCTTTGCATCCTCACCTACCGCAGCTTTAACGTCATCAATCATAGCAATCGGAACGTTGCAAAGACCCATTGTCTTAACGTTTGTATGATTAAGAAGGAATTCAGAAATAATACCTGAAGGATTGGTAAAGTTAATAAGCCATGCATCAGGACAAATTGCTTCAATTCTTTCAGCAATATTTTTCATAACGGGGATTGTACGAAGAGCCTTAAAGAAGCCACCGATACCTGTTGTTTCCTGACCGATAAGGTCATGCTTAAGAGGAATTGATTCATCGATATGACGGCAAGGAAGCTTACCGACACGAATCTGAGTAACAACGAAGTCTGCACCCTGTAAAGCAAGGTCAAGATCATCAGTCATAACAACCTCGCAATCAATACCTGCACTTTTAAGCATACGAACACAAAGACCGCCAACGATAGTACGCTTTCTTTCGTCGATATCCATAAAAGCAACTCTTTTAAGCTTAAGGGAATCCTTTGCTTCGATAAATCCGTAGATAAGCTCGGGACAATAAGTACTACCTGAACCGATAACTGTTAAATTGATTTCTTTCATTATTTCAAGTCCTTTCGGAATAAATTACAAAATTAATCAGTCTTCAAGAAGCCAGTTTACACAACCTACAACGGGTGCACAAGTAAGCTTTATGAAATTAAGCTTTTTACCTGTTCTTTCAGTAACAAGCTGTGCCATTCTGTCAGTATATTTGTAAGAAGGCAATTTAGTATGAATTGAGCCTGAAAGAACGATATTTATAACCTCGTCAGTGAAGTTCATTTTGTTGATATGACCGCAAATAAAATCTGCACCGCGTTGAGCCATTTCTTCGATAACCTTAAGTGCTTCTTCGTCATCATTGTTTGCAGCCTCAAAGAAAGAAACGATAAGCATTCTTAAGAAAGCCTCACCCTTTTCTTCGTCCTCAAGCACTGCAAGAGAGCCGAGAAGAGTTTCTTTATCTTTAATTCCGGCTTTTTCTTCCATTAAAGCGGTAATCTGTGACTTGTTTTTACCAAGGCAGATTTCGTCATACATAATTCTGAATGCCTGAGAGCCAACCCAGTGACCGTTGCCCTTATCACCCGAAAGAACGTCGAAGCCACCAATCTGACACATATTGCCGTCGTTATCGATACAGTTACAGCAAGTACCTGTGCCACAGTTGTAGCCGATACCTGCACCTGCACCAACGCCTGCTTTAATAACGATAAAGCCGTCGTTGTAGATACGGCAACCGGTAATGCCTAACTTACCGAGCTCAACCTGCATTTCATCATGCTGATAAGGATGGTCGATACCCGCAAGACCCATTAAAATACCGCTAACGTCTTGGAACTTAAGATTTGCTTTTTCTAAAAGACCATTGATACCGTTTGCGATAATACCCGCTGCCTGAGGAATTGCACCCTCAAGGTTTTCGTGGTTTGAGCCTTCAGTTTCGTTTTGTGCTACAATATTTTTGTTTTCGTCAAAAAGGGCAAAAGCAGTTTTTGTTCCTCCACCGTCAACACCAATAAAATATTTCATACAATCACCTATTATTCTTCTTCAAAAAATTCTTCGCAAACCTCTTCAAGACAATACATACCGCGTCTTATGGGCTCTCTGTCGATCCATTTACCGTTTGTGAAATCAGGAACGGGAACCGGTGCACCGCCCATTGCAACTGACTGCTCTGAAAGGCAGGTAATTACCATCCATGAAGCTGTATCAAATACGTCGATATTAGCCTTTTCGCCTTCGTATACGCTATCAACGAAGGATGAAAGAATAAGGTAGTCCATACCGCCGTGACCTGCTTTTATACCACCTTTTTCATAAAGACTCCAAAGAGGATGCTCGTATTTTTCACGCCAAGGCTCAAAATCATCCCAGCTATGAGTCCAACTGTCGTCATCAGGATGCATACCGTCGATATAAATCCTACCCTTGCCGTCTTCGGGCTCTGAGTAAATACCCTTTGTACCCTGAACCTCGTAGTCACGGGTATAAGGTCTGGGGAGTGAACAGTCATGAGTAAGCTTAATTGTTTCACCGTTAGCACATTTAATAATAGTTGTAACAATATCACCGCAGTTAAATGTTGTATTGAAGAGATCGTACTCTTCGCCTTTGTTGTCTTTAATCCACTGATGAAGACCGCGAGCCTTACTTGCAACAGAGTTAACGGTTAAGAATCTGTTACCTCTGTTAATATTAAGAGCTTTAGCAATCGGGCCTAACTGATGAGTTGGGTAAACCTCACCGTTACGGTGAATGAAGTTATAAAGTCTGCCGTGAATATTTTCTCTACCAAGGCAAATTTCATCTCTTAAATCGTGGCGGTAACCGCCTTCCATATGTACGATTTCACCGAACATACCCTTACGAATCATATTGAACACTGCCATTTCGTTACGGCAATAGCAACAGTTTTCAAGGAGCATACAAATCTTACCTGTACGAAGGCTTGTGCGAACCATTTCCCAGCATTCTTCAACAGAAGCAGCACCGCCAACCTCCATACCAACGTGAAGACCTGCGTTCATAGCATCAATAGCTATCATTGCGTGAGTTATCCACGTAGTAGCGATAACAACAGCATCAAGCTCTTCCTTTTCAAACATTTCCTTATAATCAAGATACGCATGAACAGGGTATGCTTTTTCGTTTCTTTTTTCAACTATTTCGATACCTTTTTCCGCTCTTTCGGGGATAAGGTCGCAAACCGCAGGAACAGTTACACCCTCAACCTGTAAAAGAAGGTCAAGCATACCTGAACCTCTTCCGCTGATACCGATAAAACCTATTCTGGCTGACTCTTTTCTCATAACAAATCCTCCCGGGGACATAATAATTCACTATCTATAGTATTGTAGCACACATGTATTGTTTTTTCAATATTTAAACAATTATTTTTCCTATTAAAAACAATAAAAAGCTCCTTTCTTTTTACAGAAAAGAGCTTTGAAAATTTATAATAATTTATTCCGTCCTCAGTGCTTCTACGGGGTCTTTCTTTGCGGCGATTCTTGAAGGAATAAGACCTGCTATAAGGGTAAGAGCAACGCTTATAACTACAAGTATTACCCCGCCTATTGGCGGAAGGGCTGCTGCCGCAGGTATATGAGCAAGATATTTAAGAGCAAGGTTTATGGGAATTTCCAACAGCAACGTTGACAGAATACCTATAATACCCGCACCAAGACCGACTATTGCAGTTTCAGCGTTAAACACTCTTGCGATATCCTTTTTAGATGCACCGATACTTCTGAGAATACCGATTTCTTTTGTTCTTTCAAGAACTGAGATATAGGTGATGATACCTATCATAATTGATGAAACAACAAGAGAAATAGCAACGAAAGCAACAAGAACGTAGGTTACGATATCAATAATCGTTGTAAGACTGCTCATAAGCATACCGATATAGTCGCTTACTTTAATCTGACATTCCTCGTGACCGTCTTCAGTAACTTTATTGTTATAATACTGAACAAGCTCGTTAAGGCGTTCTTTCGCTTCAAAATTCTTGGGATAGAAGTTAATTGATGACGGTGATTCAAAGGTTGAGTAACCAAGCTTTGTAAGGGTGTTTGATAACGATGACTGAGAGTTGATCGTATCAACGTAGGCTTGTTTTATTGCTAAAACCTGCTCGTCGTTAAGGAAGCCCTCCATAAGCTTTCTTTGAAGCTCTGACATATTGTCAAAGCCAAACATAGCACCCATATCCATCATATTAACCTGACTCATATCCATCCCCTCTGCCATAGAGAGAAACGGTGTGTAATCAAGGTATGCGAAATCAATAAGGCTTAAATCAACGTCTGCAAGATCGAAATCATTTACTGTAAGATTTATAAACTCAAGACCCGTGATAACGTCTTTTGAAGTATCTGCCAACTGCTGTTTAACAACCTCTTTTTCTGCGGTGCGGTTTATGGCAACGTCCATAAGCTCTCGCATATAACCGATACCGCCTGTTCCGATTGAAAGAGTATTGTTTTCATCAGGCTTAAGAATACCTACGATTTTAATTTCCTGACCTTTTTCAACTAAGTCTTTTACGAAATATTCATTAGAACTGTTATCAACCCAAAGGCCTGTTTCTTTATCCTTAACGAAATAATCAGCACTTAAAACCATCTTAAATCGCATATTAAGAATATCGTCATAGGAGAATTCTTTTATACTTGTATCTTCAAGAGATTCACCGCTTGCAAGAGCTGACATTATGTTTTTTGTGAACTCTTCCTGATCTTTAAGACCCAAAGCGTAAACAACAAGCTCGTTTATCTGGTTATTACCGTCAACGATAAGCACAACCTCGTCATAGTTTTGAGGCATACGACCTGCAATAACGTCATACTGAGCATCCATAAGCTTTTCGTCACCGATAAGCTCCATCCAAACGCTGAAGGTTGTCATCATACTTGACATTGACGACGTCATTTGAGCCATGCTTTCATCCATAGGCATACTTTCCATCATAGTGCTGGGGTTAACCTTAACAACGCCCTCTGATGTATCCGCCTTATAGATGTTAAGAGGTGTACTGTATTTATACTGAATATCGTTACAAACCTCGTCGAATTCTTCACGGTTATCTTCAATATACTTTTTGAAGTTATCAAGATTGTTTGAGGTAGCTTCGGATATAAAAGCATTTACCATCTGCATAAACGACTCGTTAACGTAAACCTTACCGTCTGCATCGGAGCCATCCATGCTTTCCATCATCTCGTTGCTTATACCCGTAAACGAGGTCATAATGCTTTCTAAATCCATAGTCTGCTTTTCAACCATCATAGGATAGGATAAAAGCATATCCTCCTGCACTCTGTCAATATAAACCTGAATACCGTTTGACAGAGCAAGAACGAGAGCAATACCGATAATACCGATACTACCTGCAAAGGCAGTTAAAAAAGTTCTACCGCTTTTTGTTCTTAAGTTATTTATACTCAATGAAAATGCAGAGCCAAAGGACATTGATTTTTTGCCCTTTTCTTTTGCATTTTTAGCCTTTTCCTCTTCAAGCTTTTTATCGTTCTCATCAGGAATAAAGGGGTTTGAATCGTCTAAAACCTCACCGTCAAGGCATTTTATTATACGGTTTGCATAAGTATCAGCAAGGTCAGGGTTATGTGTAACCATAATTATAAGCTTATCTTTAGAAATCTCCTTGAGAAGCTCCATAATCTGCACGCTTGTTTCACTGTCAAGAGCACCCGTAGGCTCATCGGCAAGAAGAATATCGGGGTCGTTAATAAGAGCACGGGCTATAGCAACACGTTGCATCTGACCGCCTGACATCTGATTAGGCTTTTTATGAATTTGATTTTCAAGGCCAACCTTTTTAAGAGCTTCAATGGCTCTTTTTCTTCTTTCCTTCTTAGAAACGCCTGAAAGAGTAAGGGCAAGCTCAACGTTTGAAAGAACGGTCTGATGCTGAATAAGGTTATAGCTCTGGAAAACGAAGCCGATAGAATGGTTACGGTAGGTATCCCAATCGGTATCGCTGAAATGCTTTGTAGATTTACCGTTGATAAACAAATCACCGCTTGTATATCTGTCAAGACCGCCGATAATATTAAGAAGAGTTGTTTTACCGCATCCCGAAGGGCCTAATATAGCAACAAATTCATTTTCTCTGAAATTTATATCTATACCCTTTAAGGCTCTTACGGTGGTATCGCCCGAAATATAATCTTTAACTATATTTTTTAATACTAACATTTTTACTCACCTTAAACTTAATAGTATAAACGTTTTCTCTTTAAATACATTATAACGATAACTATTGCAGAAAAAGCAAGATAGCCACCCGCAATATAGAACGGGGTATAATCCTTTTCTTGCTCTGCAAATATAATCGTGGGAGAATAATTTTCATCTACGACAATTTCGATTTGAGCACGCTCTTTAAACAAAAGGTTATATAACCATTCGATTAATTCATCCTCCGTCATAGCTGCGAATTGCTCGGAAATTGATGCTGAATACGTTTCAAAGGTTGCGTTTGAGCCACCCATTGAGCCCATAAGAAGATTTTCGTTACCGGGCATTTTAAGGGTTTTTGCAAGAACTCTTAAAAGTGTCATCAAAACGCCTGTGCGGTCAGCCTGAATATATGAATAATTCACTTGCTTACCGTCAACAACTCTTTTACTTGTAAGTTCAGTCTTTGTACCCATATTGCCGAGAACGTTTATGTCAAACTCTGCAATTGTCATTCCCGTACCTGCGGTAAGATTTTTCATAAGAGCATTTAAATCCAACTGCTTTGTAAGGGAAGAAACGTCTAAATTCACTTCATAAATGCCCGATAATTTATTGGTAAGAGTTGTAACGGGAAGAAGTAAATTATTAATACATTTTTCAAGAGAGCCACTGTTTATAAAGTAGATTATATTAGGAAGCTTTTCGGTTAAAGTATCGACCGGTTTTTCAAATATATCGTCAAGCAAATCAAGAACGGGATTAGTGATATATCTTAAAACGTCGTCTGTTTTAGCATTTGCTGAATATTTATCGTAGCTTTTTATTGAAGATGCTCTGCAACCTAACGCCTCTAAAAGAGGGATAATTGCATCGTTGTAGCCGGGTGCACCTTTTATTGTAATACTGTCAAGAATCGTCATATCCTCATCGGCTAAAATCACTCTCAAAAGAGGATATAACGGTCTTAAAACGGCTATTAAAGCATTTTCGAAACCTGTTCTTGAGCCGTCGTAAAAGCCCCAGGAAACGCCGTTTAAGGAAACGTTTGCCCAGCTACCTTTATTTCTCATAGCTTCTACCGCAGACTGATAATTATTTTCAGTTAACTGAGCAGCAACACCGTTAGGAGTAATATCAATTCCGAGAAGAATAAGTAAATCTGACATCCCCTCTTTTTCGAATGCACCGTAAATGCCCGTAAGTAATGAATTTATATTTTTGTTACTGTAAATAGCTGAACTCAAAAGAGCCTTTATACTCTTGAAGCTACCGCCCTCTTTAACGAAATCATCAAGAAGAGAGTCAATCTCTTTCAAAACTTTTTCGTAGTTTTCCATTGTAAGATTGGGCGTATACTGAACAGTTGCTTTCATTATAGCGGGGTAAATCATATCCTCTGCTTTACCGGGCTCAGTTTCGTCAAAAAGAAGAATTATCGTACCTACTATACCGTCTGTAGCTTTTGAAGTAACCATCTTTATTGCTTCGGGGGTTAATGTAATCCCCTCACCACCCATATCGCTGAAAAGAGTAGGCAAGGTTTCTTCGTTAAGCTTAAGAGAATCCACAAGCCATCTCATAATTTCAACGTAGGCTCTGCCTTTATCGGAAACGAATTCAGCACCGTTATGAGCACCGCATTTCGAAAGCCTTGCAAAATCAATTTCTGCAAATTTAAAGCCACCCTCGGCACCCATTGAGGTAAGAAGAGAGTTTATTAATGCACCTGAACCTTGCTCCAGCATACTAAGGTCGATTATCTTGAAAAATGCAGCAATTTCAATCAAGGGATTTGAGGTAATAGGTGAAATTACAACGTTAAGCCATTCATCAACCTGACCGTTTTCAACCGAATATGCAAACGAAGGTAAAATATCTGTCAACGAATCTGCAGGGCTTTTTAAAATTACCTCTAACAAATCAAGCACGGGTAAAACAATGTTTTTTACCATTGTTGACTTGTCTGCATTAGCCTCTGTCTTAAACTGCTCACCTGAAACTAAATTCTCACAACCCAGAGAGTTAAGAATCGGAGCAATTCCGTTTGCGTAGCCGTCATTACCCTTGATTTTTATAAATCTTGATATTTCATAGTTACCGGAGCAAAGAAGCGTATAAAGTAAATCGTTAAAGGGTGAAAGGATTCTACCTAAAGCGGTAGCGAAACCAACTTTATCGGTAACACCCCAATCAGTAAAGGTAAGGTCTGCTTCTGCCCAAGTATTAACAGTTGATAAAACGGCGTAAACCTCAGGATAAGCCTGAAGCTCTTTTGAAACTTCCTGAACTGAAATATTTACACCTATAGAGCTTAAAGTAGATGCATCCTTCTCCATTGAAGAATAAATGCCTACAAGAAGTCCGGACAAGGTCTGACTGTTATAAAGCATAGGAAATACGTTGTCGCTTAAGGATTTACCCGTAAGCAACGGAGCCGCATAATTTATTAGCTTATCTGTTGACACTACCGCTTTATCCGCCTGAGCTTTAGTTACACCTTGAGGATAATCCGAGGTATAAGCGGCGGAAACCGCAACAGAAAAGGTTGAGCATAAAACAAAGGCACTCAGAATTACGCATATAAACTTTTTAAATTTATTTTTCATAATCATCACTCTGAATTATTTATTATTTTACTTAATATATTTTAATACAATATATATGTGAAAATTCAAGCCTATTCTCGCATATTACAAATAAATTATACAACACTTATTGAATATTTGTGTTACATTTTTGTTAACAAACGGAGGCAATTCATGAAAATTAAGCACTTTTTTTTACTAATATGTTTGGTATTTTTTATAACGGTAACCGGTTGCTCACCCAAAGAAAACGGAGATAATTTAACCGGTTTTTGCAACCGAATGAATACGTATAACGAAAGCTACGCTCTTTCCCCCGACGGCTACATTTTTGACGGTACAAAAAGCTCTTATACACGTTTTTTTATTTTCGGAGATAATACGGAATTAATGCTTCAATTCAAAACTGATAAAAAAAGCAGAATACAACAAATGAACATAGCCTTAACTCCTCAAAAAAGCGTTGCTGACAATGAAGCTTATACGTTCATAACAGACTGTATCAATGCCTTTTGTAACGACGAAAAAACAGCGGACGAATTAATTGAAAAAATCGATTTAGAGACAACCTTAACAACAGTTAATTTTAAAACAAAAAGTGCCGAGTACGGCAAAATATCCGCAAAAGCAGATACTACCAATATCGGCACTGTTATTAGCCTTTACAATGATAATTACACCTTATCATAAAGACATATATTCTTTTAATTTTTCTGAAATTAATCTTAATGCGTTTCCACGGTGGCTTAATGCATCTTTTTCTTCGGGTGAAAGCTGAGCAAAGCTTTTGTCACCAACCATAAAAAGAGGGTCGTACCCAAAACCGCCGTCACCGATTTCTTCAAAACCGATATAGCCCTTACACTCGCCCCTTGCGGAAATTATATCACCGTTTGGGAAAACGCAACAAACAACGGAAACGAATTTTGCCGTTCTTTCTTCAACAGGTACGTCTGAAAGAAGCTTAAGAAGCTTTTGGTTATTTTTAGCATCGTTACCGTGCTCACCCGCAAAGCGTGCAGAATAAACACCGGGAGCTCCTACAAGGTAATCAACTGCAAGACCTGAATCATCAGCCACGCAAGGCATACCGCTTTCACGGCAACCGCTTTGAGCCTTTAAAAGAGCGTTCTCGTAAAAGGTTTCGCCCGTTTCTTCAACATCGGTTATTTCAACACCTGCCTGCTCGGCAGTTTGAACGTCGATACCTAAAGGAGAAAGAATTCTGTAAAGCTCGTTGCGTTTTTTCATATTGTGGGTTGCGATTAAAAAAACTTTGTTTTCCATTATCTGAAGAACCTCCCAAAGAAGCCTTTTTTCTTTTCAGGTGCTTTTTCTTCCACCTTTTCTTCTACCTTTTCTTCGGCTATTTCTTCAACAACCGCTTCTTCAACAGCTATTTCTTCAATAGCTGACTCTTCAATAGTTTCTACAATCTCAAAAGGTGCTGCATCCATAGGCTCCTCAATTTCTTCATTGAGCTCTGCTTCAATATTATCAACTTTTTCTTCGATTTCATCGATTTTTTCTTCAATATCATCCTTGATATCTTCTATTTTTTTCTCGATGATTTCACCGATTTCCTCTGCAGTATCTTCAATAGCATCACCCGCAGCCTCAAGCTTTTCGCCTAAGTCCTCTTCCTCTGCTTTAATTTCTGCAAAAGCCTCAAATAATTCGCTCACAGCCTGAGCAATTTCGGAGCGTTCATCAGTATTGTTTTCCTCAGGAACGTATTCCTCTCTGATTTTTGAAAGGTCAATTTCGTCCTCTTCATAATCCTCGGGAATATCGTTGAAAAGACCCTCTGCAAATGCCTTGGGGTTGAAGGGCTGAAGGTCATCAATACCCTCACCAACGCCGATAAACTTAACGGGCACTTTAAGGTCGTTTTTGATTGATAAAACAACACCGCCTCTTGCAGTACCGTCAAGCTTTGTAAGAATAATACCTGTAATTTCTGCAATTTTTGCAAATTCACGCGCCTGATTAACGGCATTCTGACCCGTTGTTGCGTCAAGCACAAGTAAAACCTCTCGGTCAGAATAAGGAAGCTCACGGTCAATGACTCTGTAAATTTTACCTAATTCATCCATAAGATTTTTCTTGTTATGAAGTCTGCCTGCAGTATCGCAAATAATAATTTCAGTACCTCTTGCCTTTGCGGCAGAAATTGTATCAAAAATTACTGCAGCAGGGTCGGCACCCTCTTTATGCTTCACTATATCAACGCCTGCACGCTCTGCCCATACGTCAAGCTGGTCAATAGCAGCCGCACGGAAGGTATCAGCAGCGGCAAGAATTACGCTTTTACCCTCTGCCTTATAGCTTGCGGCAAGCTTACCGATAGTTGTAGTTTTACCTACACCGTTAACGCCTATAACAAGAATAACTGAAGGAATGGTGATAAGCCCCATATCCTCACCGCCCTCAAGCATTTCAGCGATGATTTCTTTTATTTCATCTTTAACGTCTGCAGGGTTTTTAAGACCTTTTTTACGAACGTTATCGTTAAGTCTGCGAGTTATTTCGGATGCAGTAGTAACGCCCACGTCCCCCATAACAAGTGCTTCTTCAAGCTCGTCAAAAAGCTCTTGGTCAATAGAAGTATAGCTATCAAGCACGTTATCAATAGCACCTGACATATTGTTTCTTGTTTTTCTTAAACCGAAGTTTATTTTCTTAAAGATACCCAAAGGGATACCTCCTTTATTGAGGATTAATTTATCACTTTAAACAATGCAATTTTACGTGATAGATTTAACGTAAGATTGCGTGAGATTGGCTTTTTGTCACCGCCGTAGCGTACAAAGGTACGTGAGTTTGCGGTGACAAGAAGTCAAGATTGCGTAATATTACGTTAAATCAAATTTAGTTGCCATTTCTGCAGTCTTAAGCTCAAGAAGTTTAGATACACCCTTTTCCTGCATTGTAACACCGTAAAGCATATCAGCTTCTTCCATAGTACCGCGACGGTGGGTAATAAGAATAAACTGCGTATTCTGGGTCATACGGCGAACGTAGGAAGCGTATCTTGCAACGTTAACGTCGTCAAGGGCTGCTTCAACCTCATCAAAAATACAGAAGGGACAAGGATTGATTTTAAGTATTGAGAAAAGAAGTGCTATAGCAGAAAGGCCTTTCTCACCACCTGAAAGCAATGAAATATTCTGAACGTTTTTGCCCGGAGGCTGAACCTTAATATCAATATCGCATTCGAGAACGTCGTTTTCGTCAGTAAGAACAAGTGAAGCCTTACCACCGCCGAAAAGCTCAGAGAAGGTCTGACCGAAGCTGAAATTGATTTTATCAAACTGTTCTTTAAACTGAACTCCCATTTTACCTGTAAGCTCGTTAATCAGCTTGATAAGCTCGGCTTTAGATTTTTCAACGTCGTTAACCTGTGTATACATAAAGCTGTATCTTTCGGATACTTCCTTATATTCTTCAATAGCACTTACGTTAACGTTACCTAAAGCACGGATTTTGCCCTTCAATTCGTTAAGACGTTTTTTAGCGGCAGGAATATCTTCGATAACGATATCAAGCTCTTCCGCCTCACGTCTTGTAAGCTCGTATTCATCGTAAAGCTTGTTTGAGATATCCTCAAACTCTCTTTCCATCGTTTCTTTACGCTCTGAAAGACGGGCTTTTTCACCGCCTATTTTTTCACGTTCTTCTGTTTTTTCTCTTTCAAGAAGACGAAGCTTGCCGCTTTCTTGTTCGTATTGCTCACGCTTGGAAATAAGAGTGGCAATTTGCTCCTTTGAAGCGGAGCTTTGAGTTCTTAAGCCCTCTGCTTCACCGTTAAGAATATCAATTCTTTCTCGGATTTCTTCGTTCTTCTTTTGAATTTCTTCTATCTCGCTATCAAGCTGTGATAGCTTATCCTTATGGCTTGTGCTTCTGCCCTCAAGACGAGTGATTTCATCCTTTTTAGATTCAATCTCTTTCTGTGCAGTTGCGATAACAAGATTAATATCTGCAGCATCGGCAGTAAGCTTTTCTCTTTTTTCGTGAAGACTTTCTCTGTCACCTGTAAGCGTTGAAAGCTCTGCTTCAACCTTTTCAAGCTCTTCGCCTAAAACCTTAAGCTTTTCATTTGCTGAAGAAGCACCTTGCTTAATTGCTTCAATTCTTTCAAGAAGTTGTGTTTTTTCTTCGTCTGCAAGAGCTTGTGTCTGAAGAGTGTTTTGGAGGTTACCTTTTCTTAAAGCTAAAACACCCTCAACTCTGATTTTCTCTTCTGCTAATGAAATAAGCTCTGCTTTACAGCCGTCAAATTCTGCGGTAACAGAGTTACAGCTTTCTTGTTGAGCTTCAATATCCTTAAGAAGAATAGCGAGTTTTTCTTCAAGCTCAGTTACCTGAACGGTTAATCTTTCAAGCTCGTTACCACGGCTTAAAATACCTGCGTTCTGAAGCTTTGCACCACCGGTCATAGAACCGCCGGCATTAACAACCTGACCGTCAAGAGTAACGATTTTGAATTTGTAATTATATTTTTTTGCAATTGAAATAGCGGCATCAAGGTCTTCCGCCACAACTGTTCTGCCTAAAAGAGATTTTATAATCTCCGTATACTTTTTGTCGTATTCAACAAGCTCGGATGCAAGGTTTATATAACCGAAGCAATCGTCAAGGCCTTTTTCCTCGATTACTTTACCTTTGATAGCGGTAAGAGGTAAGAAGGTTGCACGACCTGCTTTGCTTTCCTTAAGGAAGCCTATAGCCTTTTTAGCATCGTTTTCAGTTTCTGTAATAATATTCTGAATTTGAGCACCTAAAGCGGTTTCTATAGCAAGTGAATATTTATCTTTTGCAGAAATTATTTGAGATACGGGTGCGTGAATTCCTCTGAGCACACCGCGTTTTACCTCTCGCATAACCGCCTTTACGCTGCCCTGATAGCCTTCCATATTCTTCTCAAGGTCAGAGAGCATTGTAACACGTGATTTCTTTATTTCAATTTCATTTCTTAATGAGCTTTCCTGCTCTTTAAGTGAATTAAGCTTTTCCTGTCTTTTAGAAACGAGAAGCTCGATACCGGAAATTGAGTTATTAAGCTCTGTGTTTCTTTCAGCGATTTTTTCAAGCTCGCCCTCAGATTCCTTGCACTGTGCATTAATGCTTTCTAAAACGGGTTTTCTTGCCTCGCTTAATTCGTCAATCTGTGAAATTCTGTTTTCAAGCTCTTCAATTGATGAGCTTGCAGTTGAAGAAACAACTCTGTTATCTGCAATTTCAAGAGAAAGAGCTGACATTTTTTCGCTTAACTCAACGCTTCTCTGGGCAGATTTGCTGTTTTCGTCGCTTAATAAATCAAGCTCACCTGTAAATGACTCAAGCTCTTTTTTCTTTTCTTCAATTACTGAAGTTAATTCATCAATAACCTTTTTTGCATCCTCAATCTGAGTTGCAATTTCAGTATCAGTATCTGTTTCTTCGGTTTTCTCACGTTCAATACGCTCGATAGTTTCGTTATTATGAAGAATATCGTTTTCCTGAACTGCAACCTGACTTTCAAGGAGAGCTGCCTGCTCCTCAAGCTGAGAACAAGCTCTTCTGATTTCATCAACGTTTATTGTTATTCTTTGAGTTTCTGCAATAGCAGAATCTATTTTTTCGGTAATCTCTTCAAGTGATTTACAAACGTCCGTATACTGAGCGTCGGCAATAGTAATTTTCTTTTCCTGCTCACGTAAATCATTCTTTGTTTTCTCAATAGTGTAAAGCCAGATACCTATTTCAAGATTTTTCTTTTCCCCTGCATATTCGAGGAATTTCTGTGCTTTTTCACTTTGAATCTTTAAAGGACCTACACGTGATTCAAGCTCTGTAAGAATATCTCTTAATCTTAAAAGATTTTCTTCCGCTTGATTAAGTCTTCTCATAGCATCGGCACGACGGTATCTGTAATGAGAGATACCTGCCGCCTCTTCAAGCATATCACGTCTATCTTCAGATTTACCTGAAATCAAGGTTTCGATTTTACCCTGACTGACCATTGAATAACCGTCTCTACCAAGACCGGTATCCATAAACAGCTCGTGGATATCACGAAGACGTGCCTGCTCACCGTTTAATTTATATTCACTTTCACCCGAACGGTAGTAACGCCTTGTAACAGTTACTTCCTTTTTAGGATTGTTCAATGCCATATCGGAATTATCAAGCTTTAAGGTTACCTCGGCAAAGCCTACGGCACGACGTGAATCAGTACCGCTGAAGATAACGTCTTCCATTTTAGAACCACGAAGGTTTTTAGTGGATTGCTCACCCAATACCCATCTCATTGCATCAGAAAGGTTACTTTTACCGCTTCCGTTAGGACCTACAACGGCAGTTATACCCTTACCGAAATTGAGAACTGTTTTATCGGGGAAGGACTTGAACCCCTGCATTTCGATAGCTTTAAGATACATCTGGATTTCTCCGTTTCTTATTTTTCGTGTTGATTTCTTATTCAACAATTATTTCGTATTTCTTTAATGTTTTCATACCTTTAACGGTAGCTTCCCAACCAAGTCTTTTAAGAGCAATTTTGTTACTGCTCTTTTGACCTATCATTTTTGAAAGCTCCCTGTCATTTACGTAGATAGTTATATTTTTCTTCTTCGTTAGAGAACACAAATTTGTGTTTTCCAACGGATACTTATCCTGCAATAATTTTTTTGCTTCCTTTAAGTAAATTGCACTCTCGCATAATTCACCGAAAGCAGGGTGATAAGGCCCTGCAATATACCCCTCTTCAACGTTACCGCCGGAATGAAGACCTAATCTTATAACGTTTATGCCGTTATCATAAAACCTTTTCAACAAAGCTGAACAGAGGTCAACCGCTTCTTCGACTGTTTGAGGGATATAGGTACCGTTTTTAAAGCTTTCAGCTAAATACGTGCCCTCAAGCACTATCGTAGGATAAATACGGACTGTATCAGGCTTTAAAAAGATGATATCCTCTGCGGTTTTCAATGATTTTTCGGGTGTATCACCTAAAAGCCCCGTCATCATTTGAAGTCCTAACGAAAAGCCCTTTTGTTTTATTAATTTTGATGCTTTTATTATATCGTCCCTATTGTGACCGCGACGGTTCAATAAAAGCACAGAATCGTCAGTGCTTTGCGCACCTAATTCAATAGAGGTTACACCGTATTTTTTAAGTACGCTTAAAACCTCTTCGTTTATGGCATCAGGTCTTGTTGATACTCTTATGCCATAAAACGAACCGTTTTTTACGTACGGTACGGTTTCCTCTAAAAGAGCTATCATATATTCCCTTTCAATTGCGGTAAAGCTACCGCCAAAGAAAGCGATTTCAGTAGTCTCAGGGTTAACGTTATCCTCAATTGCTTGCTTTAAGGTTTTTGTAACGTCTTCGGGTGTAAGCTGTTTTACCGAGCCCGAAATAGTTTTTTGATTACAAAACGAGCATTGGTGAGGGCACCCTGCATGAGGCACAAAAAGAGAAATGTTAGCGTGCTTCATTTTTACATCTTTGAAAGAGCATCGCCTGCTGCAGCTTGCTCCGCCTCTTTTTTACTCTTGCCTTCGCCTGAACCTATAACCTTACCGTTAAGCTTAACAACAAACTTGAAAACTTTTTCGTGGTCGGGGCCGAATTCACCGATTTCCTCGTAAACAAGAGTATTTCCCTTT
The DNA here is from genome assembly GCA_045605825.1 of Acutalibacteraceae bacterium. GTDB lineage: Bacteria > Bacillota > Clostridia > Oscillospirales > Acutalibacteraceae > DTU089. Next base: position 23,499 of record JAZUQS010000071.1, read on the forward strand.
TGCTTTTGAATCTCTTCCTGAAGCAAGGATTTATTATCTTTGAAATTAGCTTCACGTTTTACCGCATCTTTTATAAAGCTTAAAATATAGGGTCTTACAACGTCTATACCACCGTCAAGATACATTGCGGCAATAACTGCTTCAAAGGCATCGGAAACGATAGAGGGTCTGTTTCTTCCACCTGTAAGCTCCTCGCCTTTTCCCATAAGAATAAAATCGCCTAAAGAAATCTTTTCAGCAAATTTGAAAAGAGATTTTTCGCAAACGACAGCTGCACGAAGCTTTGTTAAAGCACCCTCTTGACGAGATTTAAACTCTTCAAAAAGATATTCTGCAGTAACGAAGCCTAAAACGGAATCACCTAAAAACTCAAGGCGTTCATTATCGTGTGGCAATTTATTCTCATTAGCATAAGAAGAATGGGTAAGAGCTCTTTCAAGAAGCTTTTTATCTTTAAACTTGTACCCGATTTTCTCTTCAAAAAGTTGTAAATCCACTATTATTACCCCTTTTAAAAATCTATGCTTTTATAGTAATCAAGACTGCGTTGTGCGATTTTTTCGTAACGCTCTTTTTTATCCTTGATTGTTTCGCCTAACGGCTCAACTAAGCCGATTGCCGCACCCATAGGCTGAAAGTTTTTAACGCTTTCATCGCTTATATACTGCGACAATGCACCTAACATCGTTATTTTAGGCAACTTTATAGGTTCTTCACCGAAAAGTCTTCTCGCTGCATTGTAGCCCGCAAGAATACCTGATGCCGCTGATTCCATATAACCCTCAACGCCTGATATCTGACCTGCGAAGTAGATATTCGGCTTTTTTATCATACTGAAATCATACGAAAGCAAGCCGGGTGAATTAAGAAAGGTATTTCTATGCATAACGCCGTATCTTACAAACTCTGCATTTTTAAGTGCAGGAAACATTGAAAAAACTCTTTTTTGCTCAGGGAATTTCAAATTAGTCTGAAATCCAACCAGGTTATACATAGTGCCGTCTTTATTTTCTTTACGAAGCTGTAAATTTGCCCAAGGTCTGTGACCTGTTTTGGGGTTTGTAAGACCCACAGGCTTTAAAGGACCGTATCTCATCGCATCCTTACCTCTTGAAGCGAGAACCTCAATAGGCATACAACCCTCGTAAACGTCTTTTCTTTTATCAAAGGAGTGAAGCTCTGCACTTTCGGCATTTATAAGCTCCTCGTAAAAGCTTTCGTATTCCTCTTTATTAAGCGGACAGTTTATATAGTCATCCTCACCGCCTCGGTCATATCTTGACTGAGTAAAGGCATTTTCCATATCAATACTATCAGCAGTAACGATAGGTGCCGCCGCATCGTAAAAGGATAAAAAGCTTTTTCCGCATAAATCGGCTACCTCTTCAGCTAAAGCCTCTGACATCAAAGGGCCTGCGGCAATTATAACAACGTCTGCATCGGGAATTTCTGTAATTTCCTCTCTGATGAGAGTAATGTTTTCGTCGTTTTCAATAGTTTTGGTTATAAGCGTTGAAAAAATATCTCTGTCAACTGCTAAGGCACCGCCTGCAGGTACTTGAGCAACGTCTGCCGCATCAAGACAAACCGAGCCAAAAAGCCTCATTTCCGCCTTTAGCATACCTGCCGCCGAGCCAAGACGAGCCGCCTTTAAAGAGTTTGAACAAACAAGCTCACCTAAATTTTCGTTTTTATGAGCAGGTGAAAACTTACAGGGTTTCATTTCGTAAAGTGTAACCTTTACACCTCTTTTGCTAAGCTGATTAGCCGCTTCAACGCCTGCAAGCCCACCACCTATAACAACTGCTTTTTTATCAGTCATCTTAATCTTCCTGTGTCTTTTTTGCATTTTTTCTTGCAGCCTTTGTTGTATAACCGCAAGCACTGTCAGGACAAGAAATCATTCCGCCCTTGCCCTTGAAAAGTGATTTACCGCATTGAGGACAATTCTCGCCTGTAGGCTTATCCCAAGTCATAAAGTTGCATTTCGGATAATTACTGCAGCCGTAGAATTGATAACCGCGTTTTGATTTCTTACCGATTACCTGACCGCCACATTCGGGGCAGGTTGCTTTTGTTTCTTCAACAAGTGGCTTAGTTGTTTTACATTCGGGGTAGCCGGGACAAGCAAGGAATTTACCGAAACGGCCAACCTTAACAACCATATTTCTTCCGCATTTTTCACATTTAACGTCTGTAATATCCTCTTGAAGCTGGATTTTCTGACCCTGCATATCTGTTTTTGCTCTTGCAAGAGAATTTTCAAGGTCATCGTAATACTCGTGGAGCATTTCAATATAGTTACATTTACCCTCATCAATTTCATCAAGCTTTGTTTCCATTGATGCAGTGAATTTTGTATTTACTATTTTGGGGAATTTATCTTTAAGCAAAGCAGTAGTAGCCATACCGAGCTCTGTTGCTTTAAGAAGCTTGCCGTCACGTTTAACGTATTCTCTCTTAATAATTGTGCTTACGATAGAGGCATACGTACTGGGACGACCAACGCCTGTTTCTTCAAGCATTTTGATAAGAGATGCTTCTGTATAGTGTGAGGGAGGCTGTGTAAAATGCTGATTGCCGATTACTTCTTTAGCTTTAAGAACGTCACCTGTTTTTATTTCAGGGAGAGTGCTTTCGCCCTCTGCGTTATCGCTTGTATCCTCGTAAAGAGCAGTGAAGCCGTCAAACTTAACTGAATAACCGCTTGCAGAGAAAACACAATAACCGTCAACCCCTGCTTTTTCTGCTTTTATTTCTGCTTTAACCGTATCCTGAACGCAAGCAGCCATAAGACTTGCTACGTATCTGCACCAAATAAGGTTGTAAAGCTTATACTGGTCATTTGTAAGACTTACTTTTGCAATAGCGGGTGTAATTGCAACGTTTGTAGGTCTTATAGCCTCATGACCGTCTTGAGCACCTGCTCTTGTTTTAAAGTAACGTGGCTTTTCGGGAAGATATTTTTCACCGTATTCTGATGCAATAAATTTATTAGCATCTGCACGTGCTTCCTCTGAAATACGAAGAGAGTCCGTTCTCATATAAGTTATAAGACCTGTAGTGCCGTAGCCGGCAAGATCAACACCTTCGTAAAGTTCTTGAGCAATTTTCATTGTTTTTTGAGCCTGGAAGTTAAGCTTACGGGAAGCCTCCTGCTGCATTGAAGATGTTATAAAGGGTGGTGCAGGTTGTTTCTTTCTTGTGCCTTTTTTAACTGAATCAGCAGTAAAGGTTGCACCCTCTACTCTTGAAAGATATAAATCTGCCTGCTCTTTATTTTCGATTTTCACTTTACCGTTTTCATCCTCGGTAAGAGCTGCACCGAAGGTTTTTCTTCCTGAAAGGAACTTTGCATCAATTGACCAATACTCTTCGGGATTAAACTGTGATATTTCGTTTTCTCTGTCAACGATAAGACGTACAGCAACACTCTGCACACGGCCTGCTGAAAGACCACGTCTGATTTTCTGTGAAATAAAGGGGCTTAATCTGTAACCAACAAGACGGTCAAGGATACGACGTGCCTGTTGAGCATCAACAAGACCCATATCAACAACCTCAGGGTTACTGATACCGTTTTTAACGCTTTTCTCATTAATTTCGTTAAATTTAACTCTGTTAGCCTCGTTTAAATCAAGACCGAGCACCGTTGCAAGATGCCAAGAAATTGCTTCTCCCTCACGGTCCGGGTCAGTTGCGAGATAAACTTTTGCAGAATTATTAACCTTATCCTTTAAATCCTTAACAAGCTTCTCTTTGCCTTTTATAATTGCGTATTTAGGAGCAAAATCATTTTTTACGTCAACGCTGAGCTTTGCAGCAGGTAAATCTCTGATATGACCCATTGAAGCTACAACGTCGAAATCACTGCCTAAATATTTTTTTATTGTTTTTGCTTTAGCAGGTGACTCAACAATAACAAGTTTTGACATTGTTTTCATCCTTCCTCAAATAATCTTATATTTCTTGCCGCTTACTAACTCAACTACGCCGAAAAGCTCAAGTTCAGTTAGTGAAGCTAACACAATATTCATTTTCAAATCTGTTTGTCTTACAATATCGTCTATATGCATTTCTCTTTCCGACAATACTGAATAAACCCTTTTTGCATCATCCGATGCTTCATTTGGTATTTCTTTTTTTACAACCGTTTTTTCTTCAGTTGAAGGTTTTATTTTCTCGCAAGTATTTGTTTCAGTTGTTTTTTCAACAGTTTTTTCTGTTTTATCTTTTGGTTTTCTGTAGTTCACGTACTCAATTTTTGATAACGGCTCTTTAGCTTTATCAATATTCATCAAATCGCCGTATAAGTACTCGTATTCACTGAGTACATCCTCAGCAGAAAATACAGGCTTCGCACCGTTTTTTATAAGGTGATTTGTTCCGTCAAAGGAAGAACGGACTATATCACCCGGAACGGCAAAAACGTCTCTGCCTTGCTCAAGTGCTCTGTCAGCGGTAATAAGAGAACCGCTTTTCACTCCCGCTTCAATAACTACAACGCCTAAAGAAACACCCGAAATCAATCTGTTTCTTATGGGGAAAGTTGTACGGCTTGCCGAAGCAAAGGGTTGATATTCGGAAACAACTGCACCGTAACGTGTAATCGCTCTTCTTAAAGAGGCGTTTTCTTTGAGATACCCAAAGGATAAACCGCAACCTAAAAACGCTAACGTTCTACCCTTTGCAAGCATAGCACCTGCATGAGCCTCGCTGTCTACGCCTAAAGCACCACCGCTTACGATAGTTGCTCCCGATGAAGCTAATGAAAAAGAAAGCTTCTGGGCAATTTCTATACCGTAGTTGCTTGCGTTTCTAGTGCCGACTATACCGATATTCAAGATATCCTTCAGCACAGAGCAATCACCGACACCGTACAAAACTAACGGCATATCGGAAAGATTTTTTAATCTTTCGGGATACTCGTCGGAATCGGGTGTAATTATGCTGTAGCCCTTATTACGACACTCGTTTAAAATTTTTAAAGTTTCTGAAGGAGTTGATGAACGGAGTGCTTCAATTTTCTTTTCGGTAAAAAGACCTGACAAACGCCATTCCTTTGACCCTGCAAGATAAAGCTTTTCAGGCGTGGAAAAATAAGAAAGAATTTCATCTGTTATTGCACCCGCACCTAATGCATTCTGAAGCCAAATCCAATATTCAACAGGACACTTACTCATCTCATCATTTCCCAAATCATAATTGAGGCTGCCGCCGCTGCATTAAGCGACTCTGCTCTACCCTTCATAGGAATTGTAACGAGCTTTGTTGCAGCGTTTTGAGTTTCTTCGGTTATACCGTTACCCTCGTTACCCACGATAGCAACAACGCCGCCGCTCATATCAACCTCAGTTATTTTCTCTGCATTTCTGTCAGGTACGCCTGCAAGAATTGTCATACCGTTTTCTGCAAGCTGTTTTAAGAAAGCCGGTAAGTCGTCAGTAGTTATAATGTTGAGCCTGAAAAGTGAGCCCATCGCAGCCCTTTGCGACTTGGGGTTATAAATATCACAACCACCGCTTACGATAACGCCATCAAGTCCGACAGCTTCGGCTGTTCTTACAACTGCACCGAAGTTTGACGGATTAGAAATGCTTTCTAAGGCAATATATTTCCTATTGTATTTTATTTTACCT
>JAZUQS010000072.1:0-3094 GCA_045605825.1 Acutalibacteraceae bacterium
AAAACCCGAGAAAATCTATCTGAAGCTTTGTTCATTATGCAAAAAGCCCTTGAAAAGCAGATGCCGAAAAAATATGAGGTGTGGAATGGACAATGTTCTTGCCCGAATTGTAATGTGATATTTGGCAATTATGACGACCTCAAACTATTAAAGTCGTGGAAAATGGATTATTGTAAGTTTTGCGGGCAGGCTCTTGATTGGGGCGACGGAGAAAGGAAAGGTAATGGCTGAAAAAAAGTATTGCAGATATTGCGCTTACTGTATATGCGGAGATTGCTATTATTGTAATGCCTTTGATAAGGTGCTTAATCGAGTTGACAAAGCGACAAATTGTAAAGAGTTTGTTTTATCGGAGCTTGGCGACGTTGACACTGGAAAGCCCTATAAACCGAGAGAGCCGAAAGCAAAAGAAGCTACAACGGCGCAGCAAATGAATTTTTTTAAGGAGGGCAGACAATGACCGATAACGAGATTGACAAGGCTATTGATAACAAGATTGACAAGGCTATTGATAACAAGATTGATAAGATTATTGAGTATTATAAAAACACTAATGACCCTATTACCCGCAAAAAGGAAGAAATTGACCGCCTTAAAACCGAGCTAAACAGAAAAACCGAACACATACAACAGGAAATTATCAACCGCCAAAAGGCAGAAATAGATGATCTGAAACAAGATACCATACCTAAATTGGAAAGGGCGTTAAAACGAGCAAATGAAATCGGTATTTCTCTTGAAAGAGAAAATCAAGAGTTAAAAGCAGAGATTGAGAGGTTGAAAAGACCTTTGAAGAAACTATCCGAAATAGGATATTGTCACAATTTTCAACTTGAACGTTCAGATTTAGTAAGTTGGATATATGCCGTTTGCGACGTGATTAAGGTTGTAAAAGAAATGGAGGGCAAAAATGACGCAAAAGGAACGATATAGACAGTATAACGAGGGTATTGTTACAGACGATTGCGGTAATGAGGTATCACCCTTAGATGATGATTACGGATATTACAAGAGCGAACTTGACGATCTGACAAACCCGTTAAGCGACGATTACAACAAGTATGATAATGAGTAAGGGAGGGCGGCAATGGCTGATACAAATTACAAAATGATGTTTGCAGAAGCATTAACCGAAAATGATAGCCGTTCAGGACACTTTGAAAACGAGTGCTTTAAATTCGGCTCTACTTGGGGTTGTCGGGCTGATTGCCCCGTTTTTGAGCGTGGCGAATGTGAAATGCAAGCGGAAAACGAAGAATTATTTGCTAACAAAGCGGAGGGCGACAATGGCTGAAAAGGAATACATAGAGCGTGAAGCGTTGATTGCTGAAATTATAGCAGAAGCGGATAAAGAGGGTAAAAAATCCTATGACTTTGTCGAAAGAGGTTGTAATGATTTATCTGTAAAATATACACACGGAGAATATTGTTATAACGTAGCGGCACACATAGCGAAAACAGCCCCCGCCGCTGACGTTGTGGAAGTCGTAAGGTGTAAGGATTGCAAGCACTATCATAATACACAATGCTTTCACCCGTCTTATGGTGATGATTGCGCTATAAATACGGAAAGAGCAGAAAATGATTTTTGCAGCTACGGCGAAAGAAAGTGAGGTAACAATGAAAGCCCACATCAGGAATGACAGTATGGATATAACCAAAATTATTTGGGAATTATGCGTACTTGTCACACTACACGAAAGTAACGGTTACGGAGAAAAGCGGTTAATTGACTTTGAAAAAAACCTTGCCGAAGTAGAAAAATCCTTTATGTCAAATGCGTGTGCAACCAGCGTTAATATGAAGCGTGGAAAGGTTGCAGATGTTGATACCGCCGTAATACAGCTCATTAGACGATTAAAGGGCGTTGATTGGCAAAAGGTACTTGACGTTGACGAGTTAGTGATCGGCGGCAGGGATATAGTTAAGATAGTCAATAAGTTAAACGAGGGCAAATAAAAATAACTAAAAACCCTTAACACATTTTGTCTATTTTGTCAATAGCAAATTAATTGAAAATTCTGTATAATGTTATTAGGTTCATAGTTGGAGTTGCAGGCTGACTATGGCTAAAACTTAATAACTATGAACTTTAACCTTTGAAATATCGCAAGCTGCAACCTTGCATATTTCAGAGGTTTTTTATTTGAGGTAAAAAGATGAATAAATGTTGTGATTGTAAAAAAGAAAAGACTTGTCGTAGTCGTGAGGGCAGCCACAAATATTGTTTTGAGCCTAAACCGCAGACAAATTTTGATCGCATTAAGAATATGAGCATTGAGGAAATGGCGGTTGCGATTGACAAATTGACTTGTAACTGTGTATCGTCGGACGGCTGTGAAGATTGCCCTATATATAATGGCGGTCATTATTGCAGACCGCAAGACATAATGAAATGGCTTGAAAGCGAGGTATCGAATAATGGCTAAACAGGTTTATCAATGTGAGTATTGCGGAATGTTACACGCAACAAAACCAAGTGCGGAGAAGTGCGAAGCAAGTCACATTATCGTTAAAAAGGTAAAAGAACACGTTTTCGACTTACACGACAAGCCGAAATACCCTACACAGCTTAAATGCGAAATGTCAAACGGCGAAACGGTGATTTATTATCGAAAAGGAACGGTGCGATAATGGCAGAAACTCATTTTTTTGATGTGCATATAGCCGAATTGTACGGCGTTAATTGTGCGGTTATTCTTCAAAACATTTGGCATTGGATAAGGAAAAACGAAGCAAACGGCACTAATTACTATGACGGTAATTACTGGACGTACAACAGCACAAAGGCATTTAAAGAGCTTTTCCCGTATCTTTCACAAAAGCAGATCGAAACAGCTTTAAAAAAATTGCGTGATGAAAATATCCTTATTACAGGCAATTATAACGTCGTCAAGTATGACCGTACATTGTGGTATGCAATTACCGAAAAGGGGAAATCCATTTTACTTACAGGGGAAATGGAAATTACACCAAAAGGAAATGGATTTACCGCAGAGGGCGAACCTATACCAAATATAAACACAGATTTAAAAACAACAGATAATAAACCATATAAAATTATAGTTGATTATCTGAACGAAAAAGCAGGAAC
>JAZUQS010000073.1:0-10460 GCA_045605825.1 Acutalibacteraceae bacterium
CTCCTTGGCTCACAGAACGACATGGCTACGATCCGACTTGATATTGCAAGACTTCATTCTGCAGTTATTTCATATGCAAGAGATTTTATGATTGACCGTGGCTTCACATATTACATTCCTCCGTTTATGATCAGAAGTAACGTTGTAACCGGTGTTATGAGCTTCGCAGAAATGGATGCTATGATGTACAAAATCGAAGGCGAAGACCTTTACCTTATCGGTACAAGCGAACACTCAATGATTGGTAAATTTATTGATACAATTATCCCCGAGGAAAAGCTTCCCCAAACTCTTACAAGCTACTCACCTTGTTTCCGTAAAGAAAAAGGTGCTCACGGTATTGAGGAACGCGGTGTTTACCGTATTCATCAGTTCGAAAAGCAGGAAATGATAGTTGTTTGTAAGCCCGAGGATAGCCCCTATTGGTTTGACCAGCTCTGGAAAAATACTGTTGACCTTTTCCGTTCGCTTGATATCCCCGTAAGAACTCTTGAATGCTGTTCAGGTGACCTTGCAGACCTTAAGGTTAAATCAGTTGACGTTGAAGCTTGGAGCCCCCGTCAGCAAAAGTATTTTGAAGTTGGTAGCTGTTCTAATCTTTCAGATGCTCAGGCAAGAAGACTTAAAATCCGTGCAGGCGGTAAGGATAAAAAATACTTCCCTCATACTCTTAACAATACCGTTGTTGCTCCTCCCAGAATGCTTATCGCTTTCCTTGAGAACAACCTTAACGAAGACGGCAGTGTAAATATTCCCGTTGCACTCAGACCGTATATGGGCGGCAAAGAAAAGCTTATACCCACTAAATAAAATCTGTTTAAAGACAGAAAATCAGAGGCAGATATGAGAAATGATTTTACTCCCCGCGAGGAGAACAATGCAAACAATAACGAAAAAGATATAGTTTTCGGCAGAAACTCGGTAAGCGAGGCTATTAAATCAGGCAGACCTCTTGACAGCATTCTCGTTGCAAGAGGTGAGCATACCGGTTCAATACCGAAAATTCTTAAGGATGCAAAAACAGCAGATATTCCCGTAAAAGAGGTTGACCGTAAAAAGCTTGATTTTATGTGCGGTCACGGAAATCATCAGGGTATTATTGCTGTTGGTGCAGTAAAAGAATATTCTACAGTTGACGATATTTTTAACCTTGCTGAAGAAAAGGGTGAAGCACCGTTTATTATTGTGTGCGACGAAATTGAAGACCCTCATAATTTAGGTGCGATTATCAGAACTGCGGAAGCTGCAGGGGCACACGGTGTTATCGTTCCTAAAAGAAGAAGCGCTCCTTTGAGCTTTGCGGTTGCAAAAACCTCAGCAGGTGCGGTTGAATTTATGCACGTTGCAAGGGTTACGAATATCCCTCAGACTCTCGACGATTTAAAGAAACGAGGTGTCTGGGTTTACTGTGCAGATATGGATGGCGACACGTTTTATAATGCAAACCTTAAGGGTGCGGTAGCTCTCGTTATCGGCTCTGAGGGTAAGGGTGTAGGTCGCCTTGTTAAAGAAAAATGTGACGTAATTCTTTCTATGCCTATGAAGGGCAAAATAAATTCTCTTAACGCATCTGTTGCGGCGGGAATTCTTATGTACGAAATATCAAAGCAACGAGATTTATGATTTGAGTTTTAAATTATTTTATCTATTAGGTTGTTTTTGTGAGGGTTGAAAAATGGCTGACGAACGTAAGCAAAGTAAAAAATGGTCTTTAGAAGAAATTGATGCACTTCTTCAGGATAGCGGAGTTATGCCTAAAGAAGAGGATACACAAGAGGATACAGCTCCAACAAAAAAAGCTGAATCAATTGACCCAAGACCTTCTCGTAACGAGGATATAAACCATAAAATACTTTCTCCTGAAATTGAACGAGGTGAGGGTAAGGGTGAGCCTCAGGTTTACGGTGCTTTTGTCAGTGAAAAATACCGTGACCGTTTTTTGAACAGACCTGTTCAAAACATAGAAAAAACTGCAGAGCATAAAATTATATCCGAAGAGGATATGCAATATGAAAGAAGCGGTTTTGTTAAAAGAAAAAGCAATTTTTCAGGTACGTCAGAGCTTTCTCCAGTACCTAATCTCGTCCCTGATGATAAATTAGAGTACAGCGAAGATGATTCGCTCGAAAAAACAATGGTTTTTTCTGATGCTCCAAAAGCTGAAGATGACGAAAATTTGCAAAAGGCGAAAACAAGAACAATCGGTCTTCGTTCTCTTGCAGTTACTGACGGTAACGCTCACGATACAGAATTACCCGAGGAGGAAGATGATTCTCAGCTTACCTTTGAAGGTTTCCATACTCCCGAAGAAAAGAATACTGTTGATGAAAGAGAAGTTGAGGAAGAGCTTAACAAAAAAAGGAAAGAAAAAGCAGATAGCTTTACAATAACCGGTGAGATGGGCAAAGAAGAGGAGCCTATAAAAAAATACGGCACCGATGAATACCGCACTCCTGATGATAAATTTAAGGTTGCTTATTATTTAAGAAAAAATAAAAATGCATCTTTCGTAAGTGCAATTATAAGCTATGTATGTTTTGCTTTTGCGGTTGCGATTTCACTTATGGCAAAAAGCTTTCCCGAATCAGAAAAGCTTCTACTTATAATTTCTTTAGTTGTTCTTATAATCTGTGGCGGTGCAAACTATTCGGCACTGGCGGACGGTGTGCTTTCATTTAAAGGCTTAAGATTTAACAGAAACACAGGCTCTTTAATAGCTTTTGTTGCAACTGCAATTCAAAATGTTGCTTTTTTATTGGCAACCGAAAGCCCCTTTGAAAGCGGTCTTAATCTTATAACGGCGATTGCGATTCTTCCTCTTGCGTTTAATAAAACTGCAGATTATTTCGAGTTCAAACGAATTGGTGAGAATTTTTCATATATTACCGAAAAAGAGCTTTACTCAATCGGAAAAATTACAAAAACTGAAACTGCCTTTGAAATCGGCAGGGGCTTACTTCTTGACGAGCCTATTGTTTTATCATCTCAAAAAACACTTTTCCCCAGAAACTTTATTGAGCTTTCAAGACGTTTTTATCCCTCTGATGAAATCAATAAAAAGTTAGTTCCTATCGGTGTAGCAGCTTCGATTTTGATAAGTGCAATAACTCTTCTTATTACAAAAAATATTTTATGTGCCGTTACGTCTTTTGCGGCTGCGGTAAGCATAAGTATTCCTTACTTCTCTTATCTTGCAGATAGCTTTACAATTTCAAAGATTTCAGAAAAATTGTTGCGTAAGGGTGCAGTGCTTTCAGGCTGGGAAGCAAACAAAGAGTGTGTGAATGCCAATGCTATCGCAGTTGATTCTGCTGACGTTTTTGATAGCGAGGGCGGTAACGTTTTCGGTATTCATCCGTTTTATGATATACAAATAGATGAAGCTATTCTTTATACCGCTTCTCTTCTTATAAAATCGGGTGGCCCGTTAGGAAATCTTTTCAAAAGAGTTATCGTTGGTGAAACCTCTCTTTTACCACCTGTTGACTCTCTTACTTATGAAGATAAATTAGGCCTTTCCGCTTGGATTTTCAATAGAAGAATTCTTGTCGGTAATGCTGATTTACTAAAAAACCATAACGTTTATATTCCTGACGTGGCACTTGTTGAGCGTCATTTATGCACAGGGAGATATCCTCTTTACCTTGCAATTGACGGTAAAGCGGCTGCAGTATTTATAGTTTCTTACGATATAAACCAAGAAAATGCAAAGCTTTTGAGAAATATTGAAAAGAATAGTATATCTCTTCTTGTAAGAACAGACGATGCTAACATTACCGACGAATTGGTTTCAGGAAAGCTTAATTTACCGCAAAGCGGTGTAAAAGTGCTTTCGGCGGTGTCGGGTGATATTTATAAAGGGTATTGCAACGGCGTGACTTCAACTGCAGATGCACTTCTTATGCACGACGGTAAAGCAAATTCATTCCTTGAAGCAATAAGCTCTGCATTGTCTTTAGGCGTTACAAAGCATATTCTTAATATTTTCCAAATTTGTGCTATGGGTATCGGTCTTGCGATTGTTGGAGCGTTATCGTTTGTTTCGGGCTTTGAAACTCTCGGTAGCTTACAGCTTTCAATTATCCAATGCTTCTTTGCAGCTTTCGCAGTTTTCGCAATGACAGGAAGCCACGCTGCAAAAAACACAGGAATTAAAAAGTTTGTGACTAATAAAAATAAAGTTGAAAAAGAAAAAATTAGAAAAAACAGAACAAAAAAATGATTACAAATCATCTGCATCTTGTACGGGCTTTGAGTAGTTATCATCAACAGGTACACCCGTATAAGAGCCATCGTAATCACTTGTGATGCTACTGCCTTTTGCTGTTGATAGTGGATTTGTGATTTCTGATACTGACGGTTTATTATTAGTTTTATTTTTATTATTTTTCATAAAAACACCTCGTATTAATTATTTGAATTTATTTACCGTTTATTAAGAAAAATATGATGACGGAAATATTTCAAATGTGATAAATTATATATTTTCTGAAAGGATGACATAAAATGGACAAGGTACGTTTAGGTATTATCGGTGTAGGTAATATGGGTTCAAGCCACATTAAAAATGCCCTTAAAGGCTTAATGCCCGAAATTGAAATTACTGCAGTTGCAGATATTAAGCCTGACAGATTAGAGTGGGCAAAAGAACAGCTCCCTGACGTTAAAACTTTTGATAATGCTTCAGCACTTATGGATTCAGGGGAGGTTGATGCTATATTAATTGCTACACCTCACTATGATCACCCCGTGCTTGCTATTGAAGGTTTAGAAAAAGGTCTTCACGTTATGAGTGAAAAGCCTGCAGGTGTTTTCACCAAGAAGGTTCGCGAAATGAATGCAGCAGCTGATAAAAGCGATAAAATCTTTGGTATTATGTTCAACCAAAGAACAAATTGTCTTTACAGAAAGGCTCATGAGCTTGTTCACAGCGGCAAATACGGTGAAATGAAAAGAGTAACTTGGATAATTACCGATTGGTACAGAACACAGGCTTATTATAATTCAGGCGGATGGAGAGCAACCTGGTCAGGTGAAGGCGGCGGCGTGCTTCTTAACCAGTGTCCTCACCAGCTTGACCTTTGGCAATGGATTTGCGGTATGCCTGAAAAAATTACTGCAGTTTGCCATGAGGGTAAATGGCATAATATCGAGGTTGAAGACGACGTTATGATTTATGCTGAATATGCAAACGGTGCAACGGGTACGTTTATAACAACAACAGGTGATTACCCGGGAACAAACCGTCTTGAGATTACTCTTGACAGAGCAAAGCTTATCTGCGAAAACGGCGTTCTTACCGTTTACGAGTTAGAACAGGCAACAAGCGATTATACTGCGAACGCAGAAGATGGCTTTGGTAGTATTCAATACAAAACCTATGAAGCAGAGCTTGACGGCAATAACGTTCAGCACCCAGAGGTTATGAATAAATTTGCAGGTGCAATTTTAAGAGGTGAGCCTCTTACCGCTTCAGGTCAGGAGGGTATAAACGGTCTTATGATTTCCAATGCGGCATTTCTCTCTTCTTGGCTTGGAAAGACAGTTAGTCTTCCTATTGATGAAGAGTTGTTCTATAATATGCTTCAAGAGAAAATCAGTAATTCAACTTTTGTTAAGGAAGTAAAAGAAACTGTAAACGAAAATATGGATTCTACTTATTAAGGTGACATTATGACAAAAAAAATCAAAAGCATAATCAGTGTTGCTTTTAGTTTGTGTTTGGTATTTTGCCTATGCATATCTGCATTTGCTGAAACTGAAACAGATTCTTTTGAAAATGGTAGCATAATTCCTGAAGCTACAGATGTAGTGAGTTCTGTTGAAACAAGCGAGTCTAATGTTGAACAGGATAATTTTGATACCACAAATGAATCAACAACTCAAACTGAAGAAAGCACTCAAACTCAAATAACTGAAAGTGTTTCAGATACAACCCAGAGTACAACATCAAGCGGTATTTCCGGTATTGTAAACGTCAAGCCTATTACTACAAAGCCTTCTACTACGGAAGCAGAGGAGCTTTGGCAGGAAACAGAAAGAAATGACGACAATAACAATAATGACCGCCATAACTCTGACGGGAATAAATCAACTACTCTTAAAGAAGAGGAAACAACAGAAGAAGAGTCTTTACCGGAAGGTGCTTTCTATCTTTATCTCGAACGTAACAACGGTGAAAGACGTCTGAAGCTTCTTATGCGTGATACGGGTTATGTTAAAGTGCCAGACATACCCGTAAGAGAAGGCTTTACCTTTATGGGTTGGTTTACAGACCCGGAATTTAAAAATCAGTGGGATTTTTATAAAAATAAAGCTTCTGAAACAATGACGTTTTATGCAAAGTGGGAGAAAAATCCTGAAACCGTAATATATAAAATAACGGTTGAAATGCTTAAAAACGGTAAAATAGAGGTGAACCCTGCCGAAGCATGTGAGGGTGAGGTTGTTTCTATTTACGTAACACCCGACGAGGGTAAACGTCTTGTGCCGGGTAGTTTAAAAATAAACGGCAAGTCAACTGATTTATTTACCTTTACAATGCCTGCTGGCGACGTTAAAATATCAGCTCTTTTTGAAAATGCACCAAAAGTAGTAGAAGAAGAAAAAAATAACACGGCTCCGTTTATAATTATCGCTGTGATATTATTCTTAATCGTTGCTTTTGTTGTGGTTATGCTCATAAAGAGAAGAAATGACTTTGATCCAGACTATGACCCTGATAATCCTGATAATGACGATGATGACGAGGATATCTGGATTGATGAAAGCATTGTTGTTGAGGATGCTTTTCAGGATGGTGTAAAAAAAGTAAATGAGGATTTTGTTCCTGATTTCGGCACACCTGAAGACGATGATGACTAATCACTAAATTAAACAAAACGGTTACGAGAAACTCATTCTCGTAACCGTTTTTAACTTATTCCAATTTTGTGATTTTTAAGTGTAGTTTATTGCAACCATAAATATCATAAGTAGTGCTGAGAAAGCAAATTCGCCGAAGAAAAGCTTCCAAGACCATTTAATCCATTTAGCGTATGATATACCGACAAGGCCTATAGCTATAATCATTATTCCGCTTGTGGGGTAAAGAAGATTAGTAAAGCCGTCCGCTATGCAGAAAATCGTAACAACGCTTTGGCGGGTAACGCCTACAAGGTCTGATAACGGTGCTATGAGAGGCATTATAAGAAACGCCTTTGCAGTACCGCTACCGATGAAAAATTCAAGAATCGCAATTACTGCAAATATAAGGAAAATTGCAACGTAGGGTGAAACGCCTTGCATAAGTGAGTGAATATTATATAAAATAGTATGCATTATTTTACCTTCTGCAAGAACGTATGAAATTGCAACTACAAATATTATAAGAGGTATAGCGGGGGCGATTGTTTTTGCACCCTGCAAAAAGCTTTTTGCAAGATTTTTACCTCTTATACCTGAAAAGTAACCTGCAAGAAGACCGCCTGTGGTGAAAAGTACTGCCATTGCGGGAAGAGAAAGTCCGCCACCTAAGCCGAAAATAAAATCCAGAATAACAAAAACAACGTCAACAAGCATACAACCGAGGAAAGCGTGCGTGCCTTTTTTTATATCCTTGTTGTGTAATATCGCTTCTGCATCAGAGAGCGTATATTTTTCTCTTAAGGCTTTGTCAGATTCATAAACAGGTGATTTTTGAGGATTCTTTTCGATTTTTCTTGCGTAAGTATAAAGAAAAAGGAAAAGTATAAGATATACCATTAAAAATACTATACAACGAAGCCACAGACCTGAAAAAACCTCAATACCTGCAAGCTTTTGCACGGTTACAACGTTAAAGGGGTTGAAGGTTGCTGCGGTAAAGCCCCAGGCAATAGAAACAAGGCTTAAACCGAGCCCTACAAGAGAGTCCCAACCTAAAGCCAGGGATACTGCTACGGCAATGGGCACAAGTGTCAGGGATTCTTCAAGAATACCTGCGGTTGAGCTTAAAAGCATACAAACGAATATAACAACTGCCATAAGAGTGTATTTTTTGTGGCTATATCTCTTGATAAGGGTTGCCATAATATATTTTAAAGCACCGCATTTATCAAGTATTAAAAAAGCACCGCCTATTAAAACTATAATCAGGATTATAGCGATACCCGTGCTTGCTTGAGAGCTACCTAAGCACAGTATAGGGGAAAGGGCAATCTTCCATATAGGCATTTTATAGTCCTCAAGAAGATGATACGTACCGTCAACAATTGCTTCGTGGCCGTTTACGGTTGCCAGTTCATATTCACCGCGAGGCAAAAGCTGGGTTAAAGCACCTATAAAGACTAACACCGCAACAAGTACAAGTGTTATTGTTGCCATTGTTTTTTTGTTGAGAGTCAAACCCAAAGAGTCATTTTGAGAGGTTTTGTTTGTTTTATCACTCATTTTCATTTTCTCTTCCTGTTATCTAAACGATATAATAAGGGATTATACATAATAATAAGTAAAATTACAAGTCTATTTTAATTGACAAAAATTATTTGAAAATCTATAATAACGATTATAGTTAGTCGAAACAGTGTAAAATTACACTGTTTCGATACCAAATATATGATTTGGTATCGAATTTTCGTTGAAAATTCGACTACAATCATTGTAGCTTATGCTGTGATTTGTGGTGATGATACCTTGGAAATAATAGAAAAGTTTATAAAGGGCAAAAGTACTGAATCATTATGTGAAGATGCTTTAGTTGTTACTGATACCTTTATAGCCGTTGTTGACGGAGTGACGGGTAAAACTAACCGTGAGTTTAACGGCTTAAGCGGTGGTAAAGCGGCTGCTATAAAGGTGTGCGAATGTGTAGAAGATTTCCCCTTTGATATTGAGTGCATCTCTGCAATTGAAAAAATTACTGAAGCTGTAAAGTCGCTTTATAAAGCTGATGAACCTATTGGTGCTGCAGCGGCGGGGGCAATTATTTTTAGTAAAGAAAAGAATGAAATATGGAGTGTAGGGGATTGCCAATGCATCATAAACGGTAAACTCCACAAGCACGAAAAAGAAATTGACGTTTTGCTTTCGGAGGTTCGTTCATTAGTTCTTGAAAATGAAAAACGAAACGGGAAGACGGAAAAAGAGCTTTTATTAAATGATACGGGTAGAGAATTTATCTTACCGCTTTTAAAAAGTCAGCATATTTTTGCAAATGCAGAGGGTGAGTTTTCTTACGGCGTTTTTAACGGAAACGAAATTCCAAAGGATAAAATAGTTATTTACAAGGTTAAAGACGGTGATGAGATAATTCTTGCAAGTGACGGGTATCCCTATTTAAAAGAAACACTTGAAAAAAGTGAAGCTCTTTTGCAGGAGGAAATAAAAGATAATCCTCTTTGTGATGGAGATTTTCGGTCAACAAAAGGGCTTGCTGACGGTAATAGTTCTTTTGATGATAGAACGTATATAAGATTTATAGTTTGAAATTAAGGTGTGGATTATGAGAGTAAAAAGAAAAAAACACGGTGCTGAAAGACTTGAGGCATGCGGAAATATAGTTATTAAGGATTTAAAAGCAGAAGGTAAAACCGCAAACGAGCTTTTCGGCAATGATAACCCTATAAGAATAGAAATTGGTTGCGGTAAAGGTGATTTTATTGTAGGCACTGCTGCTAAAGAACCTGACGTAAATTTTCTTGCTGTTGAAAAGGTTTCGGACGTGCTTGTTATGGCGGCAGAAAAAATTAAAGAAAGCGGACTTTCCAATATAAGAGTATGCTGTATTGATGCAAAAGAGCTTGCAGAAATATTTGAAGAAGGCAGTATTGATAGAATATATCTTAACTTTTCTGACCCGTGGCCGAAATCAAAGCATTATAAAAGACGTCTTACATACAGAAGCTTTCTTGAGATTTATAAAAAAATACTCAAAGAGGACGGTGCAATCTTTTTCAAGACTGATAACAGAGGTCTTTTCGATTTCTCTCTGGAAGAGTTTGAGGCCTTTGGTATGAGAATGGAAAAGCTCACCTTCGACCTTCATAACTCAGAGTATATGGAGGGTAACGTTATGACCGAATACGAAAGACGTTTTTCAGGAATGGGCGTGCCGATAAATAGGGTAGAGTGTTATTTTAAATAAATTGCAAATTTGAAATGGAAAATGGCAAATTAAGGGTCTGCGACGCAATTATAATGCTTCGCAGACCTGTTATTTTTATTGATGTATAAAACTATTGTAACTTTCAATTAGCACTTTACAATCGGCACGTAGTGCCCCTTAATTTGCCACTTGCCACTTGCCATTTTCAATTTGTAAATAAAAAAGCAACCATCCTATTGGATGATTGCTTTTGTTAGTGTCGGCATCGCCCTATTTTCCCAAGCGGCTTCCCACTAAGTATCTTCGGCGCTGTTGAGCTTAACTACCGTGTTCGGGATGGGAACGGGTGGACCCTCAACGCCATCAACACCGACTGCGAAGAACTGTTCGTCCTCCG
>JAZUQS010000074.1:0-47239 GCA_045605825.1 Acutalibacteraceae bacterium
GTTGTTACGTTCCAATCAAGACGACCGTTTATTACGTAGAACCATTTACCGCTATACTCTACAAGACCTGTATAATTCCAATTGATTGCACCGTTTTCTACATAGAACCATACACCTTGATATTCACAAAGTGTTTTGGCATCCCAATTGATTTGTCCATTCTCTACGTAATACCATACGTCATAATAACATGTAAGCGTTGTTACGTTCCAATCAAGATAACCGTTTGAAATATAGTACCACGCACCGTTGTATTCCACAAGACCTGTATAGCTCCAATCAATTGTACCGTTTTTAACGTAATACCAACCACCTTCATAAAAGCAAAGCGTATCACTACTCCAATTAATCTGACCGTTTTCAACGTAATACCAAGTACCTTCATATAAGGTTAAGGTTGTTGTATTCCAATTAAGATAGCCGTTTTCTAAATAATACCAAACACCGTTGTAATAATACAAGCTTGTGAAATCGTAATCCATAATACCGTCGGTTACAAGATACCAATCCTCACCGAAAAGGAAAAGCCCGTTATAATTCCAGTTTATAGTGCCGTTTTCAACGTAATACCATAACCCGAGATGCTCAACAAGCGTGTTAGCAGACCAATCGAGATAACCTTTATAAACGTAATACCAAGTACCGTAATATTCGGTTAAGCCCGTATAGGAGCCGTCATATACACCGTTTTTTACGTAAAACCAGTCACCGTAAAATTGAGCAAGCCCCGTATATGACCAGTTTAGAATACCGTTTTCAACGTAATAATAATAACCGTTGTAATCAGTTAAGCCCGTGTATGAATAATCAATACTGCCATTGGGGGTGTAATACCAAACGTTATTTATAAGAGAAAGATTTTTAGTGTTAGTTAAGTTACCGTAGGTGTAAAATCTGTTTGAAGAGGTTAATTTACTGTTGCCCGTTTTTATGGTCAAAGTGGCCCATTTAAGTTCAGTGTGGCCGTAAGTGACTGAAAATAGCTTTGAGCATTCGCTGAAAGCATATTCCCCGATAACTCGCAAGCTACTCGGAAGGGTTACAGAGCTTAACGTTTTACAGCCCTCAAAGGCTCTCGGCTTAATTTCTGTTACACCTTCGGGGATTTTAACACTCGTTGTTCTATACCCGTCAACGTATAAATTCTGTGCGTAATATAGGGGGTTGCTTCCCGTACCGTCAAAAGCTACCTGACACCAGTTAGCGATATTTTTTATATTTATTGCAAAAAGATCTACGCAAGAAACGAAAGCACTGCTTTCAATTACTTTTATATTTGTGCTCATATCTAAGGTTTCAAGACCTGAGCAACCTAAAAAAGCACATTCACCGATTCTTGTAACTGTATCGGGGATAGTAATATCTGAAAGACTGAAACAGTATGCGAAAAGACCGCTTTCTATTTCGGTTATATATTGAGGAAGCGTAACCGCCTTAAGCTCATCGCAGGAATGAAAAGCATCACAACCGATATAGATTACCGTGTTTGGAATTGTTACCGAAGTAAGAAGTATACATTGTGAAAAAGCATCCCAGGCAATAGTTTTTGTGCCGTCCTTTATTCTGTATGAACCCATAAATTCGGGGTGCATATGTAAAAGATGCTTACCGCAATATAAAACGCCGTTTTGCCAGTTAGAGTTTTTATTAAAAAACTCTGTCCCCGCAACAACAAGCCTTCCGATTTCATTAACGCTGTCGGGTATATAAATATCTGAAAGTGCATTGCAATCCTTAAAAGCGTAAGAACCAATAAGAGTTACCGTATCAGGAATAGTAACGCCCGTAATAAAAGCACAGCCCTCAAAGGCACTTTCGCCGATTTCAGTAACGGGTAAGCCGTTGTAATATGAGGGAATATTAACGTAGCCACCTGCGTTTCTGTTGCAAGCAGCTACGTAGTAAGAGCTACCGCTTTCAGTTAATTGAAAGGTTAAATCTGCCTCGCTGGCAGCAGATACGTTTATTGATAAAGCAGAGGTCGATAAAACCCCGAATGTTAATAAAAAAACTAAAACAAGACTTAAAAAACGTTTCATAAAGCCTCCAAAAATCAAAGATTTTTCTTTGTATTGATAATACTCTTTTTTTATATATTAGTCAAGAAAAGTAAATGTAGCAAAGCTCTTTATATAGTGCAGAAAGCACCTGCCTTTCGACAAGTGCTTTCCGCTGTGGATGTGGGGTGTGAAAGAGAAAGATATGGCTTGCGGTTTGCACCGCTATATATAAACTCCTTTCGGAGAATATACCGACTACGCTTGCGTCGTCACCGTAATTATATTCGCTTCCTCGGGCTTCGAAATTCTTATAACGTATTCAAAATATTCATCTGTTTCGCTTTTTGCGGTATCGGCTTCAATACCTGCTTTTCTTATAGTGTCTACCGCGTGGTTAAGGGTGTTGAGAAAAATTCTCATATCCTTATACACCTTAACGTGAGCTTTTTTCGGCTCTTTTTTTCTTCGGTGTACGTCCTTTACGAGCTGTTCTGTTTCAGCAACGGTTAAGTGTCTTTCAATAACAATATCTAAAACTCTTGCTCTCGTTATATTATCGGGTAAAGAGAGTAATGCTCTCGCGTGTCTTTCCGTAAGACCTGCATAGGTGATTTTATCTCTCATTTCCTCGGGCAATCTTAAAAGTCTTAATTTATTTGAAAGTGATGAGGGGGATTTACCTAATTTTTTTGCGATTTGTTCTTGAGAAAGTCCGTGGTCAATCATAAGTTTTTCTATTGCTACCGCCTCTTCAAAAAAATCAAGGTTTTGCCTCTGCACGTTTTCAATTATTGCAAAAAGTGCGGATTGCTCGTCGGAAACGTTCATAACAACGCAAGGAATGTTATTCATACCAATCATTCGGGCGGCTCTCAAGCGTCTTTCACCTGAAATAAGCTCGAAGCTTCCGTCGGAAAGAACTCTTACGTTTATAGGCTGTAAAAGGCCGTTGCTTCTTATTGAGCAGGCAAGTCCTTCAAGCTCGTTGTAATCAAAACGTACTCTCGGTTGATGTGGGTTAGGTTTTATATTTTCGTGAGGGATAAGCTGAATTTGACAGCTTGCTTTATTTTTTGATGAGGTTTTTAGCATTTTGTTTCAGTCCTTTTGTGCTTTGCTGATTATCTTGATTAAAGCCTGTCCGTCCCTCTCTGTGCTTTAACTATAACACCCGACAATAAAAAAATAAAGCATTTTCGGTCGGGGTAAATCGACTGGAAATGCTTTGATTTTATGTTTTTATAAAGGCTTTTTGGCGATTTGTGCCGAAGGTCGAGGGTATTTTGCCGAAGTTTGCGAAATCTTTTTCACCTTTATTATGGCTCTTTTGTCGCCACCGGGGAGTGAAAACTCGTCAATGCCCTCAATTTTACCTCCTAAAATCTGAACAGCCTTTTCGCCTGCGCTGATTTCTTCAATAGCGGTTGCACCTTTAAGAGAAAGGAAGGTACCGCCTTTCTTTACAAAAGGCAAGGTGTATTCTGAAAGCACCCTTAACTCTGCAACTGCTCTTGCGGTTGCAAAATCGTATTTCTCACGAAAATCAGGATTTTTTCCTGCATCCTCGGCTCTCATATGAACAACCTCGGCGTTAGTAACGCCCATTTTTTCTGCCATATCCTGAACGGCTTTTAGCTTTTTGCCGGTTGAATCTAAAAGTGTAACCTGCACTTCGGGGTAAGCCGCCGCAATTACGAGACCGGGGAAGCCTGCCCCCGTGCCAACGTCGATTACCTTCATACCGCTTTTAAATTCAGCAGATTTTGTAACGAGAAGACAGTCAAGGAAATGCTTAACGGCAATGCCCTCGTCATCGGTAATAGCGGTAAGATTGATTTTACTGTTCCAATCCTTTAAAAGCTCGCCGTAAATTTCAAGCTTTTTCCCTAAATCCTCCGATATTTCAATTCCGTAAGAAGAAGCTTTTTCTTTTAAAATATCAACAACTGCCATAATTATTCACAAAAGCTGTAATCGGGTTTAACGATTTTACCTGTTGTTGCAGATTCAACGATGGCAATACAAGCGGCAACTGTTTTTGCACCCTCTTCTGCGGGAGTGGGGCAGGGAGTGCCGTTAACGATAGAGTCTGCAAATACCTCGAATTCCTTAACGAAGTTGTGGTTGTTAACCTCAAGCTCAATGATTTCGGGGTCGTGAGCAAGACCGTCTTCACCGATTGTAAATACCTGCATTGTGGGCGATGTGTTATCGCAGATAACAGTACCCTTTGTACCGTAAATAACTGTTCTCATTGTGTAGTCACGCTTACAGCCTGTTGAAACGTAAACCTTACCTGCAATATCATTCGGGAATTTCATAATTGCAATAGTGGAGTCGTCATAAGAAACTGTAGGTAAAAGTTTATGTGTACCGTATGCGAAAACTTCTTCAGGGTCGCCTGCAAGCCAACGAAGAAGGTCAACTGCATGGCAACCTCCACCGATAACGCCGTGACGGGCATCGTCTGAACGCCAGTTCTGTTTGTTTGAAACGATATTCATATAATCGTGAGCGTATTCGCTTTCTACAAAGTAAAGCTCGCCTAAAGCACCGCTTTCAATAAGCTCTTTTGTTTTAACAAAAGAGGGAGTGAAACGGCAAATCTGACCAACCATAAATACGCAGCCTGATTTTTTTGCAGCCTGAACGATTTCAGCAACGTCCTCTTTAGTAAGAGCAAGAGGCTTTTCACATAAAACGTGCTTACCTGCTTCAAGCATTTCAATAGCAACCTGCTTGTGAAGCTGGTCGGGAATACCGATTGAAACTGCATTGATTTCCTTGTTGTTTATAATATCGTGGTAGTCAAGTGTCCATTTTTCTTCGGGAATATCGTATTTTTCTCCTGCAAATTTAAGTGCCTTTTCGTCGCAGTCACAAATAAGACCGATTTCAGCACCGTAAGCTAAAGCACCCTCAAGGTGAGCTCTGCCGAATTCAAGGCCGATAATACCGGCAACAATTTTCTTTTCCATTTA
Source organism: Acutalibacteraceae bacterium (assembly GCA_045605825.1). Taxonomy (GTDB): domain Bacteria; phylum Bacillota; class Clostridia; order Oscillospirales; family Acutalibacteraceae; genus DTU089. Next base: position 4,982 of record JAZUQS010000074.1, read on the forward strand.
TATATCTCCTTTAGTTTGTTATTCGTTTATAGGTTTAATTTAAAGCTTAATATCAGCCTCTGTAAAGAGCTAGAATTTCTTCAACGGGTCCTGAAAAATTCTCTGCCATAGGGGGTAAGGGCTTTTCTTTCATAAGGAAGTCGGTAAAGAGAAGGCCTTTTTTATCGTTACCCATCTGATATTTTGCAATTGTTTCAATAAGATCCTGTTTTTTAGGCTTGTTTGTAAGGTATTCGCAATTTTCAAGAGTGATTTCAACCTTGTCGTTTGCTGAAATATTGTCAAGCAATACAACTAAAGTACCGTTTTCCTTTTTGAAGCTTGCGTTTTTCTTTCTTGAGTTAACCTTAAGAGTAATTTCGCCGTTAACGATATCCTTAAAGAATATTTTATACGCTCTCTTTTCGGGTGAAACGGTAGCGTCGCCCTCGGCTTTACCAATAGTAAAGCTTACAGTTGAGCCGTTTTCGTTAACTGTAAAAGGTGTTTTCAAGTAAGCACCGTTCTGATATGAAAGAGTTTCGCCGTCGTCCTCGTAAAGAGTAAAGGTGTTATTACCTCTGTAAACGAGAAGCTCAAGCTCTGCGGGGTTAGAGCAATCGTTATCACGGTCGTTTGCACTCATGGGGATAATTGCACCCTCTTTTGCAAGGACAGGGAAGTTTTCAATATCGCGGTACATTTTAACGAATCTCTTACCGCAGTAAATTCTGCCTGTGAAAATATCGGTGTATCTTCCCTCGGGAATCCATACGTTTACACCTGCCATATTATTGTCGCTTGAGGTATGCTCTGTAATGGGAGCAACTATAAGCTCTGTGCCGAAGAAGAACTGATTTTTACATTCGTAAGCACTCTTTCTTTCGGGGTAAGCGTAATACATAGGCTCGCAAATTGCTCTGCACTCTGTATGAGTACGGTAGTTCATTGTGTAAATATAAGGAAGAAGCTTGTGACGAAGACGAAGCTGTTCCTTTGCGATTCTTTCAATAGGACCGCTGTAATTCCAAGGCTCTTTACCCATAAACTCGTTGTTTGTAGAGTGAAGACGCATAATAGGACTGAATACGCCTAACTGCACCCAACGGATGTAAAGCTCATCATCCTTTTTACCCATACAGTGACCGCCGATATCGTGGCTCCACCAAGGGTAACCGATGTTAGATGCGGTAGCGGTAAAGCCGGGCTGGAAGTCAAGACTTGCCCATGTCTGAGTAGTGTCACCGCTGAAGCCTAAGGGATATCTCTGGCTACCTGCACCTGCGAAACGGGAAAGAATAAGCGGTCTGTTGTTATCCTTTGCGTTATCGTAGAAATGGTAGTGGTTTAAAGCCCATAAGGGATCAAGACCGGGCACGGGTGATTTAGTACCCTGCTGCCAATCAATCCACCAGAAATCAACACCCATTTTTTCGTAGGGGAGGTGAAGCACTTTGAAGTAGTTTTCAATAAACTTCTTGTCGGTAATGTCAAACTTAACGGGTGCTTTTGTTTTGGGGTCCTGACCCATAACCTTACACATTTCTTCGTATTGGTCTTCATACCAACGCACACCTTGAGAGGGGTGAAGATTAAATGTGGTTTTGTAGTTGTTTTCTTTGAGAGCCTTAAGGAAGCCTGCAGGGTCGGGGAAAAGGTCTGTATTAAAGCTGTAACCCGTCCAGCCTGCCGACCAAACGTCGTAAACGTATTCCCAAAGATTCTGGTGAGGGTAAACCTTATGGCTGTCCTTACCGAATTTACCCTTGATATCAACCCAGTGCCAATCCATATCAACAGTAGCAACCGTAATAGGAATTTCCTCTGTTTTAAATCTTTCAAGAAGCTCAAGGTATTCATTCTGTGAATACGCTTTGTAACGGCTCCACCAGTTTGAAAGAGCATATCGGGGGATGAGAGGCACGTGACCGGTTAATTTATAAAGGTCGGTTGTAGCGCCGATATAATCGTTACCGTATGCGAAATAATATTCGTCCTTTTCTTTATGCTTTCTGGGAAGAATTCTTCCGTCGCCAGTAAGAACGAGAGTATCGCTGTCATCAAGAATAGCAACACCGTTTCTTGAAATAACGCCGTCACCGAGAGTAATAACGCCTGCAGTAATATCAAGCGTTCTGCAGGTACCTTTAAGGTTACCCGATTTATAATTTGTAACAACTCTTCCGTCGCGAAGCTTAATGCGAATCATTTTCTTTAATTTCTTTGAATAAAGGAAATTCGCTTTAGTTGTTTTAATTTCAATAGTATCGCTTGATTCGTTAACCCTAAACTCAGGCTTACAGAAATCACGGAACCATACGCTTTGGGTAGGCTCGTCGCAGAATTTACCCTTGCTTTGCTCTTCAACACGAACAAGGCAGGGTGTAATAACGGTAATTCTGATACCGCCTTTTACGATAGTGTGACTGTCGTGAGCTTTTGGAGAACAATCGATTTTAAATCTGTCAAAAAACTGTTCCATAAACTTCTCCTTGAATAATTCAGATTTCTACTACTATACTATACAACATTACATATTTAAAGTCAATGAAGATAAGATAAACTTATACTTAATTAAACAAACTCATAATAAATCAACTTAATATTTAAGTATATTGCACAAAGGCTTTTCGTTGACAAACTACCGCAGTAATGTTAGAATTATATGTTGTGAAAGGGTGGTTTATATGGTATTCCAAAAACACGTCGGATTTGATAACGATATGTATATCGAAAAGCAATCCGAGCAGATTATGAAAAGGATTGATGAATTCGGCGGTAAGCTTTACCTTGAATTCGGCGGTAAGCTTTTTGACGATTTTCATGCTTCAAGAGTTTTACCTGGCTTTAAGCCTGACAGTAAGCTTCAGATGCTCCTTAACCTTAAGGATCACGCTGAGGTTGTTATCGTTATATCCGCAGGTGATATTGAAAGCAACAAAATCCGCGGTGACTACGGAATAACCTATGATAGCGATGTGTTACGTCTTATGGATGCCTTCAGCAGTGCAGGGCTTTTTGTTGGCAGCGTTGTTATCAACCAGTTTAACGGTCAGCCCGCCGCAGTTAAATTTAAAGAAAAGCTTCAAAATCTCGGCATCAAGGTTTTCATTCATTATACTATTGACGGCTACCCCTACAACGTAAAAGGTATTGTAAGCGAAAACGGCTTCGGTAAAAACGAGTATATTGAAACCTCCCGTCCTCTTGTTGTTATAACAGCCCCCGGACCCGGTAGCGGTAAAATGTCTACCTGCCTTTCACAGCTTTACCACGAAAACCTTAGGGGAAATAAAGCGGGTTACGCAAAATTTGAAACCTTCCCCATCTGGAATTTACCCTTAAAGCATCCCGTAAACCTTGCCTACGAGGCTGCAACGGCAGATCTTAACGACGTTAATATGATTGACCCTTATCACCTTGAAGCTTACGGTAAAACAACCGTAAACTACAACCGTGACGTTGAGGTTTTCCCAGTTTTAAATGCAATTTTTGAAAAGATTGAGGGCGTAAGTCCCTATAAGTCACCTACTGATATGGGTGTTAATATGGCAGGCTACTGTATTACAGATGATTATGTCTGCAGAAAAGCATCTCACGATGAGATTATAAGAAGGTATTTTGCTGCTCTTTGCGACAGAAAAATGGGTCAGAAAAATGACGGTGCAATAGGCAAATTAGAGAGCCTTATGAATCAGGCAGGTATTTCCGTTGACTCTCAAAGACCTGCCGTAAAGGCTGCTCTTACAAAGAGCGAGGAAACTGGCGGCAGACCGGCTGTAAGCATTGAGCTTCCCGACGGCACTATCGTTACGGGTAAAACAAGCGATCTTTTAGGCTCTGCTTCCGCCGCACTTTTAAATGCACTTAAAGCGGTAGCAGGCATTGACGACGGTACACTTCTTATTGAAAGAAAAATTATTGAGCCTATTCAGCTTCTTAAAACAAGTATTTTAGGAAATCATAACCCAAGACTTCATACTGACGAGGTGCTTATTGCCCTTACAATGAGTGCGGTTGAAAGTCCCGATGCTAAAAAAGCTTTTGACGTGCTTAACGCTCTCTCGGGTAGCGAGGCACACGCAACCGTTATTCTCTCTCAGGTTGACAGAGATACCTTTAGAAAACTAGGTATTAACCTTACCTGCGAGCCCCAATATGAAAGTAAAAAACTTTATCATAAATAAGAGGTTAAGTTATGAAAGCAAAAATCACTCTTGCAAAAGAATTTCGCATAGGTGAAATTGATAAAAGAATTTACGGCTCTTTTATTGAGCATTTAGGAAGAGCCGTTTACGGCGGTATTTACGAGCCGGGTCATCCTACGGCTGATGAAAACGGCTTCCGTCAGGACGTTATAGATTTAGTTAAAAAGTTAAACGTGCCCGTAGTACGTTATCCCGGCGGCAACTTCGTTTCCGGCTATAATTGGGAAGACGGCGTTGGCCCCGTTGACAAAAGACCTAAAAAGCTTGATCTTGCCTGGGGAACAACCGAGCCTAATTTAATCGGTACCAATGAATTTGTAAAATGGTGCGAAAAAGCTAATGCAGAGTGTATGATGGCAGTAAATTTAGGCACAAGAGGTCCCGACGAAGCAAGAAATTTAGTTGAATACTGTAACCATAAATCAGGCTCGTATTGGAGCGATTTAAGAAGAAGCCACGGCTACGAAAACCCTCATAATATCAAGCTTTGGTGTTTGGGTAACGAGATGGACGGCGGTTGGCAGATGGGTGCTAAAAATGCTGTTGAATACGGCAGAACTGCCCTTGAAGCTTCAAAAATGATGAAATGGACTGACGGTAGCATTGAAACCGTGCTTTGCGGTTCATCAAGCAGATATTCAGGTACCTTCGGTGAATGGGAGGTTCAGAGCCTCGATATTGCTTACGACAGTATTGACTACGTTTCGCTTCACCAGTATTACGGCAATCAGGAAGATGATACACCCTCGTTCCTTGCAAAAACTCTTGAGTTAGACGAGTTTATTTATTCAGTTATTTGTGCTTGCGATTACGTTAAGGCAAAAAGACGTTCAAAGAAAACAATCAACCTTTCCTTTGACGAATGGAACGTTTGGTATCATTCTAACAACAGACCCTTTGAAAGATGGAGCGTGGCACCGCCTCTTCTTGAAGACATTTATAATTTTGAGGATGCTCTTCTTGTTGGTTCAATGCTTATAACACTTCTGCGTCATTGTGACAGAATTAAGATTGCCTGTCTTGCTCAGCTTGTAAACGTTATTGCTCCTATTTTCACAAAAACGGGTGGCGGTGTTTTCCCGCAGACTACCTTCTTCCCCTTTATGCATCTTTCAAATTACGGAAGAGGAAGTGCTCTTTTACCTCTCGTTGATTGCCCGAAATACGATTGCAAGAAGTTTACAGACGTACCCTACATAGAAACTATCGCAACCTTTGATGAAGAAAACGATGAAATGACGGTTTTCTGTGTAAACAAGAGTCTTGACGAAAGCGTTGTTCTTGACGTTAATTTAATGGATTTTGACGGCTACAAGCCCGTTGAATTTATTTCTATGGACGGCTACGGAATTAAAGACGAAAACAGTCTTGAAGCTGTAACAGTTAAGCCCCATACAAACCCCGTTCCCGAAATGGACGAAGGTGTGCTTACAGCGGAGCTTAAGCCATTCAGCTGGAACGTTATAAGATTAAAAAAATAAAGGAAAAGCCTAAGGGCAGAGAAAATTATGGATTTTAAAAGCTTTATAAACGGTGCTTTAAACAGACCTGACAAGGAAGACAGAATTGAAAGATTCAATTTAAAAGGCAGAATTTCAGGTTATATTCTTACAAAAGCACAGCAAAACATACCCACTTGCGGTTACAATTACGAAGCGGATATAACAAAGCTTTGGGAAGTTTTTTCAGAATTAAAGGAAACCTGCGGTTATAACCTTACCTTTAATACTCTTATGATGAGAATTCTTGTTGAGGGCTTGAAGGCTGCACCAAGACTTAATTCTCATATCAATTTTAACACAACCTCTTCCTGCGGTACTCTTATTGAAAAGAAGCATATTGACGTTGCAATGCCCGTTTTAATGGAAAGCGGCGAAACCTTCCCTATAAAAGTAAGAAACGCTGAAGAGAAAAGCTTAAAAGAGTTGTCAGAGCAAATAGATAACCTTTTTGAAACCCTTAAAACAACTAACGTTGACAGAGTTATGTTTGACGTTATTCTTCAAAGAACGGTAGGGCTTATGTTAAGCGGTGCGGTTATACCCACCATTGCCCAGACCGTTACGGGCTACGTTGGAAAGCATAAGGTTGCAACCCTTAAGGGTCTTTTTGAGCATGCACCCCGTGACGGCTCATCACTTCAGATGAACGATTTAAACGAGGGTACGGTTTGTATGACAAACTGGGGCGTGCTTTACGAGGGCTTAAGCGGAAACGTTACCTATACGCCTCTTCTTTACCCTCAGGTTTTCCTTATGGCAATAGGTGTTGTACGTGACAGAGATTATGCCTTTAAAAACGAAGAGGGTGTAGTTGATATAGGTACTAAAAAATACCTTCCTATTACTCTTATGTTTGACCACAGAATAGGCGCCTTCAACGACGTTATGCCCTTTATTAAAAAGCTTGACGAAATCTTTGAAAACCCTGAAATAATTAAAGAATGGTAAAAAGAAAACGAGTCTGAAAATCAGACTCGTTTTTTCATCTCGTTTTTATTACCACCACGTTACAAGCGTCGCCTTTGAGTGTGTATGTATAAATGCTTTTCCACAAGGTATCTACTATATCCTCTAAAAATTCGTCTTCATCTTTATCAAGAGTTTTGAAGGTTACTACAATATAGTCTTCATCTGTTTCCTTAAAAGCAGCTTTTATCTCTTTCATAACCTCATCGTCAGAGCTTTTGTCAAAAACTCGTGCTACGGGAATCAAGGAAGAGTTACATTCAGGTAAAAGCTCAGGGTAAGCGGGAATATCAAGCTGGGTTTTATCGGAATAAGCGAAGTTTACCATTAATTCATCGTACCAAGAGGAATCAATTTCGTCTTCCTCTTCCTCGTCCTTACCCTCGGTAGCATCAATATTGTACCATTTACCGTCTAGTAATGCTGAATTCCAGGTGTGACCTGTCTCTTCTAAATCGTTAGGGGTCATTTTTTCGATGCAGGTTATACCGTTAAAGTAGCAAAGAAGCGAAAAGGCATTTGCATAACCGTCGCAGTTTGTAGCACCCTCGCATATTGCATCGTAAAGGTAATCGGAATCAAGAATTTCCTGAGTGGTGTCTTTTTCTTCATCCATTTCGTAAATGATGTTATCCTGAAGATAGTTGAAAATGATACGTGTTTTTTCTACTTCTGTGGCTGAATTTGTAAAGTCAAACTCAATCTTTTTTGCTTCTTCAACCGCAAGCTCTTTCTTCTCTGTTCTTTCCTTTTCAAAATTTTCTATGCCTATGTAAGAGCCTTTCAACTCTCGCGATACGGTTTTATATAAAAACTGTTGTTCAACGGTATATTTGGTATCGTCTTCCCCTATAATAAGATTTTGCTCAAGCATAGGTGTGTCAAGAGCTAAAAAGCTTGCAATATCCGTTAAAGAATAATCACATTCGTCGCAAATAGAATCGTCGATAAAAAGATAGTCAAGATTTTTTTCATAAGCGAATCTTAATAAATTATAAACGGTTTTTTCGCTTTCGTTAAGCTGGTCATAATAATAGAAATTGCTGTAAAGTTCTTTTTCAAATTCATAAGCTTCAAGCGTTTCAAGTGTTTCATATTGAACGTAATCGTCATAATCTACTTTGTTTGAATAACCGATATAAACAACCTTGTTCCATTCTTCAACCTCTTTTTCTATATATTGGTTAGAAACAACGTAGCCTACTGCGAAAATGCAAAGAATTATTATTAAATCCCGCAATTCCTTTTTAAGTCTTTTTTTAATCTTTTCTTTCATAATCTTTCACCCACGGCTTTTGCATATTTTCGGTAAAGTTTACCCCCTATATTGTATATGACAAAATTCACAAAAAACCTCAAAAAATTTTTAGTCGCCAGTCACCAGAGATGCCGGATGCCAGTTACCAGATGCCAGAAGCTTCGCGTTGATAAAAAACTCAAAACTCGCGAAGATTTATAGAGACCGGGACTGATATCTTTATAATTGCGATATACAAGCGGGGCTTGTGCGATATATTTTATTACACAAAATGCGATATATTTCGCTATGCTCAATGCGATATGATATAAATCCTTATTTTTCTCGTGCCGAAGGCACATATCGCACCGAAGGTATATCGTATACGAGGTATATACCGCAAATCCGTTAGGATTTATATCGCGGTGCTTCGCACCCTTACTTCCCCAAAATCATCCTATAAACCACAACACCTAATCTTGTGTTAAGGAAGTTTTCTTTTAACTGCTCTTTTTTAGAAAGTTTTTTCTTTTCGGGGATGGGCTGTGCAAAACGCTTGATGTCACCGTCGTCTAAGGTAAAGGGCTGTGTCATACAAATACCGCCCTTACCCTTTAACTGTGCTCTTATATAACAGCTAATTTCGTCTGTGAAAGAAAGCAAGTCAATAGTAGAGGTGATTCTTCCGTCTGCTTCGGCGGAAGTTGAAAAGATAACTTTGCCGTCTGCTACCCATTCAATTGCGTTACAGCTTTCACCCGTAATTGTAATTGTCTGTGCGGTTTCGTTAACGGTAATTTCTGTTACGTAGGGGTAAGCCCCCTCGCCGACAAAATCTTCACCTAATTCATATTTTGCATATCTTGCAACGGGGAAGAACGTGCCCTTTTCCATAGCGGTACGAACGTTTTCTCTTGTAGCCTCGGGAAGAATAAAGTCCATAAATGCGGTGTCAGCCTCGTGGACTCTGTGAGCATCACTGTTACCGAAGCCCCAAACGCTTCTTTCGCCCTCGGGAATGAGCACTTTAAGAAGTGAATCCCATAAAATTCTGTCGCAGAAGTTGGGCTTGTCGTACATATTAAGCACTTCAATACCAAGGCAGGATTTGTATCTTCTTAAAATATCTGCAAAGAAATCTACATTTTCTTTTTTCGTTGCACAGTCGGGGTATTTTACTGCTTGTAACCAGTCGGTAGGGTGGTTTATATGAGAAAGACCGCCCGTCTCCTCTATTCTTTTAATAGGTGCTTCGAAATTGTTTTCTTTACCGTAAATGCCCTCTAAAGAATCGTCGGTAAAGTAGCCGTTTACGTGGTTTTTAACGAGGGTAAACATATTTGCCTCAATAGCACCCGTAATGCTTAAAAGACCTCTCTTTTTAGTACGTCTGCCTTCTTTTGTTTTATATGTACCCTCAAGAATTGCCTTGTATTGCTCGGAGTTTATATGAGCTCTTTTCCCGTGCCAGAGATTCTGGAATTTATAAAGATTTACTAAAGTGGGCTCTTTATCCCATTCTTTACCGTGAACACCGTGCTCCGCAAAGGCGAGAATATCAAAATCGTAATCGTAAAAGGACTCAATCATTTCAACCATTGTAAAGTTTGCATCGCTATAGGTTGAATGAGTGTGAAGATTTGTTTTATAGTGGTTTTCATCCGCACCTAAAAGGTGAGAAACGCTTTCATAAGGGTTAGTGATTTTATATTTTACAGCCATAATTTTTACCTCTCACTTTCCGTTGTAGTAAACAGTTGTGCCGGGCTCAACTGAATGTGTAAGCCAAGTGTTACCCCCGATAATACAGTTGTCACCGATTTTTGTGTTACCGCCGAGAATGGTAGCGTTTGCATAAATAACAACGTTGTTGCCGATATCGGGGTGACGCTTGATATCTTTAACGGGGTTGCCGTTTTCGTCAACCTCAAAGCTTTTCGCACCGAGAGTAACGCCCTGATAAATCTTAACGTGGTTACCGATAGTTGTAGTTTCACCAACAACTATACCTGTGCCGTGGTCTATGAAGAAATATTCGCCGACGGTAGCACCTGCGTGAAGGTCGATACCCGTTTTTTCGTGGGCATATTCCGTCATAATTCGAGGGATAAGAGGCACGTTTAGTATGTATAATTCGTGAGCCAATCTGTAAATAGATATTGCGTAAAAGCCGGGGTAGCAGATTAAAACCTCTTGATGACATTTTGCAGCAGGGTCGCCCTCGTAAATAGCCTCAATATCTTTAATAAGAAGATTTTTAACCTTGGGAAGCTGGGCAATAAATTCGTTGCAAAGCTCCTCGGGTGATTTTTTCATATCAGTACCGTTAAAAGCGTAAGCACCCTTAATCTGCTCTGCAAGACGGTTGTAAATATTAAGAAGAAGCTCTGTTTGTGAAAGCACGTTTTCGCTGCCCTCACTATGCTTGAAATAGTTTGGGAAAAGAAGAGACTGCAAGTCTTTAATTACCTTTACAACCTCGTTTCTTTGGGGGATAAGCCCTTTAGCCTCGTCGTTTTTCAAAAAGCAATTACCGCTGATAAAGTCAAGATTTTTAACTGTACCCGTAATAAGCTCCATAGATTCTAAAAATTTATCCATTATCTGCACCTCGCAAGATATAGTTTTGTTAAATTAATAATACTGATTATTCTGAAAAAAGCTTTGTTGAAAGATATCTTTCGCCTGTGTCGGTTAAGACAACAACAATTGTTTTATCCTTGTTTTCGGGGCGTTTTGAAAGCTCTATAGCACCGTAAAGAGCTGCACCCGAGGAAATACCAACGGCAATTCCCTCAAGCTGAGCCATTTTTCGTGCATACGTAAAAGCATCCTCGTCTGAAACGTCAATTATTTCATCGAAAATATCTCTGTCAAGGTTTTCGGGAATAAAATTTGCACCGATTCCCTGAATACCGTGAGGGCCGAAAACGCCTTTAGTAATAAGGGGAGAGCTGAGCGGCTCAACGCCGACAACCTTAATTTCGGGGTTTTGCTCCTTTAAATATTTACCCGTGCCCGAAAGCGTACCGCCCGTACCGATACCTGCAACGAGAATATCAACCTTGCCGTCGGTATCACGCCATATTTCAGGACCCGTTGTTTTGTAGTGGGAAAGGGGATTAGCACTGTTATCGAATTGAGAGGGGATAAACGCACTTTCGTATTCCTTTGAGAGCCTTACAGCCTCGTCGATAGAGCCCTGCATACCTTTTTTGCCGTCGGTAAGAATAACCTCTGCACCGTAGGCTTTAGTAAGCAAAACTCTTTCTTTACTCATAGTGTCGGGCATAACGATTATAACCTTGTAGCCCCTTGAAGCACCGATAGAAGCAAGACCGATACCCGTGTTACCGCTTGTAGGTTCAATAATAACAGAGCCTTTTTTGAGAATTCCTTTTTCTTCCGCATCAAGAATCATTTCAAGGGCAGGTCTGTCCTTTGCACTTGAGGTAGGGTTAAAGCACTCAAGCTTTGCAAGAATAGTTGCCTTTGAATTTTCAGAATTCATAATATTTGATACTTGTAAAAGAGGTGTATTACCTACAAGCTCCGTTACGTTTTTACGAATGTTCATTTTCTTACCGCTTTCATTGAATTTAAAGTTATAAGTTATATTATTCCATTATGAGGTTATTTTATCATATATTTTTTATCAATACAATACACCAAATACCAACCTTTTAGCCCATTTTTAAACTCTTTTCGGCTTTAATTTACCCTAATTGCCGAGATTTTATATTTTTAAATAAATTTTTTATTTTTTCGGGATAATGGGACATTTTTCGACAAGGGTAATATGTATAATTGTAGTTAAAGAACGAAAGATGAAAATCGAGGGAGAGTATACCCTAAGGCAATCGTTCTTAATAAACATAAAGGAGTGCTATTTTATGAAAAGCCTTAAACAGAAAATTCTTGCAGCGAAAATTGAGTATCATTGGTGGTGTATAGGAAGTATAAGAAGACAGAAAAATGAAAGAAACGCTAACGAAACAAGCCTTTCTAATCGTGAAGACTTTCATAAATTTAAAGCCGAACAGCTATCCGTTGAATATGAAATCCATGCAGGCTTGAGAGATTACAACGGAAAAATAGTAGCATAAAATTTTTTACACCACTCTGTTGAAGAGTGGTGTTTTTTATGCTAAAAAGCAGAGCCTATCCCTCCTTTTTGCAAGCAAAAAAGAGGGATATAAGTAGTCTTCTATCCGTCTAAACCTAAGACGCAAGAGAACTACCCACCACCGTTCCGAATTAATAAAAAAATAACAGACGGTATATCACACGGAATATACTGTCTGTTAATTTTTAATATATCAAAGAACGGTCCCCCTCCCTATGCTTCGCACAGGGAGGCAAGGCTATCGCTAATATTCAATTTTTTTACTCCTTGCAAAGCGTTCTGGCATCTGGCATCTGGCATCTGGTATCTGGCATCTTTACAATGCAGTAGCAGTCTCTTAATTTGCCATTTGCCATTTGCCATTTGCCATTTTTCAAAACCTCATTCCCTTGAACAAATCCGACATTTATGTTAAAATCGGTAACAAGGTTGGTGTTTCTATGTCAAACTTTTCTCTTTCTTCCCAATCCGTTTGGGAGAAACTAAAAAAAACAAGTGAACCTATAATTATGTACGGTACCGGTAACGGTGCCGATAAGGTGCTTGATATTTTTGAGAGCTTGGGTATTTCCATTGACGGTGTTACCGCAAGCAGCGGTTTTGTAAGAGAAAGAGTTTTCAGAGGCTTTCCCGTAAAGCCTATTGAATATTTTGAAGAAAAGCTTGAAAGCTTCACTGTTGTTATAACCTTTGGCTCGTCAATTCCCGAGGTTATGGAAAATATTTATAATTTAAGTGAAAAGCACACAGTTCTTGTGCCGTGTGTGCCCGTTATTGAAAACGAAATCTGCGACGGTGCTTTTATTGAAAAAAACAGTGAAAAAATAGAAAAAGCCTATTCCTTAATGGCGGATGAAGCATCAAAAAAGGCTTTTAAGGGCTATTATGATTTTATTTTCAGCGGTGAATTAAAGCATTTAAAGGAAATCACAACCGATGAAAACGAGGTCTATGAAAATATAATTCATTTCAGTAGCGACGAGGTCTTTGTTGATATAGGTGCTTACCGAGGTGATACTGTTGAAGGCTTTGTCAAAAGGGTGAATGGAAAATACAGTAAAATTGTTGCCGCAGAGCCTGACAAAAAGACCTATAACAAGCTGATTTCTAACTGTGAGTATTTAGAAAATTTCACCTCTGTTAATTGTGCCGTGACGGGCTTTGACGGTGAAATCGGCTTTTCTCAGGCAGGGGGCAGGCAGTCTGCAATCGGCGGTAACGACCTTATAAAAAGCCTTTCTCTGAAAACCCTTTGTGACGGTAGTGAGCCGAGCTTTATTAAGATAGATTCCGAGGGCTGTGAATATAAAATTCTTTCGGGCGGTAGGGATATTTTAAAGAAATATAAGCCTAAATTAAACGTTGCCGCATATCATAAATTCGGTGACGTTTTCGAGTTAGCTTTACTAATAAACGATATTAACCCCGATTATAAAATTTACTTGCGACATCATCCCTACATTCCCGCTTGGGATACGTTGATTTACTGTGTATAAGCCTTTATACACAGTTTTTTTGCCTTTAAAAACCCTTTAAAAAATATATTTTACAACAATTTCAAAAAAATATTGACATTTTCTTTAATTGTATATATATTTAAATAGCAAATTAAAATAATGTCTGTTAACAGTAGTTTATCTGTCACGGGTTCACGCGGTTGACGCCACGGACAAATCACCAATTTGAAGAATTTTAAAATGTTCTTTGGGTAGGTGGTTTTTTTAATTGTTTTTATAGTTGTTAATGGGAGGCTACGAGGTCTTGCCTTTTAAGGCTTACTCGGTATGCTTTACCCACTCAAATTTATATTGAAAAATTGCAAAGGTTTGCGGGAAGGGGCTGCATAATTGTCCAAGAACATTATTGATTTAAAAAACATCTCCGTTTCTTTTGACGGTCAGAAAATTATTGAAAATATGAATCTTTACATTCGCGACAAGGAGTTTATAACCTTTTTAGGTCCGTCCGGTTGCGGTAAAACAACAACGCTCAGAATCATAGCAGGCTTTCAGGAGCCTGATTCGGGTGACGTTATTTTTGACGGAAAAATAATAAATGGTGTTCCCCCTCATAAAAGACAGTTGAACACTATTTTTCAGCGCTATGCTCTTTTCCCTCATCTTAACGTTTACGAAAATATTGCTTTTGGTCTTCGCCTTAAAAAGACGCCTGAAAAGGAAATCAAAGAGGCAGTTACCGAAATGCTTGCTCTCGTAAATCTTAAGGGCTTTGAGCGTAGAAATATATCATCTCTTTCAGGCGGTCAGCAGCAACGAGTTGCAATAGCACGAGCTCTTGTTGTAAAGCCCCGAGTGCTTCTTCTTGACGAGCCTCTCGGTGCTCTTGACCTTAAATTAAGAAAGGATATGCAGGTAGAGCTTAAAAACATTCAGAAAAGATTGGGTATTACGTTTATCTACGTTACCCACGACCAAGAGGAAGCTCTTTCAATGTCTGATACTATCGTTGTTATGGATTCAGGCGTTATTCAGCAAATCGGCACACCTACCGATATCTACAATGAGCCCAAAAACGCTTTCGTTGCTGATTTCATCGGAGAAAGTAATATCATCGAGGGTGTTATGAGGGCAGACTTCTGGGTTGAAATGGCAGGTCATAAATTCAAATGTCTTGATAAGGGCTTCGGCGTTGACGAAGAGGTTGACGTTGTTGTACGCCCTGAAGACGTTGATATTGTACCCGTTGATAAAGCAATGATTTCAGGTGTTGTTACCTCAACGACCTTTAAGGGCGATTATTACGAAACTATCGTTGAAATCAAAGGCTTTAAATGGATGATTGAATCTACCGACTACCACGAGGTAGGCAAAACTATAGGTCTTAATATTGAGCCTGATGCAATTCACATTATGAAAAAATCACAGTATTCCGGTCTTTACGGCGACTATAGCTCTTTCAGTGAAGAGTTTGACGAGCTGTCAGACGCTACATACGAGGAAGAGGAAGAATAAAAAACCTCTCATATTTTGAAAGGAGTGCTGTGGATGAATAAAAAATCATCTTTAATGATGCGTCTTTCAGGTGCTCCCTACATTGTATGGGCGGCTTTGTTTATAATCGTTCCTCTTTGTATGGTAGCCTATTATGCTTTTACTGATAAAAGCGGCGCATTTACTTTTGATAATATGCTTAGTATCAGTAAATATATTGATACTATCGTGCTTTCAGTCTGGTTAGGCCTTTTAGCAACGGTAATAAGCCTTTTGATTGCTTATCCTCTCGCTATGATTATGGCAAACAAGGGCCCCGAAAAGCAAAGCACAATGACAATGCTTATAATGCTCCCTATGTGGATGAACTTTCTTTTAAGAACGTATTCATGGATGACAATTCTTGAGGATAACGGTCTTATTAATACCTTTATTACAAGCATTGGCCTTGAGCCGTTACAACTGATAAACACCCGAGGTGCAGTTGTTCTCGGTATGGTTTATAACTTTTTACCCTATATGATTTTACCGATTTATACCGTTATGCTTAAGGCAGACCGTTCTCTTATTGAGGCGGCTCAGGATTTAGGCGGTAACAAGCTTGACGTTTTCAAAAACGTTACGATTCCCTTAAGCGTTCCAGGTGTTGTTTCCGGCTTTACAATGGTTTTCGTTCCATCTGTTAGTACCTTCTATATTTCTCAAAAATTAGGCGGTACGGGAACAACTCTTATCGGTGATATAATCGAAACTCAGTTCCAGACGGCAAATAACTTTAATTTAGGCGCATCTCTTTCCTTTGTGCTTATGATTCTTATCTTTATTTGCCTTGCGGTTATGAACCGATTTTCCGATGATGACGGAGGTGTTGTAATATGACAAAGAAAACCTCTGTTGGCTCAAAGCTTTATCTTTTCCTTGTATTTTTATTCTTATACGCACCAATTGCCGTGCTTATAATCTTCAGCTTTAACGAGGGTAAAAGTACGTCGGTTTTTGAAGGCTTTTCTCTTTATTGGTATAAAGAGCTTTTCAACGACGCTGCCACCCTTACGGCTTTTAAAAACTCCCTTATAATTGCGGTTGTTTCATCTATAATTTCAACTGTTATGGGCACAACTGCCGCAACGGCAATTTACGGCTACAAAAACAAGCTTTTCCGTCAAAGCGTTATGACGGTAACAAATATACCTATGATGAATCCCGAAATCGTTACGGGTATATCTATGATGCTTCTTTTTGTGTTTATCGGTGCAATGTTCGGTAAAACGGGTACTTTAGGCTTCGTAACCCTTACAATAGCCCACGTTACCTTTGAATTACCTTACGTTATTCTTAACGTTTTGCCTAAATTAAAGCAGACCGACCCCCATCTTGCCGAGGCGGCCCAGGATTTAGGCTGTACACCGTTTCAGGCATTTTTTAAGGTTGTTTTACCTGCAATTATGCCCGGTATCGTAGCAGGTCTTATGATGGCGTTTACCTTATCAATTGATGATTTTATCATCAGCTACTTTGTAAGCGGTACAACCTCACAGACCTTGCCTATAAGAATCTTTGCAATGACAAAAAGAAGAGTTACACCTGATATGTATGCTCTTTCAACTCTTATTTTCCTTGCACTTCTTGTTCTTCTCGTTGTTTCAAACGTTATCAGTGCCCGAGGCGACAAGAAGCTTTCGAGAAAATCGAAAGGCGGTGCAAAGTAATGATGAAAAAGCTTTTATCCTTTACCTTTGTAGCAATTCTTCTTTTGACCTTGTTAGTGCCTTGCGTTTCGGCTGAAGAGGAAAAGGATTATTCACATCTTAAGGGTACAACCCTTAACGTTTACAACTGGGGTGAATATATCTCCGACGGCTCAGACGATACTCTCGATGTTAACGCAGAGTTTGAAAAAAAATACGGTATTACCGTTATTTATTCAAATTACGAAAGCAACGAAAATATGTATAACAAGCTTTCAAGCGGCGGTGCAAATTACGACGTAATTATTCCCTCTGACTATATGATAGCAAGGCTTGTTGAAGAGGATATGCTTGAAGAGATTGACTTTTCGAATATCCCTAACTACAAATATATCGTTGATAAGTATAAGGATTTATACTACGACCCCGAAAATAAATTTTCCGTACCCTATACGGTAGGTATGGTAGGGCTTATTTATAATACAACTATGGTTGAGGGTGAGCCTGACAGCTGGGGGGCTTTGTGGGATGAAAGATATAAGGGTAATATCCTTATGTTTAATAACCCCAGAGATGCTTTCGGTATTGCCCAGTTTTATCTCGGTCAGAGTGTAAACACAAAGAGCGTTGAGGATTGGAATAAAGCAATTGATGCTCTTAAGGCTCAGAATCACCTTGTTTCCTCTTACGTTATGGACGAGGTTTTCAATAAAATGGAGCGTGGCGACGCAGCCCTCGCACCTTATTATGCAGGTGACTTCCTCACAATGTACGACGTTAACCCCGACCTTGCTTTCGTTTATCCCAAAGAGGGCGTTAATTTCTTCGTAGATGCTATGTGTATTCCTAAAAATGCACAGAATAAAGAGGCGGCAGAGCTTTACATAAACTTTATGCTTGAAGAAGATGTTGCGGTAGCAAATGCGAACTATATCTGCTATGCAAGTCCTCACGAATTAGTTTTAGAGTCTGACGATTACGATTTAAAGGGCGACCCCGTGCTTTACCCCGCAGAAGAGGATATGCCTAAAACAGAAATGTTCGAAAATCTCGACTACGAAACTCAAAACTATATGACAATGCTTTGGAATGAGCTTAAAATCGAAGGCAATTCCAATATGGATGCATATATCGGTCTTTCAGTTACAGCGGTTTTGATTGTAGCTTATGCAACTTATAGGTTTATAAAGAAAAAACGCAGAGAGGCTATGTATTAATTAAAAAATACGGTGCAAACGATTGTTGAATCGTCTGCACCGGTTTTTGTTTTTATTTGGGGGTAGAACAGGGGACGGTTCTATGTCTTGGTTATCTTTTTACAAAACAATCCCCTAAACCTATTGATTTTTAGAAAGCTAAACTTTTGATTTTGAATGCTTTTTATGACAGGGAATGGGACACAGAACCGTCCCCTGTCTTGTCTTGTCTTCAGTGGGTTCTAACCGTCTCCTGATAGATTCTTCTGCTCATTTATCCTTTAAAGTAAAATATTCTTTGTGAAAAATGCTACTGATTTCAGCCACAAATATAGAACTGTTGCGTTTGTCTTTAATTTGAGAGAAACAAATTCTATCAATTTGCGAAGAAATAAAATCGTCATCAACATGTGGCATATATTCTCTGTTTACATAAACATCGATTCCGATAAGATAAGTATCTTCTGGGTCTATAAAAACAGCTTCTTCATTATTTATAGGACGCGGAACAATAATGAAATTATCACTATAACTTTCAACGTAAAAAAGCCCAATCGTATTTGAAGAAATGTTTTTCACATATAATGAAACCGTGTATAAATCATATTTTGTGTTATAAGAATATATATTTTTATACTCGTTAAAGCTAATACCATGGGAATGGTTAATGAAATAATCGTCAAATATTTCTTTTTCAAATATAGATATATCTTGATTGTGTTCATAAGTTTTTAATACACCTATTTTTTGAACGCTTAAATCCTTTATTTCAACTAAATTTTTTTCTGTTTTAATTGGTAAAAAATATCTAATAAAAAATATGAATACGATTAATAACAATATTACTCTTGATAACTTGATGAATGATTTTTTGTTTAAAGTCATTTTACACCGCCTCTTTTCTTATACTAATTGCAAATATACTAACAATACTCTTGTTTTTCAACAATTCTATAAGACTCACATTTTTGCGTGGATTAGAATGTGCAGATATTTTTACATCAGTCTTTGTAACTTCTGTCACAATAACAGCATGATAGATATCATAATGTTTATATGAAGAACTATAAAACATTATATCCCCTTTTTCAACAAATTGAGCCATACTTTTAACTATACTCTTTATGTACGTTGTTGTTTTTTCGTCAACATTATACCATGCTGTTCCATCACTATATTTCGTTTTTAAGAAATACAAATATAAATATTTTGCAAAATTCCAAGCATATGTATAGATGAAATTTTTCCCAATTGAGACATTAAATCCATTAAAATTGATGTAAAAAGAATAATAAGGTGGAGACCACTCATTTGTAGTTTTGATTCCACCAGCAAACAAACACTGTGAAACAAAGTTAGCGCAATCACCCGTACGGAATAGGACAGGGGACGGTTCTATGTCTTGGTTATCTTTTTACAAAACAATCCCCTAAACCTATTGATTTTTAGAGAGCTAAACTTTTGATTTTAAATGCTTTTTATGACAGGGAACGGGACACAGAACCGCCCCTGTCTTGTCAATGTCACATACTATCTCTGTAATTGAAATTTATTCAACGTATATATTATACGCTTGTTACGTAATTTTTTCAATAGCGTATAATTTTAACGAAAGATGATAAAAAGTGAGAGTGTTATAAGATATAAAAAAGCTTTATAAAATAGCGAAAGCTCAATTTATTCATAAAACCTATCGAAAAAAGCTTCACTACTTTTACCGTATGGGCGGTTGAAGCGTCCTAACTCGTATAAATCACCGCCAACGGTGAGGGTGTTTACACTTTCTCTGCAGGTGAGGGTTATTGTGTAGCCCTTTTCTTTAGCGAAGCCAAGAAGCGTATCGTTTCTGATGCCGTAAGGGTAAGCGAGAATTCTTAAATTCTTATTTATGGCAGAGGCTACTACAGAATCAAATTTTTCAAAATCCCTTTTTATAAATTCAAGATATGCTTCGTCACTTTCTCCATAAAGCTTTCCCATACCTCTTCGGTTACTTAAAGAGTGAAGATTATATGAATGGCACCCCATTTCCACAAGGGGATTTTTGGAAAGCGTTTTGATATCATCTTCGTTTAAGTAAGCGTATCTGTCGTCGGTTTCGCCGTTTTTTGTGTATAGCTCAATAAGTGAGCCAACTATATTTATATTAGCAGGGTAAGAGTATTCCTCTAAAAGCGGTACAACCTTTGTAAGAAAGCTTTTTTCACCGTCGTCAAAGGTTATAACTATGCATTTTTTCGGTAACGCCTTACCGTTTTCAACGAAATCTTTTAAATCATCAAAGGAAACGGGGATAATACCCGCTTTTTTAAAATATTCAAAATCCTCTTTTAAAACGTGGGTGGGCAGAATGTAGTTGCCCCAATTCGAGGTCGTATCCTTTATTTGATGATACATAACTATAGGCACGTTGGCACTCAAGGTAAGATTTGCCTCGATAATCGGCGAAAAGGCGTTAAAAAAAGCACCTGCAATAAGCAAAAAGCAAATACAGGCGGAAATAACGGCAAGCGTTTTAAAAGTGAAAATTTTAAACATAAAATCACCCCATATAATAAATATGAAAAAATTTTTCAAAAAAAACACAAACAAATGTTTGCTTTTTTAGAAAGTTTGTGTTATTATATGGTTGGATAAACGAAAATTTGTTCGAAAGGTGATATTATGGAACCTATTAACGATACTCAAAAAAGGATTTACGAATTCCTTGTAGAACGTTCTCAGGACGGCGTACCCCCCTCAGTAAGAGAAATCGGTTCAGCCGTTGGGCTTAAATCAACCTCATCTGTTCAGGCGAATCTTGATGCCCTTGAAAAAGCGGGTTATATTATGAGAGACCCCTTGCTCAAGCGTTCAATAAGAATTTTAGGTCAGGCTGAAAACGTTACCCACGTACCCCTTTTAGGTACTGTTACCGCAGGTATGCCCATTCTTGCCGTTGAGCAGATTGAGGGCTATATTCCTTACACAGGCAGAGTTTCAAGAGATAAGCCTCTCTTTGCCTTGAAGGTACGCGGTGAAAGTATGCTTTGGGCAGGTATTCTTAACGGTGATATCGTCATTGCCGAAAAAACACCCTACGCCTCAAACGGTGAAATCGTTGTTGCTATGATTGAAGACGAAGCAACCGTTAAAAGATTTTACAAAGAAAACGGTCACTTCCGCCTTCAGCCCGAAAACGACGAATTCGAGCCGATTATTACAGACGAGGTAATTATACTAGGTAAGGTAGTAGCCCTTATCAGATACTATTAATGTGTCGTCTTTTTGTGCATTTCACGATTTTCTGCCCACTCGCAGTATCTGTATACAGCTTCGGGGCAGAGAAATCGCAAACTGCATCAAAAATCCAACACATTACTGTAGGATAAGTCTTTTTGTGCATACAGCGTTTTGCTCAGTTCGCAGTACCCTTGTACAGCTTCACTTCGCAATTCCACCGTCTGCATCAAAAATCCAACACATTACTGTAGGTCAAGTCTTTTTGTGCATTTCACGATTTTCTGTCCACTCGCAGTATCTGTATACAGCTTCGGGGCAAAGAAATCGCAAACTGCATCAAAAATCCAACACATTACTGTAGGATAAGTCTTTTTGTGCATACGGCGTTTTGCTCAGTGAGGAGTTAGGAGTTAGGAGTGAGGAGTGTCGGGGCTTCGCCGATTGTAATTCTCACTACGTTCGCTAATGAATGATGAATAATGAATAATTAAGGTCTGCGACGGCAATATAATTTGCTATCGCAGACCTGTTTTTATTGTTAAAGTAAATTGATGCGAAGCACCGCTCGTATCACTTGCTCATTGCTTCACGCTTTGCGATAACCTGATTATGAATATCCTCTTTGGTTTTGCCCGTAAGCTTATAGAAGAAGAAAGGTACACCTGCGAGGAACATCATAAGACCGTGGAAAATTGTGTAGAAGAAGAGCATCATAATCTTTGTATTAAGGCTCTGCTCGGGGTCGGGGTTAGCTTCTGTCGGCTGAATGTACTGAATAATTGAGTTTTCACCGTAAAGAATCTTCGGTGAAAGAGCTGTTGCAACGGTACCGCTTATCATAGTGCCGATACCGATAACAAAGGGAAGCGTAGCGTCAAGACGTTTGCTTGTTTTAAGCTCGATAACCTCAAGCACGTCTGCCTGGAACATTGAAGGAAGAAGGTTTGAAGCACCAAACTGAAGACCGATAAGGAATAGACAAGCAATAAATATAATCTGCAAAACAGATGAGGGAGATTTAAAGTATGTATAACCGATTGCGAATGCAATTGTGTTTGCGATAATGGAATAAATACCTGATGCAATATAAAGCTGTTTTGCATTAAATTTCTTGAGAAGTGCATTTATAACGAGCATACCAACCGCAGTACCGATACCCGTAGGAAGACCGAAAAGAAGGAATTTATCTGTACCGCCTAAAAGGGCTGCTGCAAGGAAAACGCCCATATAGTTAGCAATACCTCGGAAGTTCTTAAGAGTTTCGCTGATGATGATAACCCAAGCGTATTTATTTTTAAGAATATCAATTATACCAACAAGGGGATTTTTCTTTTCTTCGCTGTAAGCCATACGCTCTTTCATAAAGCGCATACCAACAAGGGTAATAATTGTACCTACAACGCTTATAAGAGAAGCACCGAATATATACTGTAAATATTCTTTCTGAGGGTTGTTGGGTGATACTGCGTCAATAATAGCCGCAATAACAAGCACAACAACGAGGGGTGCAGAGTTACCTACCGCACTCGAAATACTACGGAAGGAAATAATCTTGTCACGTTCCTTATTGTTAGGCGTAAGAACGTATGAAACAAGGTTGATTGCGTTACCGAAGCTTGTTGTAGCACCGTGAAGCATACCGATAGTAAGAAGGTAAATCATAAGAATTGTACCTGAAAGACCTGACGGTGTGTAGAATAAAAGCACGGTAACAATACCTAAGGGTATAGCAACCTTATTAACGATAGGTATAAATTTACCTCGTTTACCGATTTTACGGTTGTCGATTATAAGAGCGTAAACGAAGCTCATTACAAAACCTGCAATGCTTAAAAAAGCATTGTAAAAAGAAACCTCGTTTTCACCCATTCTTAATACGTTAACAAGGTATGCCTGACGGTAAGAGCCAACGATACCTGTCATCATTGTATAAAAGAATATTGCCGCAAGGTAAAAAACCATTTCTTTTGTTTTTATGTGGTTTTCCTGTAACGGATTCTTCACTTGATTACTCAAAATATCACCTCATATATCAAATATACTACAAGTATATCAAAAATTGTTGTTTTTGTATATATTTAATGTTCAACAATAAAAGCCTTGTTTTTTCTACATATGTTACATAAAACAAAACGAGTGCAACAGAATTTCTGCAGCACTCATTTTTATAGTTATTTTAATCTCTCGTATTCCTCATCAGTTATTTCGATAACCTTACCGTGCTTAAAGCCGTAGGGGAAAGAAAAGCTTTCGGGGCATTTAGTGAAATTCATATCACCGGGGGCTGATGAAACAAAGGGTACGTAACCCATTTTTTCTTTTTCGCAACCGAAAAAGTCAAGCATCAAGCACCATTTTCCGTCGGGAAGAGTATAAGTGGTAGGCCCTTCGTATGAACCGGGGTGATAAATTTCTTTATCCATATATTCCTCGAATTTTTCGTCGTGCTCAAAGGGTCCGTAAAGATTTTTTGAGGTTGCGTGCATATTCATCGGCGGATTTGATGAGTTTTTATAGAATAAATGATAAGTATCGCCCACCTTTGTTATGTGGGAGTCTAAAATCTCATTTTCCTTTGTGAAGTAAAGCTTCGGCTCTGAAAAGGTTTCAAAATCCTTTGTTACAGAGCAATAAATTGACATATGATTATGGTCATCCTCGGCAACTGTTGAGCCCCAATGAATAAGATATTCTTCGTTTTCCTCGTCAAAAAACACCTCGGGTGCCCACATACAGCCGAAATCATTTCTGCCGAAATGAACGAGCCTTTGCTCTGAAAAATTTATAAGGTCATCCGTTTTCCACATACAAAGGCTTTTGCTTCCGTAGTGGTTTAACTGTTTCCAGTCAACGTTATAGTTTTCGTCCATATGGCGAACAATGCAAAGATCGGTTGTTATTATCATAAAACCGCCTGTGTGAAGCCTTACGATTTCAATATCACGGCAACCTTTGTCACCAAGATTGCTCATAAGTATAGGGTTTCCGTCGTTTACCTTTTCCCAGTTGTAGCCGTCTTTACTTTTACCGAAGTAAACTGCCTCACCGTCGGGAACAACCTTTTCTTTAAAATGTACAAATAAATATGGCATAATATCACCCTTTAATTTATTTTATTTCTTCAATAAGCACAAGCTCTGAATACATTGCACCCTTAATCTGAAGCTTTAAGCCGTTTGTTTTAAGCTCATAACCGCATATTTCAAAGCTTTCACCGCTATTATCAAGGGTAACTTTGTATTTTTTACCCGAATCAATACCCTTCGGTGAAACAACGGTGTAATCGCTTTCAATGTCCGATAAAGCGAAAATGCCGATAGCACTCTTGTCCTTTTCGGGAGAAGCGATTTCTAAAATACAAACGCCGATATCCTCTTCGGGTGTGTGGTGATAAACCTTTGATTTGTAAATGAATGGTCTTATAAAGCTTTTATAAATATCTGTGCAATGCTTTACGAAAGCAAGATTTTTCTCGTTTACTTCAACTGCGGTAGGGGAAATGATATTCAATGACATATGGGAAAGCATAGTATTTCTCAAATGCCATTCGAAAGAGCCTACGGTGTGACAGCTCATACCTGCAAAAAGTCTGTCTACTCTTTCGGGGGGCAAAGCCATTGTCATACCGTTTGTAATTATAACTGATTTCGGTGCTACCTGATTATCGGAAACCCAGGTATGATTAAAGGCTTTCATATGACCTAAATCGGTGCGACCGCCACCGCCGGCACAGTTTTCGAAAATCACATTTGGGAAACGCTTTTTAAGGCGTTCATACATTTTATAAACGTTACTAAAATGGCGAAGAGAAACGCATTCTTTTATACCCGTGCCTGTATCACGAATGTTGAAATAATCTTTAAAATCGGTGTTATAGTCAACTCTCAAAAGGTCTAATTTATAGCTTTCTATAATTCTTGCAAGCTCATCCTCAGCCCATTTTGCAGCCTCAGGCACAGTAAAGTCTATAAATTTATCAGTTTTTCTACCTAAGGGGTCGTAGCCACGCCATTCGGGCTTTTCGGTGTATTCATTACAAAGACGACCCAAGGATTCAATATCAACCCAAAGACCGAATTTCATACCGTTTTCGTGGCAGTAATCGGCAATTTCAGTTATTCCGTTGGGATATCTTTCGGGGTTGGGGATATTAAGACCGTTGTAGTTTCCCCATTCAGTTTCTTCATTTGGAGGGCATACCCAACCGGCATCAACTATAAACACTTCACCGCCCATAGCCTTGAATTGATTAATAAACGCCTTACTTGTTTCAATGCTCATATCGTGCTCGGCACCCATACCGCAACCTATAAGAGCTTCTTTGCCGTCTGCTTCGGGAAGGTTAAGCACAGATTTTCTTATATGGTCGTGCATTTCGTTTATTGCATCGTCAAGGTCGCCGAAAACAAGGCCCATATGCACCTTTGGAGAAATGAAGGTTTCCTTCGGTGCGATTACGTACATAGGGTTATGAGAGGTAACTTCGGCTTTAAAGGAAAGATAAGTATCTTCTCTCGTTTCTCGAGCATTATAATCAAGAGTGAAACGGCATCCGCCACTCCAACCGATTTGAGAAAAAAAGATTTTTCCTGAAATATTATTTTTAATGAATATAAGAGGATGACGGAAGCGGTCACGGTTAAAACGTGTATCAATTGAAGTTGTTTCTCTTAAAAGAGGCTTCCATTTAAAGTGACCCTCATGACCCCAGGTATCGTTATCAAAATAGCCGATAGAATATATTTCATCAAGCTTTTTATTTGAATAATATCTGCCTGAAGCTACGTCCTCAAGAGCACCGCTTATAAGAGAAAGTCTGCTTAAATTAAGGTGATTATCAGAAAGATTTTCAATTTCTAAATATCTTGTAAACATTTGCGAGCCGTCAACAACGGTGTTTACCTTTATAATAACGGGCTTAACTGTGCTTTTAAGAGTAAGCACGGATTTTTCAGAATTTTCTGTTTCTTCAGTTTTAAAATCAACAAATTCAAGACCGAAATCTACACTTTGACCGTCAATTTCAACGTTAAAAGCAAAGGGCTCTGTGTAATCCCTCGTATCTGTGCGAGTGGGGAAGTTTGAAAGCACGTTTAAAGGATATCCCCCGCCGTTGTAGCCTGCCGAAATCAAAGCACCGCCCTTGAATTCTTCTTCATATACAAGGCTTTTGCTTCTATAGCAGATAACTGAAGAAGCATCGTTTTTCTGGAATATGATATCAAAAATGCTGTTCTGGTTATTCATATAATTCACTCGCTCTGACTATTGATTGAATATAAAATCCGTATTCACGGTACATTGTTTCTCTGTTGAAAAGACGGAAGCTTTCACCGTTATCCCAAACGAAGCAGGGTATTCCGAATTTGCTTGCAGTTTCTACGTAAAAACTTGCCTTTTCTCTTAAATTACCTTTGTTTTCTCTGTCAGTCCAACCGAACTCACCGTTTACAACGCCTATTCCTTTAGAAACGAAATTGTCATATAAAAGGCGGAAGGTGTCGTAAATTTCCTTTTTGTCTTTTAAAGTCAATTTGTTTTCGCAATCTGCGAATTCGCTTTCGTGGGCGGTGTTATAGTAAAAATGAACGGTAACCAAAAGATATTCATCATCGGGTAAAACAAGAGCTTTTACGTTTTCTTTATGCTCCTTTGCGGCATAAGTGCTGATCATAAGGAAACGGGTTTCGTTGTTGCCCCCGGATTTTCTTATGGTTTCGACAGCTTCTTTATGAAGATTATTTACAACCTCTCTGTATTCATCGGTGCCGTACCATTCTTCTTCAACACCCGTAACGCGAGGCTCGTTCATTATATCAAAGATAAGTCTTTCATCGTAATCTTTGAATTCTTCTGAAAGCTGAGCCCATATTTTAGTAAGAATTTCTATGGATTTTTCTTCGTTTTCTTTGTCGGTAACAAGCCAGAATGCATCATCGTGGTGAACGTTTATCACCGCATACATACCGCACTCTAAAACCCAAGCAACGATTTGCTTAACTCTTGAAAGCCATTCCTCGTCAATTTTATAATCGGGTGCATCGTCTAAATGTGGTGCCCAAGTGATAGGAATTCTTACAGTTTTAAAGCCTGCGTTTTTTACGGCTTGAATTGTTTTTTTAGTGGTATATGGGTTACCCCAATAAGCTTCTGCTTCAAGCCCCATTTTTTCTTCAGAGCCTTTTTCACAAGCTTCAAGAGTGTTCCCCAAATTCCACCCTGCGCCCAGCTTTTTTGCAAATTCGGTTGATTTCGTTTGAGGAATTTTTGGGAAAAGCAGAGCATCTGCTATATGAGGCGTTGCAACTCCTGTGAGAATCAGACCCACTAAAACCGCAGAGCATATTACAAGTAACTTTTTGTTTTTCATAATTATCACCGTTTAAAAATCCATATTGTTTATAAAGCTTTCTGAAAAATCGGGGTTTGCCGATAAATCAATATATTTAATACTTTTAAATTCGTCTAACGGGTTTTTGCCGTCAAGGGCGAATTTAACCGTACCCGAAAGCGAGGTGTTATTAAGAGTTTTGATTTTCTCTTCCGCCTCTTTAGGTAGAAGCCCCGTAAATATTGCGTTTTTAATATTCAGTTCTTGTGAAAAGCCACCTGAAATATAAATAGATTCGATATCGTCAAAGGATATATTTTCAAGCTTCATAAGAGTTGTAATTGCCGAATGTATTGCAGACTTTGCAAGCTGAAACTGTCTGACGTCTTTTTGAGAGAAGGATACGTTTTCGGTAATTATAAATTCTTCCTCACTCATATATCCCGTTTCGTCAATAATGTTTTCCTTTAAAAGCTCGGCAACGATATCAAAAAGAGCCGTACCGCAAACTCCTTCAGGCGAAGAATTGCCGATAGTTTTATATTCTTTATTACCGTTTCCATCAATGGAAAAGCTGTAAATTGCACCGTCTGAGGCACTCATACCGCAGCTGATATTTCCACCCTCAAAGCAAGGGCCTGCAGCTGCCGAGGTGCAAAGAAGCTTGTCTTTAGAAAAAAGAAGTATTTCTGCATTTGTGCCTAAATCAATAAGAATATTGTATTTATCATCTTTTGGCTTATCAACAACGCTGAGCCCTGCCGTAAGGTCTGCCCCTACAAAAGCTGAAATACAAGGGAGGGAAATTACTTCCGTTACACTTTTTAACCCTAAAGCTTCACCGGAAACGGTTTGTGATTCAAGGAAAACGGGAGTATAAGGGTAAGCTCCTAAAGAGGATGCATCCTTGCCAAATAAAAAATGAAGCATACAAGTATTACCCGAAACGAAAAGGGTATAAGGCTTTGAAGCTTCAATTTCTTCAAGCATATTGTTTATTTGGTTTATGAGGGCGTCTTTTAGCGGTGTTACAGAATTTTTCTTGCAATAATCGATTCGTGAAATAACATCCGCACCAAAAACACGTTGAGCATTTGTTTTTGTAACAACCTTTAAAGCTTTTCCGTCTGATTTAGAAATTTTAGCGAGAGCCAAGGTAGAGGTGCCAATATCAAGGCATAAAACAATGTCGTTATTGTCATTTGTATATTTGACGATTTCAGCTATTTTCCTGCTACTGAGTATCTCTTCCTTTTCAGGTATAACAACAGAAATATCAGAGCTTATACTATAACAGCAGGATTTCACCCTTTCACCGTTTACGGTAACGGTGCATTTCCCGCAGGTGCCGTTTCCACCGCAAGGGCTATTTATGTAAAAACCGTTTTTAATTAAAAAATCTCTTAAATTTTCACCTTGAAAAGCAGGCAGAATACTGTTTTCAATTTTAACCTTAAACAAATTTCGCCCACCCTTCAATATGGAAAATGATATACTTTAAATATACAACCTTTATAAAGTAAATACAACAGGAATTTTTAATAGAGCAAATTTTGAAATAAAACAGTTGTTAAATTGATGTGTTTTGTGGTAAAATGAATTAGTATAATTTTCTCGTAAGGAGCCTTTTATGAAAGTTCTTGTTATCAACGGTAGCCCTAAAGGCGATTATAGCGTTACTCTTCAAACAGTAAAATATATTGAGCATTTTTATCCTCAATGTGAGTTTGAGGTTTTAAACGTAGGTAAAAGAATTAAAGCTATTGAAAAGGATTTTTCATCAGCAGAGGAGTCCTTGAAGAATGCGGATATTCTTCTTTTCTCGTATCCCGTTTACACCTTTATAGCACCTTATCAGCTACATAGATTTATTGAAATAATAAAAGAAAAAAATATTTCTCTTGAGGGTAAATTTGCAACTCAGATTTCGACCTCAAAGCATTTTTACGACGTTACTGCCCATAGATATATTCAGGATAACTGTTGCGATTTAGGTCTTAAATATATCAAGGGTCTTTCTGCGGATATGGATGACCTTACAATAGAAAAGGGTCAGAAGCAGGCAGTAGATTTCTTTAAATACGTTTTATGGTGTGTTGAAAACGACAAATACGAAAAACCAAGCGTAACCGTAACACCTAAAAAAGCGGTTAAGGTAACCGTTCCCGAAAAAAATAAAGGTGAGAAGCAGGGCGACGTTGTTATTCTTACAAACTGCGAAAAAGAAGATGCTCAGCTTCAAAGCATGATTGACAGATTCTCTGCAGTTTCAAAAAGAAAAACCCGTATTATAAATATCGGTGAGTATGCTTTCAGCGGTGGTTGTCTTGGTTGCTTCCATTGCTCATCAACGGGTAAATGTATTTATAAAGACGGTTTTGACGAATTTCTTCGAAATGAAATTCAAAAAACGCAGGCAATCGTTTACGCCTTTTCAATTAAAGATCATTCAATGGGTGCATCCTTTAAGCTTTACGATGACCGTCAATTCTGTAACGGTCACAGAACCGTAACAATGGGTATGCCCGTGGGTTATCTTATCAGCGGTAATTATAACGAAGAGTTTAACCTTCAAATGATAGTTGAGGGTAGGGCTCAGGTCGGAACAAACTTCCTCGCAGGCGTTGCAACTGACGAGATTAACCCCGATAGCGAAATAGATGCTCTTGCAGAAACTCTTGAATTTGCCCTCGAAAATGCATACGTACCGCCTCAGAATTTTTACGGCATAGGCGGAATGAAGATTTTCAGAGATTTAATCTGGCTTATGCAGGGTATGATGAGAGCTGACCATAAATTTTTTAAGGCTCACGGTCAGTATGATTTCCCCCAGAAAAAGAGGGGAACAATGCTTGCTATGTATGCCATAGGCAGTTTGATGAGCTCACCAAAGCTTATGAAAAAAGCAGGCAATATGGTAAACGAGGGTATGCTTATGCCCTATAAAAAGGTTTTAGATAATCTTAAAAACGATAAAAAATAAGAGGCGGTAGTTATGAAAATATTAAAAAAAGTATTATGCGTTGTTATTCCTGTTTTGATAATCGTCGGTGCTTTTTTAGGTGCTGTAGGTGCAGGGGTATTTAACAAATATACCTTTACCGTTGATGCTGAGAAAAAAGGTAACGTGCTTTCAAACACCGTAAGCAACGTAAATATTTGGTCAATTGAGGGTAATCCCTTTGTTAACGCTCAGATAAACGAAGAAAATAATATTTTCGAATTCGTTGAATACGTTCAGTTTATGCAATGCTCAGGCGGTACTGAAGCGAGAGATTTATTTAAAGACCCTCTCGATAAAACAGTGCTTGACGATTATGATTTTACAGTGCTTATTGAAAACTGCCGCGGTATTGTAAATATCGGAGCAAAGCCTATGTTAAAATTAGGTAGCGTACCTCTTAAATATTCGAAAAATGCTACTACCGAGCATGGCTTCGGTATGAATCCGTATCCTCCCGATGACTATAATGTTTATTATGACTACATATATGCTCTCGGAAAAGCTCTTGTTGATGAATTCGGCAAGGAAGAGGTTCTTTCATGGCGTTTCGGTGTTATGACAGAATATGAAAACGCTGATTGGTTTATTACAGAGGGTGAAGACCCCGATAAAACTGCCGAAGCATATTGCAAGCTTTACGATTATACCGTAGAGGCTCTTATTGATGCTATCGGCAAAGATGTCTTCGTAGGCGCTCATTCAATGACCGTTACAGAGGGACTTTGGGATGAAGAAATTTTTATAAAGCACTGTGCCGAGGGCAAAAACTTTAAAACAGGTAAAACAGGCACAAGACTTTGCTATTTATCCGCATCCTTCTACGATTATTCACCTGAAGAATACACGACGGGTAAAACACTTCCCGAAACCATAGATTATATAAGAGATATTGCAGAAAAATACGGCTTTAATAACCTTATTTACGGCATTGACGAGGGTAGGCTTCTCGTTGGTACAACATCAGGTAAGGACAACGATGAGCTTTTAACAAGAACAGTAGGTTATCTTTATCAGGCAGCTTACAATGCCCGTTTAACAAAGCAGATGTTTGAAAACGGAATTGATTATTTCTCCGCATGGTCTTACCTTTCAGGTGGATTTTTCAGCGGTAACCCGACGGTCAGCTACCACGTTGCAAAAAGAGCCTATGAAATGGCAGGCTCAACGCTTGTAGAAACAAAGGCAGATAAAAAGGGTATTATATTCGGTGGCGAGGTTGACGCAGTGTCAGCCTTTAACGAAGAGGATAACACGCTTCACATTATGGCTTATAATTTCAAAAACAAGTTAGAATATAACACAGAGGCAGAATTAACCTTTAACGTAAACGTACCTCAGTTAAAAGACGGCGAAGCACAGCTTACCGTTTACAAAATAGACGATGATTGTAACTACTTTGATGAATGGATAGCAGACAGAGAAGTCTACGGAATAGGTGATGATTGCTTCGCTTGGTCACCCGAAGACCCTGAAATTGACAGCACAGTAACTCTTTCGGACGAAAATGCAAGAAAAATTTATTTTGATGAGCTTCGTGAAAAATACGGTGAAGCATCAGTTTTAGAGCCACAAAAAGAAACAGTAACCGTAAAAGACGGTAAAATCACTCTTGATATTACCTTAGGCGGTCACGAAGTTGTTTTCTATGAGATAACTCAATAAGTATTAAGCGTATAAAGGAGAGATTGTAATGGATATTATTATTTTGTTTACAATTATCTTGATTTTAGTTGCAAGAAGAAACGGTGCTTATCACCCCGATATGAAAGTAAAAAAGGCTATTGATTTAACGGGTAAAAAATATAAACGAATTTTTATCCCCAAACGCTCAGGTGCTTATAAAGGTGCACCCGAAGAAAACAAAAATATGTATAATATCGTGCCTTTAGTTATGGGTATTATCGTTTTTGTAGTTTCTGTAGTTGCTCTGATAATTGATTTTATTGGCAGTAGATTATGGGGCGAAAAAGTCTTTTTTGCAGCAGTTAATGAAATGCTCATAACCTTACTTTCTGTTTTACTTGCTTTAATAGCATCAATAATTATTCTTATCATCAACAAGGTTTCGGTAATGATAAGCAGAAAGAAAAAATAAAAGTTAAAAAAAGGGTCTGCGACAGCAAATTATATTGCGTCGCAGACCCTTAATTTGCCATTTGCCATTTCCCATTTATCTCTTACTTCTTCTAAAAATCTTCCCATCCAGCTTATCCATAGCCGTATCGAAAAGCATTGCGAGTAAAACCGTTGAGAAGAATGATAAAATTATAAATGCAACGGGGATTTTGTTTACACCTGCAAATTTTAGTAACGCCATAGGTATTCTTTGTAAAATAAAGAAGCTGAAAATATGCTCGCCAAACCAATCGAGAATTGAGCTTGAAACGTTGATTTTCATAAATGCAACCGTTACGAGTAATGCACCGAGAATTGCGAAAACGGAGTGGTGAACAACAGAATCGGCTCTGTTATGCGAAAAGAAAACGAAAAGACCGCCTATTACAGTAAATCCCGTGTACCAAGCGATATCGTTTTTCATTAAAGCTTTGTCGATATAAGGCTTTAATTCAGAGAAAAGCATACCCGCAGGGAAGCAGAAAACAGTGTTATAAAATCTTGAGGGCACACCTAATTTATACTCCACGTATGCGAAAATACCCGTTAAAACGAACACACCTACAAGGGCAAGCTTGTTTGACTTTTTGAAAATGAGGAAAGCAACGATTATTATAATGTACATTGCAAAGGTAACGAACATATACCAGTTACTGTTACCAACGCTCGTAGCACCCGTAAAGGCTAAAACCGTTTTTAATAAATCTAATTTTCTGCCCGTAATAAATGCAGTTATAATATAAAGAATTACAACTATTGCAAAATGATACCATAATTTAAAAAGTCTGTTTTTAGGCATTGCTTTTATATAAGCGGTGCCTTTTTTTCTTGCAGACTCCATAATTCCGTAGCCCGAATAAAAAAGATATGTTACAACAACAAGCTGACCTAAAAAGCTTCTTAAATCAAAGTAAGGGGCATCTAAAACGCCGTCAAGCTTTACGTATTGAACGGAGTGACTTAAAAAGATAAGCACAGAAAAAATACCGTTGATTGTTGCGGTGTTTTTCGGTGAACAATAGTCTTTGAAGAATTCATTTTTCTTTGCGGCTGTAAGCCCCGAACAAATTATTGCGATTAAAATAAATATGTATACAAGCACTCTAACCACCTCATAAAATACTAGAACCATTATACCACGAAAAGTATTTATATCAATAAAATTAAAACAAAAAGAGAAAAGCTCAAAAAGGGCTTTTCTCTATAATCAATTATAGCATATCACATTTAATTTTACAAGACTTGCATATAAATTAAGTTTGTAGTACAATCACTTTTATTGCCTTAGGTAATTTTAAAATTTTTCGGAGGTTTTATATGTTTTCAGAGGATATGAAAATTGAACACCTTAAAGCAGAGGAAGTTAAGAGCTTTCTTGACAGTGAAATTGTTCGTCTTGGTGAGCTTATTGAGGAATATAAAGCCGACGTTAAAGAGCAGGGCGAGGATTTTAACAGAGATAACCCCCATGGCGGTATGTATTCGGGAATGGAGCTTACACAGATTCATTACGAAATGGAACAAAAAATGCAATATTCAGCCGAAGCCGCTAACGATATATATTTTTACAGAAGATTAAAAAACGCACCCTATTTTGCAAGGGTAGATTTTAAAGCTGACGGTGCGTTAAAAGAGAAGACTGTTTATATCGGTCTTCGCACTCTTCAGAAGCACGATACCTTTGAAATGCTCGTTTGCGACTGGCGAGCACCTATAGCCTCGCTTTTCTATGAGGATTTTGACGACGGTAACGCCTTCTTTGAAGCACCCCGAGGCAGAATGAAAGGTAAGCTTCTTTTAAAAAGACAGTTTAAATTTAAGGACGGCACGCTTTATTATTACGTGGACAGTGATTTAAAAATAGATGACGATATTTTAAGAGACGTGCTTTCCTCATCCTCTTCAGAGCATCTTAAGGTTATAGTAAACAGTATTCAACGTGAGCAAAACAAGGTTATCCGTTACAGTGAAAACGAAAATCTTTTAGTTTGCGGTCCTGCGGGTAGCGGTAAAACCTCGGTGGGCTTTCACCGTCTTGCTTTCCTTCTTTACCGCAACCGTACAGAGTTAACGTCTGCTGAAATACTTATGTTTTCAAATAACGATATTTTCTCAAGCTACGTTGCCGATATTATCCCCGAGCTTGGTGAAATGCCTATAAATTACGCATCTTTTTATACTGTTTTTGCAGCCGAGCTTCCTACAGCTACAACGGGTGATTACTATTCTCTTGCTGAAAGCGTAATCAACGGAGATAAATTGAGAGCTAAAAGTGCAAAAATCAAGTTGAGCAAAGAGTTCGCAGATTATCTTACTGAAAATGCAGATTTTATCGAGCCTGCTTTTCAGGATATAACCCTTTTCGGTAAAACCGTAATGTCTAAAGAAGCTCTTTTAGAAAGATTTCTTTCCGATACGGAAAACAGTCAGAAATCAAGGGGGGAACGTCTTGCAAATTACGTTAACGGTGTCATTGACGAGTATTTTATAAACAACAGAAAAGATATTTATCTTGAAATTGATGCAGATTCTGAAATTGACGAGGATACTGCAAAGCTTTTCAAAGCCGAAAGACGAGATTTAAAGCAAAACGCTACTCAAATGATAAAAAATGCTACACTTGTTGACCCCGTTGCAGTTTATTGGAATTTAGTAAGCGCATATGCGAAAGAAAATAATTGCCCCGAGCTTTTAGAAACGAAAAAAACACTTGATAAAGGCTTTCTTGAATTTGAGGATAGCTTAGGCGTTGTTTTCGTAAAAACTGTTTTAGGCACGTCTGCAGTCCTCAACGGTGTTAAGCATATTCTTATTGACGAGGCTCAGGACTTGTCATATATGCAACACGCTATTATTCTTAAAATGTTCCCGAGAGCAAGGGTAACTCTTTTAGCAGATACAAATCAGGCTATTATCCCAGAGCTTAACACAACAAATAGCGAGGAAATGGCTTCTCTTTACAATGCAAAGCTTTTGAAGCTTAATAAGAGCTACCGTTCAACAAAGCAGATAAATTCGTTTGCTCTTTCCCTTCTTCCCGAAGAAAGCAGATATGAAATTTTTGAAAGAGACGGGGATAGTGTAGAGTATAAAAACGGCGATTTAACCGCTCTTAAAGAGATTACGAAAAATTATGCATCGGAAAGTCCTTCAACCTGCATAATAACTCATACTTTAAAGGATGCAATTGCAGTTTATAACGGTTTGAAAAAGGATATTGAGGGACTCAGAATTTGTGATAATAAATCCTGCCAGCTTTCTCATAATCCGATAGTTATGCCCGTTGCATTAACAAAGGGTCTTGAATTTGACAACGTTATAGTTTATGATAACGGTAGCTTTAGCGGTGACGAAAATAAAAAATATCTTTATATGGCGTCAACAAGAGCACTTCATAAGCTTACTTTGTTTAAGAAAATTAAATAATAAAAACTGCGATTATTCCAATTATTGAAATAATCGCAGCTTTTTATTTGTAAACGTATTTTCTTGTAAGTGTTATAAAGTTATCGAATTCTTCTTGTGAAATAAGCCTTGGGAAGCTTAATATTTTTAAAGGCACACCCTCGCCACCGTGGTAAGACGGTTGCATATACGGAAAATCATTAACTTTAAAGCCGTGACGGTCGTAAAATCTGATTCTTTTTATTTGTTGCTCTGTTTCGGGGGCTTCTGCCTCTAAAATTATAGTTCTGTTATATTTCTCTTTAACAAGCTTTAA
This sequence comes from Acutalibacteraceae bacterium, assembly GCA_045605825.1. GTDB lineage: Bacteria > Bacillota > Clostridia > Oscillospirales > Acutalibacteraceae > DTU089. The sequence continues at coordinate 41,228 of JAZUQS010000074.1, forward strand.
TGCTTTTGAGCCGTAACCGCCGTTTCGTTTGTTGGAGTCTATAGCCAAATGCTCAATAAAAATAAATTCCGAGAAAACCCAAAGGGCAATAAAACCAACCTCTTTTTCATCGTCAAAAATTTCAAAGAGCTTGAATTTATTATCGTTAAGGCAATTTTTTTCATCAAAACTGTTGCGGCGTTCCTCAAGAGGAAACGCCGCTTTCATTTTGTTGTAAACCTTGTCAAAGCTTTCTTCTGTAACGGGAATAAAGCTTGTCATATTATTTAATCTGTGTACCGGCAGGTACGCAATCGGGAACAAATACTACCTGACAACCGCAAGCACCGTTTGTTGCCGCAAGAAGCATACCGTTGCTCTGAACACCTGCAAAACGAGCAGGCTCAAGGTTTGCAATAACGATAATCTTTTTGCCTACAAGCTGTTCACAGGTGTATTCGCTTTTGATTGAAGAAACGATAACTCTGTTTTCACCGCTACCGTCATCAAGTGTAAGCTTAAGACAGCTGTGAGATTTTCTGATTTCCTGAGCCTTAAGAATCTGACAAACTCTTAAATCAAGCTTTTCAAAATCTTCAATAGAAACCTGATTTTCCTTTAAAGGAACGAAAGCATCAGCTTCGCCGTAAACGTGCTTATCAGCGTTTTCAGAAGCTATTGCAGCCTCTGCTTCAGCCTTTTTCATTTCCTCAGCCTTTGTTTCTTCCTCAGTTTTAGGATATGAGAAATCAAGAAGACCAACGTATCTCTTTGGGTCGATGGCGAAAAGGAAGAGGTAAAGACGGGGGCCTTTTTCTTTATCAATAAGAAGCTTATAAACGTTCTTAAAGAAAGCACCCTGAATTGTCTTAAGCTCTTTTTCGTCTAAATCCTCGCCGTTGATTTCCTTCGGGATAGCATAAAGCTTTTTGTTAAGAGCATCAAGGTCATAATCACCTGCAGAAATATATTCAAAGAGAGCCTTTATTTCTGCTTTCTGTGTGTCATTGAGAGTTTCGTAAACCTCCCAATTTCTGCCGTCACGCAAACGGTTAACCTGGTCGGGTGCACAGTTTTCAAGCCAATATTTTGCTCTGTCAAGTCTTTCTGCGAATTCCTCGTGCTTATAAGGAGTACCGATTTTTTCGAAAACAGTTTCAAGCATAGGAACGTTAAAGTCAACAACGCTGCCTAACTGAACAAGAAGGCTCATAGGAACTGTGTTAAGAACTCTGTCGCCAACAGTTGTGTTGTACATAATATCCTTTTGAGCATCTGTTGCAGTACCGTCTTTAATAGCGGTATACATTTTGTCAAACTCAAAGTATTGTCTTAAAATACCGTCGTCAAAGCAGAAGTCAAATGCCTTAAGAGGCTCTGTTTTTGAGTAAAGCCAAAGAATAACCTCGGGCTCGTAGATTTTAAGAAGAGTGTCAGGAGTAAGGTTAAGACCTGATGAGCCTGACATTTTACCTGTTGTACCCTTGATACCGATAAATTCGTAGCCTTGGAAAAGGGGTGGCTCGTAGCCGAAGATTTTCTTCGCAATATCCTTACTTGTATCGTAGCTACCGTGGGGGCTTGCATGGTCTTTTCCGCCGGGCTCAAAGTCAACACCCTCATACATCCATCTCATAGGCCAGTCAATCTTCCAAGCGAGCTTGCAGTTGAAGTCCTTTGTGAAATCAAAGGATCCTTTATGACCGCATTGGCAGGTGTATTCAGCTTGAGTGCAATCGTCACTTAAAGAAACAATTTTTGTTGTATCCTTACCGCATTCTGAACAGTAGATGCTAACAGGGTAATATGCTTCTCTTTCGCCTTCCTGAACGGGCTGTGTACGGTGTGAAGCAAGAATATCAAAGATTTCACCACGTTTTTTAAGTGAATGAAGGATATGCTCTGTATATTTACCGCTTCTGTACATTTCTGCCTGATGGCGATAATCCATATCAATACCGAATTTTACGATTGAACGCTCAAATTCATGCTCAAAATATTCAGCATAAGTTTTTTCTTCAGTATCAAAGGGGTTTTTAACGTCAACATAGGGGCAACCGATATATTTTTCCATATCGCTGTCGATAGCCGCAACGTTAACGGGAACCTTTCTCATACGGTCAAACTCATCCCAAGAGAAAAGGAGCTTTGCCTTTTTACCTTTCTTAATAAGAGCTCTTACAACAAAGTAGCTTGTTGCGATATCACGGAAGTTACCGATATGGATTGAGCCTGAAGGGCTGATACCTGCGGCACAAACATACTCTTCCTTATCGGGATTACGTTTGATAATACGGTCTGCTATCATTTCGGACCAATGCATAACATCACACTCATTTCCTTGAAATTACATAATATAACAGTTTAGTATTTTACAATATATTATTTTTTATGTCAAGACAAAGATAGTAGGATATAATTCCAATTATTAAAAATAAGTAAATAATTACATAAATAAGGAAAAAGGTATTGCGAAAAGGAAGCCTTTTTGATATATTTATTATGTGTAATTTTGTGCTTCAAGCACGAGTATTCAAAAAGAGTATTGCATACGGAGAGTGTGTTATGATAAAGCTTTTGCGATATCTGAAACCTCATAGAAAATTTGCTTTGTTTACTCTCTTTCTTGCGGCGGTAAATAACGTTATGACGCTTGCGTTTCCGCTTCTTATGTCGCAGATTATCAACGAGGGTATCAACAAAGGAGATTTACAGTCAATCAAGCATGACGGTATAGTTATGCTTGTATGTTGCGTTGCTGCAATGTTCATTTCTATTCTTAACAGCTATTGCTCAAGTAAGGTTTCGACGGGCTTTGCCGGCGAGCTTCGAGCCGATATTTTCAATAAGGTTGAAAATTTTTCGCAAGGTGATATTGATAAAATCGGTATTCCGTCACTTATAACGAGAACAACAAACGATATCCGTCAGGTGCAAGACCTCGTTCTTATGTCATTAAGATCAATAATTTCCGTTCCGATAATGCTTATCGGCGGCACTGTAATGGCAATTATTATGGATCCCGGTCTTTCTCTTGTGCTTCTTATAGTAGCACCCGTTATTGCTTTGATAGCGTTTATAGTTGCCAAAAAGGTTATTCCGTTTTTTGATAAAATCCAAAAGAGAGTAGACAAGCTTAACCTTATTATCCGCGAAAAAATCGGCGGTATAAGAGTTATAAGAGCCTTTAACCGAACGAAGCATGAGGACAGCAGATTTAAAGAAGCAAACGATGACCTTACCTCAATGATAGTCAAGGTGCAGCATATTTTTGCAGGTCTTATTCCTATAGTAACGCTTCTCGTTTTCCTTCTTATAATTATTCTCGTTGCGGTAGGCTATACTCAAATTAACCGTCTTACAGACCCCGTTGAAATTCAGAACACCTTAGGCGATTTACAAGCCTTTATCATTTACCTTGTGTTTATAATTGTTGCTCTTTCAACTGCGGCGGCAATGTTTATAATGATTCCCAGAGCCAACATCTCTGCAAAGCGTATAAACGAGGTTCTTGAAATGAAGCCCGAAATGGAGGTTTCAGAAAAAGACAGTGAAACCGAATACGACGGTTGTATAGAGTTTAAAAACGTTTCCTTTAGCTATAAATCTCCCGACGGTGAAGAAACTGAAACCCTAAAAGACGTAAGCTTTATTGCAAAGCAGGGCGAGACGACAGCTATTATAGGCGGTACGGGCTCGGGTAAATCTACAATTCTTAACCTTATACCCCGTTTTTACGACGTTACCTCGGGTGCGGTTTTAGTTGATGGCTATGACGTGCGTCAAATGGATTTTGCAACGATTTACGGCAAAATCGGTTATATTCCTCAGCAGGCATTCCTCTTCAGCGGTACTATTGCCGATAACCTTCGTTACGGTAAAGAGGATGCAACCGACGAGGAATTATGGTCAGCTCTTGAAACTGCTCAAGCAAGAGATTTTGTTGAAAAGCTTCCCGACGGTCTTGAAAGCTTGGTTTCTCAAAACGGAACAAATCTTTCGGGCGGTCAGAAGCAAAGACTTTGTATCGCAAGAGCAATAGTTAAAAAAGCTGAGTTTTACATATTTGACGATAGCTTTTCAGCATTGGATTTTGCAACGGATGCAAGGTTACGCAGTGCTTTAAGAAGTAAGCTGAAGAAAGCATCGATTTTAATAGTTGCCCAAAGAGTAGGTACAATTATAGATGCTGATAAAATTATAGTTCTCGACAAGGGTCAGGTAGTTGGAGTAGGTACTCATAAACAGCTTCTTGAAACTTGCGAAGTGTACAAAGATATTGTTACATCTCAGCTAAGCACAGAGGAGGTGGAGCAATGACGAATAATAAAAGAAATCTTGATCCTAAAAGACAAGCAATTCTTGAGAGAAGACGTCAGACAAGAACAATAAGATATTCTTCTTACAGAAAAACCGAAAAAGGCGAAGAAAAGGCGACAAGCTTTTTCAAAACCTCAAAAAGACTTTTAGGTTATCTTAAAGCTCACAAGCTTTCCTTCGTGCTTGTTATAATTACTTGTATTCTCAGTACGGTTTGCAACGTTGTGGGGCCCACTTATATAGGTACGGCTCTTGACGTGCTTAACGAGCAGGTAGGTATTAAAATCAACGGCGGAGTAATTTCACCCGAAAGTCTTGTTCCTACTCTGTTAATCCTTCTCGCTATTTACGGCGGTATGGCGGTTTTCTCGTTTATTCAGCAATATACAATGGCGGGTATAACTGCAAAAATTGTAAGAAAGCTTCGTGAAAATATAAACGACAAGCTTTCAAAATTGCCTTTAAAATACTTCGATTCAAATGCAAAGGGTGACATTCTTTCAAGAATGGTCAACGACGTTGACAATATAAGCAACACTCTTCAGCATAACTTCGTATCAATTCTCACATCGCTTATAACTATCGTAGGCGTATTTGTGATGATGTTAAAAACGAACTGGTTTTTAACTCTTGTTATCGTTGCGATCGTTCCCCCTGCAGCAGCAATTGCCTTAAGCATAATGAAGGTTTCCAAAAAGCTTTTCAAAGCCCAGTGGGACAGAACGGGTGAGCTTAACGGTCACGTTGAGGAAATGTATACGGGTCATAAAATTGTTCGTCTTTTCGGTCAGGAGCAGTTAGCTATTGACGAATTTAACGATATTAACGATGAGCTTACAAGAGTAAGCTGTAAGGCTCAATACGTTTCGGGTGCAATTTCACCGTTCATAAATCTTATTGATAATATCGGTTATATTCTTATTGCCGTTATAGGCGGTTACCTCATAGTAAATAACGGTGTTTTCGCAATCGGCGACAAGGTTATTTACGATATGGGTGCAGGCTTTACAATAGGCGGTATTCTTACCTTTATTACTTATTCAAAGCTTTTTACTTCACCTATTTCTCAATTAGCACAAATTGTTAATAATATTCAGTCTTGTATGGCTTCTTCCGAAAGAGTATTTATGCTTCTTGACGAGCCCGTAGAGGCTGAAGATAAAGTAGGCGACGAAATAGTATTCGAAAAAGAGCTTAAATTCGAAAACGTATCTTTTTCATATACACCCGAAAAGCCTCTTATGAAAAATCTTAATATTACCGTTAAGCACGGCGGTCTTGTGGCCCTCGTAGGTCCTACGGGTGCGGGTAAAACAACCTTTGTTAATCTTCTTATGAGATTTTACGACGTTACCGACGGTAAAATAACAATAGACGGTGTTGACATTCGTGATATTGAGCGTGACAAGCTTCGCTCGCTTTACGGAATGGTATTGCAGGATACCTGGCTTTTCAACGGCACTGTTAAGGATAACATTCGTTACGGTAGGTTAGATGCTACCGATGATGAAGTAATCGAGGCGGCAAAAGCCGCAAGGGCAGATAGCTTTATTGAAGCTCTTTCCGACGGTTACGATACAATTCTTGACGAAAACGGCCCAAACCTTTCACAAGGTCAAAGACAGCTTTTAACTATAGCAAGAGCTCTCTTAAAGGACCCGAAAATTCTTATTCTTGAAGAAGCAACAAGCTCTGTTGATACAAGAACCGAGC
>JAZUQS010000075.1:0-6904 GCA_045605825.1 Acutalibacteraceae bacterium
GATCCACGGTTTTATCATCTCGGCGTTGGTCGTTGTCGTTGCGTTGTTGGTAGAAATGGCAATGGGAATCGTATAAAGAGAAATAACACTATAAGAGAGCAATGAATAAATTATCCGATGCGAGTTACACGGTATTATAAATAAAAATTTATCGAATTGTTTTATGCCGATATCTAAATCGGTGCAACTTGCCAACAATGCGAACCGAAAAAGATATCGGTTCGGAAAAACCAGAAACCACAACGGTTTCTGGTTTTTTTGTGCCATTTTTCAAGGTGGAATTCAAAATATATCATTTCCCAAAAATACCTTTGGGGAGGACTTGAACTATAGGTCAGAGAAATATTGGGTGAAAAATTGATAATTATATGATATAATCAATTCGATAAATTAGGAGATTGGTAGGTGAACATATGAACGGCATAAATAAAACATTATATATCCCTTTGTATGGAAAAGCGTACGTTAGCAAAAGGGGAATATTTCTTGATGATAAAAAAGCTGAAGAAATTTGGGAGACGGAGGGATTTGCACTCAAAGGAAAATCCAAATCGAAGTGGCTTGCCTACTATATGGGTGTTCGCTCTGCTGTATTTGACGAATGGGTAAAAAAGCAGGTAGCAGATGTACAGGATGCCGTGGTCATTCATATTGGATGCGGCATGGACAGCCGAGTTTTGAGAGTAGGAACTATAAATCAAAAGTGGTACGATATAGATTTTGCTGAAGTTATTGAAGAAAGAAAACGATACTATTCCGAATCTGCCAACTATCAAATGATTGCAGGGGATGTGAGGGACGGTAACTGGCTGACAAGTGTTCCCGAAAAGAAGCGTGCGATTGTTATTATGGAAGGCGTGAGCATGTACTTGACCTCCAAAGAAGTACACGAATTAACAGAAAACCTGTGTGCACATTTTGAACAGATTGTGTTTTTGATGGACTGCTATACAGTTTTGGCGGCCAAACTGTCCAAGTACAAAAATCCAATAAATGATGTCGGTGTTACTGAGGTTTACGGTATAGATAATCCTGAGTTGTTTCAGCACGGCGAGTTTGTTTATGTCAAGGAACACGTAATGACACCGCAAAAATACATAGATGAGTTGACGGGTATTGAGAAGTATATTTTCGGAAAACTGTATGCAGGAAGTTTTTCGAAAAAGTTATATCGATTGTTTGAATATAGAAAAGCGTAAAAATCCAACTTGTTGGTCAGTTTCAGCCTGGATATCTTTTTCGGTGCTATTGCCATAAATTTAATAAAAACAACAAAAGCAGGTTGAGTTGTTTCAACCTGCTTTTGTATCTTTGATTATTATTCAATTATTTAAAGAAATACAAGTTATATTTCTTTCTTATTTTCGGGTGTAGGATTACGCCTACTGCACTTAAAAAGTCATTCAAACCGAAGAAAAATGATTTTATGAAATGCAATATTCCGTGGCCCGAAAGGGCGATAAATGCATTTTTCGCAATTTTCGCAAAAAGATGTTTATCCGTATCATCTTTAAATTCACTTTTAAAAAGCAAGGCTCTCATTTGGAAATAGTTTTTAATAACCTTAAGCTCTTTATCGCTTACCTCGGAAACATTAAAGGAAAACTTTTCGCCAAAGAAAGTATTAGCATGCTCCTCTAAGGTTTTTAAAGGCTTATATTTCCCCTCTTCTACGAGCTTGTCAAAAATTTCCGTGCCGGGAATTGGTGTAAAATGCTGAAAGCCTAAAACGGTTGATTTTAAGCCCTTTGCAAGTTCAACCGTTTCACGAAGGTCATCGGCAGTTTCACCTGGTAAACCAACCATAAACGAAGCAATTACTGTTATGCCGTTATTATGGCACATTTCAAAGGTTTCTTTAATTTTATCAGCAGGAAAATATTTTTTAATTTCCTTTTGAACTTTAGGCGAGCCTGTTTCAACACCGATTAAAAACCATCTACAGCCAGCTTTATGCATCAAAGCAAAGGTTTCGGTGTTTTTTATAATACCTACTCTTAAGCCACCGCCCCAATAAAACTTCAAGCCACGTCTGAGCACTTCGTTTGAAAAGTCAATTGCTTCCTGCTCAGTTTTAAATAACAAGTCGTCTGAGAAGTTGACACCGTCCATACCGTATTTATTTATAAGATATTCAATCTCATCAAAAACGTATTCTTCATTACGAGTTCTGAAGGTTGAGCAATGGTATTTGGGGTTATAGCAGAAAGTGCATCTTCCTATACACCCTTTTGAACGGTACATATAAAGCATTTTCTGACTTTGATAATATTGCTGAAAATACCTTGGCGGGTCGATTAACTCCCAATCTAAAGGCGGTAATTTTTTTAAATCAATAAACGGTCTTTTTTCAGTTTCGATAAACACGCCGTCTTTAATATAACCTAACCCTTTAATATCATCAAATGACTTTCCCTCTTCAAGAGCATTTGCCATTTCTAACCAGGTTTCTTCGCCCTCGTTAAAGCTGATGTAATCTACAACACCGCTTCTTAACGCTTCCTCGGGAATTTCTGAAGCCATAGGACCACCCCAAACAACAGGGATACCTAATTTTTTAGCTGCTTCGGATATCTCAATAGAATCCTGCAAATACTGATTAGCAACTATTGATATTCCGATAATATCGGGATTGTTTTCAGTTATAATCTCCTCCGGAGTTTTATCTGTAAAAAAGCGTTCACAGATAACCGCATTATGCCCATTTGCGTTAAGATATGACGCAATAGACATCAAGCCCAATGGACAAGTCACTCTTTTATAGAATAACTTGAGCATGGGCTGAAAAAACAAAATCTTCATAAAAGCCGCACCCTTTTAATTTTCCCTCCAAAGCTTTTGTAAGATTTATCCGCACACTTACAAAAGCAAAGCTACAACCGTTCCCTATACGCCTGTAACTAATTAAAATATATAAAATAAATTATACGTTAGTCAACAAAATCAGTGTATGGTGTAACAAAACAAATAATTTTGATACATCTATTTTATTGAAATAATAACTTACGCGTGCTAAAATAAAATGGCGGAATTATAAACATTGTGGAAAGTGTTACACAGAGGGGAGTGTTTGACACGGCACAGGTAGCAAATAACGAAAACAATCGTTTCACTAAAGAATGCATTTACGAAGCTCTTTGGGAGCTTATTAAACATCAGGATTATAATACTATTACGATTACCCAAATTGCTAATAAAGCCGGCGTTTCGAGAAATGCGATTTATAGAAATTTTGAATCTAAGGATGATATTATCAGAAAAAGACTTTTAGAGTGCTATCACTCTTTTACAAGAATGATAAATCATCTGCAGCAAGATGTTTCTCGCGAAGAGTACGTAACAATTGTTTGCGAGCATTTATGTAGCCAAAAAGAAATTTCTGAACCGCTGGTTAAAGCCAATTTAACTGAATTTTTGCTTGAATCGTTCGCTTATATCAAAGGCACATACAACACCGATACAGAAACAGAATACTATGAAAATTATAGAATTGGCGGGGCACTTTTTGTTTATCTGACATGGATTTTAAAAGGGTGTCAAGAGACCCCCAAGCAATTAGCAGATATTGTAAATCATATATGTTCAAACCCTGCTGTTATTCCGGATTTAAAAAACATAGAATAATTTAAGTAACAAAAAAACTCAACGCTCATAAAAGAACGTTGAGTTTTTTTGTTGTTTTATCTTGATTTAGAAACAATTGATTTCGCATATTCTGACGGCGTCATACCGGACACTCGCTTAAAAACGGTCGTAAAATATTGAGAGTTATTAAACTCTAATCTTTCCGAAATTTCCGTAAAGTTATATTTCTCTTCCCTAATCATTTCTTTGGCTCGGTCTATTTTTAAACGGGTAAAATAATCCATAACACCGCACCCTACCTGTTCGCGAAAAATTTTCTTTAAAACAGAGGGCGACAGATTAAACCTTTTTACAACATCCTGAAAAGTGACTTTATTTTCAACGTTTTCAGAAAGGTATTCGGTAATTTCGGCAAGTACCGTACTATTCTTTTTGATTGCGAGCGGTTTTTTATTTTTATTTGACCTTATAAGACTGATTAAAAGCATTTCTATATTGAGCCTTATTAGTTGCTCACAGCAAAAGTCACTATCTTCCGCTTTTTCCATTACGCTGATATACGGATCGCTTAGTCTTGTAGAAAATGCAGAGCTCGCTTCTTTTACTACGTTGCCTATGTATTTTCTCTCTTCTTCATCAGCAGTTAAAACTTGACCTGCTACGGAAAAAAGCTCCGGTGAATCACAGTCAAATGAAATAATAACTGAATTGGCGGCTCGTTTACCGTCACAACGGATATTATGAAATTCGTTAGGCTTATGAATATAAATCTGCCCAGCTTCAAGCTCAACCTCTTTAGCACCTGCGGTAATCAAAAGATTCTTTTTATCAGCATAAACTAGCTCCCAGAAATCATGCATTTCACCCGAATAAGCAAAATCCTTTGTATATTCAAAATAATGAACAGTATATATTCCGTCAATACTCAAAGGACACGTTAAATAAGTCTTAAAATACTCCATAACATCACCTGCCTTTTATAATTTTACACTAAAGAGGTAAAAAAAGCAACCAAAATTATAAAAGTAGTGACGTATTTTGTAAGATTTCAAGAAAATCTTGTGATAAAATAAAACCGAAATCAAACATTTTTATAATCGGGAGTGAAAAATATGGATACTATAAAATTCGGTACAGGCGGTTGGCGTGCTATTATAGGCAACGATTTTATTTGCGCTAACATAAGACGTGTTGCTGAAGGTATTTTCAAGCTTATGGAAGCGGAAAACAAAACCGATAAACCTATTATAATCGGCTACGACAGACGATTCCTTTCAGAATCTGCGGCAAAGTGGGTTGCAGAAGTTCTTGCAAAAAACGGTATCACCGTGCTTTTTATGGCTCGTTCTGCACCTACTCCCCTTGTTATGCACACGGTTAAAGACCAAAATTTATATTTCGGTATTGAAATAACCGCAAGCCACAATCCCGCTTCATACAACGGTATTAAATTATTCGTAGAAGAAGGTCGCGATGCCCCCGTTGAAACAACAGAAAAGCTTGAAAAGCTTATAGAGGGTATTTCAGAAGTTGAATTTAAGGATTTTGAGTCTGCAGTAAAAGACGGCAATATTCAGTTTTTAGATAATCCTTTCAATAAATTCCTTGATGATATAATTGATTTACTTGATATGAAAGCCCTCAGAAAGCGTGGCTTGAGAGTTCTTTTTGATTCAATGCACGGCTCGGGTACATATCCCCTCCTTGTTATATTCCATACTGCAAGATGCACAATTGACACAATAAACATCAACAAAGATGCTTATTTTGGCGGTGTTATGCCTGCACCGTCAGAAAAAAGTCTTATGAGCCTTAAAACCTCTGTTTTAAACGGTAAATACGATTTAGGTATTGCTATGGACGGTGACGGCGACAGACTCGGTGTTATTGACTCTAACGGTAAGTATATCAATGCAAACGATACTCTTTGCTTGCTTTATTACTACCTTGTTAAATATAAAGGCTGGAAAGGTCCTGTTGTAAGAAATCTCGCTACAACTCACATGCTTGACAAAATTGCTGAAAGCTTCGGTGAAAAATGCTATGAAGTTCCCGTTGGTTTTAAATATATTTCATCAAAGCTTGATGAGGTTGATGCCGTTCTCGGCGGTGAATCTTCAGGCGGTCTTACAGTAAGAGGTCATATTCACGGTAAAGACTCAATTTATGCTGCTTCTCTTTTTGCAGAAATGGTCAGCGTTACGGGCAAATCCCCATCTGAAATGCTCAAAGCTCTTCACAAAGATTTCGGAGATTTCGTTATGGTTGAAGATGATATGAGCTTTGACCCCGCTATAAAAGAAAGCGTTGTTAAAACACTTCTTGTTGATAAACGTTTACCTGAATTTTCTGATGAAATAGTTCGTGTTAACTATGAAGACGGTTGTAAGGTATATTTCAAAGACGGTTTTGTTATTTGCCGTTTCTCAGGTACCGAGCCTCTTTTAAGAATTTTTGCAGAAAGCACAAGTGCTGTAAGAGCAAAGGATTATATTGCAACCTTCAAAAACTTTTTATTCTCATAAATTTTTAGAAAACAGTCGTTTTTACGGCTGCTTTCTTTTTATAAAAAGCTTTTTATTTTCTAATAGCTCATTAAAACAAATAAAATCTGTGATTTTCAACAAAGAAAGTGTTAGAAATATGTTGATTTTTACGAAAAACAAGTCTATAATAACCTTGTAAATATATTAATTGATTCGAGGCGATAGTTTTGAATATTTGGCACGATATAAATCCCGATAGAATTTCCCGATCATCATACGCGGCTGTAATAGAAATCAGCAAAGGCAGTAAAATGAAATATGAGTTAGACAAAGAAACAGGTCTTCTTCGTCTTGACAGAGTTTTATATACATCTACCCACTACCCTGCTAACTACGGCTTTATCCCCCGCACTTACGCTAAAGACAACGACCCTCTTGATGTGCTTGTTTTATGCTCTCAGCAGATTCAGCCTATGTCAATAGTTGAATGTTATCCCATTGGCGTTATAACAATGCTTGATAACGGTGCGGCAGACGATAAGATTATTTCTATCCCCTTTAACGACCCTACTTACAACACTTACAAGGATATCAGTCAGCTTCCCTCTCACGTTTTTGATGAGATGAAACACTTCTTCTCTGTTTATAAAACCCTTGAAAGCAAGGATACTGCTATTGATGAGGTTAAGGGTGTTCTTGATGCTGTTGCAATAATCGAGGAAGCAATTAAAGCGTACAAGGAAAAATTTGAAAATTAATAAAAAACACTATTTTTTGTTAATTTTCAAACTTTTCTTTATACTCTCTTATAGCTTCCTCTATTATAGAAACAG
>JAZUQS010000076.1:0-18589 GCA_045605825.1 Acutalibacteraceae bacterium
CATTATGCTTATTCCGACGAAGAAAGAGATAAAATAATGGCTGAAATCGGTACAGGTGTGTCGATTCAGCGATACAAGGGTCTTGGTGAAATGGACCCTGCTCAGCTTTGGGAAACAACTATGGACCCTGCAACAAGACTTATGTTAAGAGTTACAGTTGAAGATGCCGAAAAGGCTGATGAAACGTTCTCAATTCTTATGGGTGATCAGGTTGAGCCCCGTAGAGAATTTATTGAGAAAAATGCAAAATTCGTTAAGAATCTTGATATTTAAGAAAGGGAGGATTTAAACGATGGACGAATTTAATGAAAAAACTGAAGGCGTCACTCAAGGTGTAAATAATCTTCCTGACCCTTATGACAGTCAACGTATTATAAACGTTGAAATTAACAAAGAAGTAAGAACGGCTTTCCTTGACTATTCAATGTCTGTTATTACCTCCCGTGCTCTTCCCGACGTGCGTGACGGTTTGAAGCCCGTTCACAGAAGAATTCTTTATACAATGTACGAGAACAACCTTACACCCGATAAGGCATACCGTAAGTGTGCCGATACAGTCGGTTCTGTTCTCGGTAGATACCATCCTCACGGTGATGCATCTGTTTACGATGCAATGGTTAGACTTGCTCAGGATTTCTCAATGAGATATATGCTTGTTGACGGTCACGGTAACTTCGGTTCAGTTGACGGTGACCCCGCCGCTGCATACCGTTATACTGAGTCAAGAATGAGCAAAATGGCTCTCGAAATGCTTACTGATATTGAAAAAAATACAGTAGATTTTGTTCCTAACTACGACGACCGTCTTAAAGAGCCTACCGTTTTACCCTCAAGATTCCCGAATCTTCTCGTTAACGGCTCTCAGGGTATTGCCGTTGGTATGGCTACAAATATTCCGCCTCATAATTTAGGTGAGGTTTGCGGTGCTATTGAATGTCTTATTGATAACCCCGAAGCAGAGCTTGAAGACCTTATGGAGCATATCAAAGGACCTGACTTTCCCACCGGCGGTATTATTATGGGTCGAGCAGGTATCAGAGCTGCTTATGCAACAGGTAGAGCGAAGATATACGTTCGAGCAAAATGTGAGATTGTAGAGGGCAAAAACGGCAGATTTAAAATTATAATCACCGAAATTCCCTATATGGTTAATAAAGCAAGACTTATTGAGTCAATTGCAGACCTTGTTAAAGATAAAAAGGTTGAAGGTATCGCAGATATCAACGACTATTCATCTGATAAAACAGGTATGCATATTGAAATTGATATTAAGAGAGATGCAAATGCACAGGTAGTGCTTAATAAGCTTTACTCTTATACTCAGCTTCAGTCAACCTGCGGTGTAATTCTTCTTGCTCTTGACGACGGTCAGCCGAAGATTCTTACTCTTAAAGAAATTCTTCAAAAATACATTGACCATCAGTGCAACGTTATTATAAGAAGAACACAGTTTGACCTTAAAAAAGCTCAGGAAAGAGCCCATATTTTAGACGGTCTTGCTAAAGCTATTGATATTGTTGACGATATTATTGCAACAATCCGTGCTTGTAAGGGCGGTCAGGCAGAAGCAAAAACTGCTATTATGGAAAAATTTGATTTCGACGAGGCTCAGGCAACTGCTATCGTTGCTTTCCGTTTAGGTCAGTTGGCAGGTCTTGAAATTCTCAAGATTACTAACGAATTAAACGAACTTCGCGAAAAAATTAAGGATTTCGAAGAAATTCTCGGCTCTCACGAAAGAGTTCTTAATATTGTTAAGGAAGAGCTTTCAGCTCTCAGCAATAAATATTCCGATGCAAGAAGAACTGCTATTGAAAACGTTAGCGGTGAGGTTGATATTGAAGACCTTATTCCCGAAGAAAAATGTATGTACACCTATACAAATATGGGTTACATCAAGCGTCAGCCCGTTGACCAGTTCTCAATTCAAAACAGAGGTGGCCGTGGTGTTAAGGGTATGACCCGCCGTGAAGACGACTATGCAGAAACTATGTTTATTGCATCATCTCACGATTATATTATGTTCTATACAACTCGAGGTAGAGCATACAGATTAAAGGGTTACGAAATTCCCGAGGGCAGTAAGACAAGCAAGGGTACTAATATAGTTAACATTCTTCCTCTTGAAAACGGTGAAAAGGTTTCAGCAATGATTCAGGTTCCCAAGGATGACGAGGGAATGTATCTTTGTATGGTTACCCGTAAGGGTCTTATTAAGCGTTCATCACTTGATATTTTCAAAAACACAAGAAGAAACGGTATTATTGCCGTAACTCTTCGTGAGGATGACGAGCTTGCATGGGTTAAGCTTACATCAGGTAATGACGATTTACTTGTTGCTACAAAGCTTGGTATGTGTATTCGTTTCAATGAAAATAACGCAAGACCTCTCGGCAGAACTGCAAGCGGTGTTAAGGCTATCACTCTTAAAGAGGGTGACGAGGTTGTAGGTATGGCTATAATGCCCGAAAACGGCAAGCTTCTTACAGTAAGTGAAACCGGCTTCGGCAGAATCAGCGAAAATAACAACTACCGTTTACAGTCAAGAGGCGGTAAGGGTCTTAAGAACTATCATATTGATAAATACGGTCAGGTTGCAGCTATCAGCGCAATTGAAGAGGATGAGGACATAATTCTCATTTCTCAGGACGGTATTATTATAAGAATTCCTGCAAATGCTGTAAGAGTATGTGCCCGTCCATCAAAGGGTGTTAAGGTAATGCGTCTTGGCGAGGGTGACAAGGTTGTTACTCTTTCAACTACTGAACACGATGAAGAAGAAATCAACGGTGAGGTAGAGGATGACGGTACTGCAACAGAAGGTGCAGGCGATACATCTGAGGATAGCGACGATACTGAAGAAATAATCGATAACGAAGAGGAAGCTTCAGACGGAAACGAAGAAGCCGAAGAGGAATAAAATATGCTCCAGAATTACGGAAAAGGGGATAAAAAAACTAAAAAAAGAGCATTAAAAGGTATTTTAATTTCAATTTTAAGCTTGTTTTTAGTTTTTACTATCGTAATCACAGCTTTTGTTATTGATAAATTCAATAAAATGGGTGATAAGATAGACGAAAAACCCAAAGAAACCGTTGCTTCTGAGGAAAATCAAAAAGATGATATAATTTTTGAGGAAGAACCGGACAGTATCGAAATCGATATCGGTTCTTCCGATTTTAAAGAAGCACTTAAAAAATGGGCAACTACCGATAACGATAAAAAAATGTCTGATAAAAACGTAATAAACGTGCTTTTAGTCGGCTTTGACAGTCGTGAGGGTAGTTATTCGGGTAACACAGACGTTATGATGGTGGCTTCCCTTAACAAAAAAACAAAAGAAATAAAGCTTGTTTCATTTTTAAGAGATACTTATTGCTATATTGAAACAGAAAAAAGCTCATATTATACAAAGCTGAATGCCGCATATTCCTTAGGTGGTATAGAATGCCTTAAGCAAACTATAGAAAACAATTATAAAATCAAAATTGATAATTACGTTTTAGTAAATTTTGAATCCTTTAAGGCAATAATTGATGCTATGGGCGGTGTAACCGTTAAGGTTGAACAATACGAAGCTGCATATATGAATGACGTTATGGGTTTAAATAATGTACCATGGGGTGAAGCAGTTACGCTAAACGGTATTGAAGCTCTTAGCTTTTGTCGAATGAGAATGCTTGATGCCGACGGTGACGTGAGCAGAACACGAAGGCAGCGTCAGGTAATCGGGGCATTTATAGATAAGGTTTCAACTGCAACAATAGGTGAGCTTAACAAATATATAGACGTGTTTCTTCCGTATATTAAAACAGGCTTTAAAAAATCTGAAATTTTTTCTTTAGGTATTAATGCTTTAACGGGTAAATGGTATTCATATACTGTTACAGAGCTTCAGATGCCTACTGAAAATAGTAGAATTTCAGCTAATAGAGATTTATGGATATGGGTTGTTGACTATGAACTAGCAGCCAATATTCTTCAAACAGAGCTTTACGGAAAATCAAATATAGTTTTACACGAAGACAGAATTTCTGTTATAGATATTTATAGGGTGAATTAAATGTTTAAAAATGAACGGGAATACGTTAAAAAAAGAAAAAGCTATTATGGCTTTGCGAAAAATTATCCCGGTAAATTAGGCTCAAGTAAATACGTAATAGGTGAAAGCAGAGCAGTCAGAAAAAGAGAAACCTTAAGAAGCATTATTATAGGTCTTATTATCGTTCTCATTTTTGTATTTTCCTTTGTTTTTACTTCGGTTTGCCTTGAGATTTCCAATAAAGAGCCTGAAAAACAAGAAATCACCCAGCAGGTAGATGAAAATAAGAAAGAGGACAATAAAAAAGATACTGCCAAAGATACAGTAAAAGATAATGCTAATAAATAGTATTAAAAAGACTACCCGAAAGAATTAATTTTGATTCTCTCGGGTAGATTTTTATATACTATGTATTTGTAATTTATAAAAATATAAAACTTGCGGAGCAAATAACACTATGCTTAGCATAATATCACTGCGAAGCCAAAAACTGCCGAAAGCGAATAAAACAGGCGTTGTGTTTTTTACAATTAAAACTACGCATTTTAATTCAATTAGATTTAACTGTTTTTAGCGATGCTATCAACATTCTCCTGATAGATCCACATTCATTTTGAAACTTTTTATATTTTTCTTCAGTAAGGCAATTAGTTTCAAAAAGAATTTCAAGCCAATATTCTGTTTCAAAACATTCTTTTTGAGCTATTTCAAGTTTAGAAATAAAATCCTTTTTACCTTGTGCATATTGTGCTTCATGTACATTTGCTCCAATAGATGTTGCTGAACGAAGTAATTGATTGATTAAAACAGCTTCCTTATGCTCGGATTTCATATCGCGGCAAAGAAAAACAATCTCTATAGCAAATTTTTTTGCCTTATCTCTTAAAATACTGTCAGCCATATCATCACCCGCACTTATTTTATAAGAATCAGTAATAATTTTCAAGTGATATTCCGACTTTGTCGGAGTGATATTATTGCATAAGCAATAGTGATATTGAAATCTTAGATTTCAGTGGTATTTTATTCGCAATAAAACTTGCGGAGCAAATAACACTATGCTTAGCATAATATCACTGCGAAGCAATAGAACTCGCTGAAAGCGAATAAAACAGGCGTTGTGTTTTTTACACAACGCCTATCGTGATTATTCCTCGTCGCCACAGCAACCGCAATCGCAGTCACAATCGCAATCGTCCCAATCGATGTCAAGCTCAAGCTTTTCACCGCAAGCGGGGCACTCAATGAATTCTTCATCAAGCATTTCTTCGTCAAGGAAAATTTCCTCGCCGCAAGAGGGGCACTCTACTTCATAGAGGTCATCCTCATCATCGTCACAGCAACAGAAATCGTCATCCTCGTCGCAGTAAACGTATTCTTCAAGCTCATCAAGGTCTTCGTCGATAGCGTCAACGAATTCTTCAACAGCACTGAGATCCTCGTCGATATCAGTAACTGTAAGAGCTAAATCTTCAAGAATATCAAAAATAGCTTCAAAAATCTTTGTTTCTTTGTCGTCTTTTTTAAGGTCAAGACCTTCAGCAAGACCTTTAAGGTATGCAACCTTTTCTGTAAGTGTCATAAAATGACCTCCTTAATTATCAAAACAATATAAGTATTGACTGAATATTCGCCAATTATGCTCTTGAGAGATATTCACCTGTTCTTGTATCGATGTTGATTTCTTCACCTTCATCAATAAAGAGGGGAACTTTAATTTCAGCACCTGTTTCAAGAGTAGCGGGCTTAGTAGCGTTAGTAGCTGTGTTGCCAGCGAAACCGGGGTCTGTTTTAGCAATTTTAAGAGTAACGAATGTGGGGGGCTCTACGCCGAAAACGTTACCTTTGTAAGAAAGAATCTTACAAACCATATTTTCTTTAACGAATTTGAAGTTGTCGCTAAGATTGCTTGCATCAACGGGAATCATCTCATAAGTTTCCTGATCCATAAAGTAGTAAAGACCGCCGTCCTCATAAGAATATTCCATATCTTTTCTCTCAATGAAAGCTGTAGGGAATTTTTCTGTGGGGTTAAAGGTTTTTTCTGTAACACTTCCGTTGATTACGTCTCTGATTTTTGTACGTACGAAAGCTGCACCTTTACCGGGTTTAACGTGCTGGAATTCGATAATAGAATAAACTTTACCGTCCATTTCGAATGTTACGCCGTTTTTAAAATCGCCTGCTGTTACCATAAATAAATCCTCCGAAAATGAATTTCATTTTTCTACATAGTAATAGTATAACATTTTGCCCTTATTTTCAAGTGTTTTTTAACATTTTAGCACTAAACAGGGGCAAAAATGCAACTAAAAATCAAAAAGATAATTATTTCTCTTCAATAATACCTATTCCTAACTCGTCAAGCTGAAGATTATCAACTCTTGAGGGACATTCTGTCATAGGCTCGCTTGCATTCTGCACCTTGGGGAATGCTATAACGTCTCTTAAGGAATCTGCCTTGAGGAGCTGCATAATAAGTCTGTCAAGACCGATACCCATACCGCCGTGAGGGGGAGGACCGAATTTAAATGCATCAAGAAGATAGCCGAATTTCTGTTGAGCCTCTTCGTCTGAAAGACCGAGGAGCTTGAAAATTCTGTCCTGAAGCTCGGGGTTTGTAATACGAATAGAGCCCGATGAAAGCTCAATACCGTTAAGAACAAGGTCGTAAGCCTCGGCACGAACTGATGCTTTGTCAGTTTCAAGGTAGGGAAGACATTCGGGAAGGGGAGATGTGAAGGGATGATGCATAGCAACAAACTGACCTGCATCCTCGTCCCAATCGAAGAAGGGGAATTCAACAATCCAGAGAAGATTGAAGCCGTCACCGATAATATCAAGCTTTTTAGCTGCTTCGTTACGAAGAGCACCTAAAACTGAAAGAACAGAGCTGTTCTTTGTATCAGCAATAATGAAAACAACGTCGCCCTTTTCAGCACCTGCTTTTGCAAGAATTGCGTTCATTTCGTCCTCAGTCATAAATTTAGCGAAGGATGAAGCTACGCCGTCATCGGTAAGTCTAATCCAGGCAAGACCCTTAGCACCGATACCTCTTGCAAATTCTGTAAGCTTGTCAATTTCTTTTCTTGTATAAACAGAAACAGCATTTTTAGCGGTAATACCTCTTACGCTACCGCCACCCTGCACAGCAGAAGAGAATACAGAGAAACCGCAATCCTTAACCTCATCAGTAAGGTCAAAAATTTCCATACCGAAACGGGTATCGGGCTTGTCTGAGCCGTAACGCTCCATAGCCTCTTTATAAGTAAGACGGGGAAGGGGAAGAGGAATATCAACACCGAGAGTTTCCTTGAAAACTCTTGCCATATAGCCTTCACCGATTTTAAGAACGTCTTCCATAGTAACGAAGGACATTTCAAGGTCAATCTGTGTAAATTCAGGCTGACGGTCAGCTCTTAAGTCTTCGTCACGGAAGCAACGGGCAATTTGCATATATCTGTCAAAGCCCGCAACCATTGAAAGCTGTTTATAAAGCTGAGGTGACTGGGGAAGAGCATAGAAGCTACCCTGATGAATACGGCTGGGAACAAGGAAATCTCTTGCACCCTCGGGAGTTGATTTAATGAGCATAGGTGTTTCAATCTCAATAAAGCCGTTTTCATCGAAATAGTCACGGGTGATTTTAGTTACTTTATGACGGAAAAGAATATTTTTCTGTAAATCGGGACGGCGAAGGTCAAGATATCTGTATTTAAGTCTTGTAAGCTCCGCTGTCTGACAGTTTTCAACGATATCAAAGGGGGGAGTTTCACTCTTTGAAAGAACTCTCAAATCCTTAACGTCAATTTCGATATCACCTGTGGGAATTTCGGGGTTTTTAGAGGATCTTTCGCGAACAACACCCTTTGCCATAAGAACAAATTCGCTTCTTGCCGCAAAAGCTTTTTCAAAAATTTCTTTATCTGTATTTTCGTCAAATGCTAACTAAACAATACCTGTTCTGTCACGCAAATCAATGAAAATAAGAGCTCCTAAGTCACGTTGCTTTGCAACCCAACCGCAAACGGTAACCTCTTCGCCGATATTTTCAGCTCGTAGCTCACCGCAGTAAACGGTTCTTTTAAGCCCGTTCATATTATCCATATTAAAACGTCCTTTCGTAAGACAAATTGATTACTAAAATTAATTTAAAAGCTTATTTAATTTCTTGAATTACTTAATGTTAATTTTATGCTGAATTAAATAAACTGTGGGGTAGTGAAGACCGATAGCGGCTAAAAGACGGAAAATAGAACCGCAAATACCGATAGATAATCCGCCGCCACCCATAGCGGCTTTTGTTCTTACAATATCGCTTGTAAATTTAACAGTATCTGCGTTAACAACAAAGCCGATAGGCAAAAGGTCTGAAAGCTCGGTTGTTACGGTCTGAACAACAAGGAAAATAACGAAGAACATTACAATTATTCCAATATTTCCGAATTTTGAAATCGGTGAAATATTAGAAAGAGTAATACTTAACTGAAGAGCCTGCACCATAACTAAGGTTAATACTGCAAGGGAAAGAAGGAAAAATAAAACTCCTATAAAAATTGTAAGGAATGAGGGCACGCCGAAAATAGTAAGTATACTCTCAACGCTGTCTAAAATCTGATTACCTAAGGTTTGCTTTACCTGATAAACCCACAAAAAAAGCGAGCCTATAAAAAGAGCATAGACAGAGAAAATCCAAATAAGACCGGAAACTGTTTTAGAAATAAGCAAGGAGCTTGTTTTAACCGGGATTGAAAGAGTAAGGTAACCTGCTCTTCCAAACATCGTTTTAGAAAACATAAGAGCTACGGCAATAAGCACGACGATACAAGCGAAGCCTAAAGCCATAAAAACAAGCATACCGCCTATAACCTTCATAGCCTGTTGCTTTGTAGTAAGAGTGAAAATTTCAGCACCAACTGCAACAAAAGCGATGCAAAGAAAGATAGTGGAAATTGAATGCCACTGTGCTTTAAGGTCATTTTTTAAGAGCTTACCAAACATTGCTGAATACCTCCTTAAAAATGTCCTCAATAGTTTTGCCATCTTTAGTAAGTGCGTCAACGCTATCGTTTATAAGCACCTTACCTCCACCGATAAAGAGAGCGTGAGTAAATACAGACTGTAAATCATTTATAAGATGGGTTGAAATGAGAAGTGTTGATTTGTCTGCATAGTTTTCCATAATAAAATTAAGAATATTCGCTCTTGTAGCAGGGTCAACACCGCCCATAGGCTCGTCAAGAATGTAAAGCTCTGCTTTTCTTGACATTATAAGAGAAAGAAGCAGCTTTTCCTGCATACCCTTTGACATTGTTTTTGCTTTCTGTTTTTCGGGAAGACCGAATTTTTTAAGCATTTCAAGAGCCTTATTTTTGTCAAAATCAGTAAAGAAATCGTTGAAATAATCAACGGCATCAATGTTCCTCATCCAATCGTGAACAAAGGTCTGCTCCGGAAGATAAGCGGTAAAAGCTTTTGTTTTTTCACCGGGCACGTTACCGTTTATAAGAACAGAGCCGTCGTAATCGTGAATAAGCCCCGTAAGAATTTTCATAAGGGTAGTTTTACCGCAACCGTTAGGACCGAAAAGACCGATAACTTCACCTTTCGGTAGGGTAAAATACATATCATTAAGCACGTTATTATCGCCGTAAGATTTAGATAATCTCTGGGCAGTAATGATATCCAAAAATATTCCTCCAATCAAAGAAATACAAAATAATTCAATTATATATTTTACACCCGAAAAGACAATTAGTCAATAGAAAAAGTAAGTTAGGAGTGAGGAGTGAAGGGGCACTACGTGCCGATTATAAATGGCAAATTGCAAATGGCAAGTGGCAAATTTCGGAACTCCGTTGGCAATTATATAGATGCGAGTTGCCAGATACCAGATGCCAGATGCCAGATGCCAGATGCCAGATGCTTACAGGGAGCGAATAAACTTACTAATTTAAAAAAGTTGCAAAGGCGGTGTACCTCTCTTCGAAGAGAGGGGGACCGCCTTGATTTATAATTACTCATTAATATTAAGTTTAAGCGTGCCTATAAATAGCTTTTACAACAAAGTATAACGGGCGGTGGAGAGTTCTCTACGCGACAAAGGAGCGTAGTTGAAGCGTTAGCTTCAATTGTAAATAAACTAACCTCCACGAAAATGCAAAGGAGCAAGAAATGGATAAAAGAAAACCGTTACCCATAAATTCCGAATTAAAAGAATATGCAGTTAAAATGCGAAAGAATATGACCGATGAAGAAAAGAAAGTCTGGTATCAGATTTTAAAAGGTCACGTTCCAAAATTTCACAGACAAAGAATAATAGGTAACTATATTGTAGATTTCTTTTGCCCTAAATTAAAACTGATAATAGAAATTGACGGATATCAGCACTTTTACGAGGAAAATAAAGAGTATGATAATAAACGAACAGAATATCTTGAAAGCCTTGGTTTTTATGTTTTAAGATTTGAAAATACAGAGGTAAATAAAGATATTGAAAATGTTAGATATGTAATAAACAACGTGTGTGATTCTTTGGGAAACGGTGTGAAGATTGCTCCTGAATATAGGTAATTGTTGGCGGTGAGTGTGTTACAGTTGAATCTGACGATTCAACGACGTTCGAGAACTCACGTCGAGAACTCTCCACCGCCCGAAAAACTTAATTCTAACAAAAAATCATTGGCACGAAATATATTTATTCTAAAAACAACAAAGCGAAAGGCGGTCCCCCTCTCTTCGAAGAGAGGTACACCGCCTTTTATAATTTATTAGATTAGTAAGTTTGTCGTTCCCTGTGAAGCTATAATTTGCGTCGCAAACGAAACTATTCACTTTTCACTGTGAACGCAGTGAGCACTTACGCTTTCTTCCCTGTAACTGCTTTAATTACAAACAACGTACCAATCATAAGAGCGATTGCGATGGGAAGAACGATCATCCAGTTTGAAACAAAGCCTGCGATGATGTAAGCAACCGTTGAAACGCCTGCAACTGTCAATGCGTAAGGAAGCTGTGTTGAAACGTGGTTAATGTGGTCACACTGTGCACCTGCAGAAGCCATAATTGTTGTATCTGAAATGGGTGAGCAGTGGTCACCGCAAACAGCACCTGCCATACAAGCAGAAATTGCTACGATTGTAATAGGCTCGCCAGCTTCAAATACGCTGAGCACGATGGGGATAAGAATACCGAAGGTACCCCATGATGTACCTGTAGCGAATGAAAGACCAACAGCAATAAGGAAGATAATTGCAGGAAGGAATGACTGGAATGCACCTGCACTACCCTCGATAAGCTGAGAAATGAAAATCTTTGCACCGAGAGAGTCTGTCATAGCCTTAAGAGTCCAAGCACAAGCAAGAATCATAATAGCGGGAACCATAGCCTTGAAGCCTTCGGGAAGAGATTCCATAATTGTTTTGAAAGAAAGAACTCTTCTGATAAGGTAGAAAATAACTGTGATAATGATTGCAACGAATGCACCAAAAGCAAGACCAACGGAAGCATCTGAATTTGAGAATGAATCAACGAAGCTTTCACCGCTGAAAAATCCGCCTGAGTAAATCATACCGATAACACAGCTGATAATAAGAATTATAACGGGAACAACAAGGTCACAAACTCTGCCTTTTTCGTTAACCTTCATTTCTTCAATAGCTTGCATAGTACCGCTTGTGAAAAGGTCGCCTTTTTCTTTTGCATTGATTTCGTGCTTTTTCATAGGACCGAATTCAAGACCTGTGAGAGCAAGGAAAATCATCATTACGATAGTAAGTAATGCATAGAAGTTGTAGGGGATAGCCTGAATAAAGAGGCTGATACCGTTTTCTGCACCTGCACCTCTTGCGAAGCCTGCAACAGCGGCTGCCCATGAGGAAATGGGAGCGATGATACAAACGGGTGCTGCAGTAGCATCGATAAGGTATGAGAGCTTTGCACGTGATACCTTACTTGCATCTGTAACGGGTCTCATAACTGAACCAACTGTAAGGCAGTTGAAATAGTCGTCAATGAAAATAAGACAACCGAGAGCGATTGTTGCAAGCTGAGCACCTACTCTTGATTTGATGTGAGCAGCTGCCCATCTACCGAATGCGGCAGAACCGCCCGCCTTGTTCATCATAGCAACAAGAGCACCTAAAAGAACAAGGAAAATAAGAATACCCATATTGTAAGAGTCGGCAATATTTGAAATAAATCCGTCGCTTACAACATGAACTAGAGTACCCTCAAAGTTGAACTTTGCGTAAATAGCACCACCAACGATGATACCGATTACAAGAGAAGAATAAACCTCTTTTGTAATAAGGGCAAGCACGATAGCAACGATTGGAGCAAGTAATGCCCAGAAGGTTGCGTAAGAGGGGATATCCTCACGCACTTTTTCAATAGCAGCATTAACGTGGCTATCGAAATCCTCGTCAGCTTCAAGGTTGTCAGCATAACTGCCAACGTACTCTAAAGCAGAGTCGCCGTCTGAAAGATCATATTCAACTGCACTTTCAGGGTCTTCGGGGTCGTATGTAACTGTGAAAACTGCTTCGTCATCTGCAGCAGCTAAAACAACTGCATCCTCAGCAGCGGTTGCGGAGCAAACAGTACCTAACATAAAAGTAAAGATACACATCATAAGAACCGCAATAAATCTACGTTTTCTTTGGTTTTTCATTAAAACCATCCTTTCCGTATTTACCAAAAAATACAGAATAATTGTATATTGTATTTCACATTTTGTCAACAATGTTATATTTTTGTCAAAAAAGAAGAGATGCCAGATGTCGTCTGGCATCTGGCAGATGGTATCTTAGTCCCCCAAAAGTCCGTGAGCTCTGCCCATCCAATAGGGAAGAAGGTAGATGTAAGGCATAACCGTTCTCATACCGTTAGCACCGTCTGTACCGGGAAGTGCAGCGGCACGGTTAGCAGATTTCTTGTTAATTGAAACGAATTCCTCTGCACCTGAATCGCAAACAAATTGATTACCGTCGTAGTTTACGATTAATCTTGAGCTATATTCAACGGGGTATTTAAGCTGAGGAGCACAGCCTAATTCCTCGGGTGAGTAGTCGATAACGATATCCTTTCTGTAGCTGTTGTAGGTAGGCCATACAACAAGGTCAAGATTCATTTCAGAAAGAGATTTTGCCGCATTCTCAATGTCGCAGGGCTGATTTGTCAATGCACCGTAAACGATATTAAAGAAGGGAGAACGCTCGATTTTTTCATAATCAAAGTGGTGAGTAAGACCCATTTTGAAAATTTCCTTCTGAGCTTCGTTTTCTGTGTATGTAATAAGGGGATAAATGTTAGTAAAGTCAAGCTGGTCGTCAATATGAGCGATATGACAGTCCTCGCATTTATACTGCATACAGTTCATAGCATAGTGATATTTTTCGATAAGCATATCGAAAACCTCGTTATACTTTTCGTCACCTGTTACGTGGTAAGTAGTTTTAAGGAAAGAGAGAATTTCAAGAGAGTTTGTGCCTCTTTCAAAGAACCAGCGGTCATCGTTGTTAAGAAGCTCGGGCTCCCAGTTTGCCCAGGTTGTAGGCACGCCATCAACGTCGCAAAGGTGGAAATTGTTTTCGATAATGTGGTCAGTAATCTTTTTAACTACCTCTGCAATTTTCTTTTTCTCTTTTTTATCGGCAACAAGGTCAAAGTAAAGACCGTATGCAAAATAATGGCCTGTCATTTCGTCACTTGAGGTTTCACCGAGCCATTCACAATCGGGGTTATCCTTACAGATATGCCATTCTTCACGGTTACCCTTGCCAAAATCGGGGTCGTCGGAATATCTTGTAGCTCTTGCAGTAAAGCCTGATTTACCTGTAACCTCGGTAAGCTTAATCATAGCCTCAACTGCTCTTTTAGCATTTGCTTTTGCCTCGGGGCTACCCGTTGCTTTATAACGGAAGCATTGACTCGCACAGTAAAGACCTGTAAAAAGACCGTCGTTATCAGAGTTGGGGAGCCAGCCTGAATCTAAATCACCGTATTTTCTGAGAATTCTGTCAACGTGATAGCCTTCGTTTCTCATAAAATATTTTTCAGTTAATTTATCAAAATGCTCTGCCTTTTCAGCGAGAGTCATATATTTATGAGTAATAACGCTTACGCCACGGGGAGTAACTGCTGCAATTGTACCGTTATCAGATACTGCAAGCTTTGTTACTGTTGGGTGCATAAGCCAGGCACCGTATGAGAAATAAGAAATTTTACCCTCAATAAGAGTGATAATACCTGTTGTTGTAGCAAAGTATTTCTTACCGTCGGGTGCAAAATACATATCGTTAAATGAGCCGTCGGGCACTGAATAAAAATCGTTGCCGTTAAACCAATAGTTTTTACCGTCATAAATATTAAGACCCTCGTCAGAGCCAACCCATAAATGACCGAGAGCATCTATCTGAAGGCAGTTGATTTTTTTGCTCATAACCCCTGTGTTATCGGGGAGAAGCTCCGCCCAATGACGACGTTTGCCCTTCATTGATAAAAGACCTTCAACGGTTGAGCCAACGTAAACGGTTTCGCCGTATTTTGTTTTATTGTTAAGAGCAGCAAGGCAAACTGTTTCGCTTGGAAGCTCTACAACCTGCTCAAATTCGTTATCCTTTAAAAGATATAAATCATTTTCAGTAATAAGCCAAAGAGAGCCGTCAAGACCGATAGAGATATCAATAACGGGGCAATCAAAATCAGCAATTTTTTTGATTTTACCTTTTTTGATTTCTGCAAGAGAATTGCCAACTGCACCGTAAAGCTTGCCTTTTTTAGAGAAAAGCTTTGAAACCTTTCCGGTAAGCTTTTTTACGCTACCGTTGTCATATTGAAAAAGGCTTTCACCGTTTGTTAAATAAAGCACCTCACCCTCGAAAGCAACGTCGCATACGCTTTCGGGATTAATGCCGTTTTCAGCGGTGATAAACTTTTTATCGTATTGTTTGAATTCACCGAGGTAAAGAGTTGATTTTTTCATAGCTACACTCCTAATTAAATATTCACAGTTGCAATAAGTCTACCATATTTACCGTTGCTTTTCAAGGCTTGATACAATTAAAAAAATCTTGATTTAAAACGGAGTGAGAGATAGAATATTATTGTATAAAAATATAAAGGCGGTGGGAAAGTGAGATATATTACAGACCACGATTTTCATATTCATTCAACAGTTTCACCATGTTGCCACGATGAAAATCAAACTCCCGAGGCTATTTTAGAATATGCTAAGAAAAACGGATTTAATAAAATTTGCCTTACAAATCATTTGTGGGATGAAAACGTAAAAAGCGAAGCCCAATGGCATGAAAAGCAAAGATTTTCTTGCTTAACATCTGTTTTACCCTTGCCCCAGGATGAAAACGTTAAGTTCTTATTCGGCTGCGAGGCGGATATGGACTATAACTACGTTGTAGGCGTAAGCGAAGAAAGGCTTTCTCAATTTGATTTTATAGTTATACCCACAACTCATATGCATCTTGCAGGAAATACGGTGAGAAAGAAAATTGAAACGCCCGAGGAAGCGGCAGAAATATGGGTAAAAAGATTTGAAGAGCTTTTGAAAAAGGATTTACCTTGGGGAAAAATCGGAATAGCCCACCTAACCTGCGGTCATATTTTCAAAGGCAGAACTCCCGAGGTTATAAGGCTCATTTCTGACGAGGTTTTATATAAGTTATTCGAAAACTGCAGTAAAAAAGGGTTAGGAATAGAGCTTAATATGAAAACAATATCTCTTTCCCAAGAAGACAAAGAGATATTGTTAAGACCTTATAGAATAGCAAAGGACTGCGGTTGTAAATTTTATCTCGGTAGCGATTCTCATAAAACTACGGCTTTTATCGACGTAAAAGAAAATTTTGAGGATATTATAACGAGCCTTGATTTGAAAGAGGCTGACAAGTTTATACTTAAATGAAGGGGTTTTCAAGAGGAGTTTATTATTAGATTAAATTGTAGCGATAGCTTTAATTTTTTACTCCTTGCGAAGCTTTTCAATTGCCAACGCAGTTCCGAAATTTGCCACTTGCCATTTGCCATTTTCAATTTGCAATAACTACCATCTGATGAATATCAACCTTCGGTACGGTGAAGCTTACTCTGCCGTTTTCGTATTCGAAGGGAATTTCTTTTCCCTCGGGCTCGAGAGTTATTTTTGAAGGCTTGTTGTCGCATTTTACGCTACAAAGCACATTGTAAAGGGGTACTGTATCTTCAACAACCTCTGTGTTTTCTCCTCTTAAGGTAGTGTGAGCAAAGAGAAGGTGAAGAACGAGTCTGTTTTCCTTTTCCTGCTTTGTAAGAGTTACAACTGCTTTATCAGGAAGATTTGTAAGCACTGTTGCTTCTTTGCCTAAAAGAGTTTCTGCAATATGGTTGAAAAGCTCTTTAAAGCAGATGTGACCGAGCTTTGCGTAGCCTGAGAAAATATCCCAACCGATATAAGCCACGTTACCCTTAATAACTGCAGCGGGGAAGGTTTCCTCGGGGTTATTCGGGGCGTGCATATGTGAACAGAAATGCTCTAAAGTTCTGTTGTAATAGGGGTTTTGTAAGAATGCTTCAACCTTGCCGTCGGTAACGTCAAAACGGAAGGAGTTACATCTCATAACGTATTCAGCAACACCGTTTGCGGTTTCGTATTGAGGTATAAGGTAGGTAGGGTTAAATTCATTTTCGCCTTTGTATTTTGCACCTGCATCAAGGAAAAATTCCCCGTCCTTAACTAAAGCCTCGCCCGTTGCTAAAACCTTACCGCCGTTTTCAACGTATTTTTTGATTTTTTCTATTACTTCATCACAAGGAATTTTAACGTCGGGTAAAATGAGCATTTTATATTTAGAAAAATCCGCTGTTGCATCAAGGAAATTATATAAATAGTTACCCTCTAAAAGCATTCTGTTAGCACCAACGTCGGCTTTTTCGTCACGGCTACCTAAAATAGCTTCTGCACTTAAAACGCCGATGTCGGCAATATGCTCCGCACCGTCAAGCCAAGGCTCTTTTTTCTCAATTAATGAATAAGCCTTGCCAATAAGACCGTAGGTTGCCATATTCATTTCGCATAATGGGTGCATCTGGTCACCGATAGAGCAACCCGCACCGCTTGCGATGCTTAAAGAGGTTTCGTAAATAAGGGCGTTAGGATGCTTGAAGCCGCCGAATTCACCCCAGCTATGATGGAATTTTCCCGTCATACCTAAAAATTCAACGTTAGGAAGAGAACGCACGTAAGCGGCTGAAAGAGGGAAATGGTCATAGCCCCAGCCACCCGTTGGTAAGCTTTCAACCTCAAGATGAGTATTAGCGTTTATAAAGCCGTAATCGCCTCTCGGAATATGGCTGTTGTTATGGAAAATCGTTGCAGTTTGGCTATGCTTTCTTACCGCATTATTAGTTTCGGTGAGATATTTTTTGAATACGATATCGCCCATTTTAATACGGTCTTCCTCGCTGTTTACGTCAAGACCAAGCTTTTTCATATCCTCAAGACATTTTTCACAATAGCAAACCCTCGGTGAAATAATATCAAGGAAAATACCGCAGGGGTTATATTTCACCATAACCTCTTCAATCTGACTGCAAAGGGCATCAAGGTAGCCTGTATTGAAGCACATAAGGTGAAAATGCACCTCTTGAGTGTAATCATACTGCTTTTGCTTGTCGGGTGTATATTGATAACGCCATTCGGGTCTTCTCAAATATTCTTTTTCATCGTAGCCCGCTGAAATATAAACGGGAGCGTTAACGTCAATCTCCTTACAAGCCTCAAGCTGAGCTCCTAACAAGTCGAAATCCAATTCAGGATGCATTTCGTTTGCTTCGGTAGGATGATAAGACCAACCGTGGTGGCATTTTGAGAAAATAGTAATAGAATTAACGTGACCTAATTTCAGAGCATTCTGAAATTGCTCTTTTGAAAATTTTTTACCAACGGGCATAGTATCTCCCGTGTGGAAATCGAGATGTACCTGACGGCGTCTTAACATAAATAATCCCCCAAATTTCTGTGAAAATTGATTTTAAAACATTATACAATAGAGCTATAACGAATTCAATTATCACCTTGCATAAAAAATGAGGAAATGAGTTGGCAATTGTAAATTGGAAATGGCAAGTGGCAAATTTCGGAACTGCGTTGGCAATTATATAGATGCCAGATACCAGATGCCAGAGGCTTCGCAAGGAGTAACAAATTGAGAATTAGCGAAAGCTTTTCATCCCTGTTTGCGATAGCAAATAGGGAGGGGGACCAAAAGCTTTGCTTTTGGTGGTGGGTAGTTCTTCTTTCCGTCTAAACCTAAGACGTAAGAGAACTACCCACCACCGTTCCGATTTAATAAACGAATAACAGACAGTATATCGCACGGAATATACAATCCTTAATCTTTTAATTTATTGAAGAACGGTCCCCCTCCCTATGCTTCGCACAGGGAGGAAAAGCTTCGCAAAATTTTAACTTATACTCCTTGCGAAGCTCTATAATCGGCACGAAGTGCCCCTTCACTCCTAACTCCTCACTCCACACTCCTCACTTAATCG
>JAZUQS010000077.1:0-6137 GCA_045605825.1 Acutalibacteraceae bacterium
AGTGCCGTCTGCATTTAAATCGCAGGCATATTTTTGTTGTGTTGTCATTGCTTCGGGGCTTTTTATTGCCTCTTCCATTAAGAGAATATCCGCCTCTTCAAATGCAACGCCGTTCATATCATAATCACCAACTGCATATACATCAACAACAGTATGACCGCTTAACACTCTTTCCATAATTGATGCGTCAATTACGTTAAGATAACCGTTTCCGTCAAGGTCGTATTTTATGATATCGTCATAGCTTGCAGATTCAATCTGGTCATGTTCACCTGCAAGAGCTGTGTTTACAAGAGCCTGATAGTCAGTTACGTCAACCTCTCTGTCACCGTTTGTATCACCGATATTTGAAACAGAATAGTTACCCGTGTCACCAATCTTTACCGCTTTATAAAGCGTTGTTGTATCAAAGGTGGGAATAGTGCCCTCTCTGTTATTATCCTGACCCCAAACCTGCTCTATGTTACCCTTTTGAAGAAGGTATGCAACCTCACCGCTTGCAAATTGCTCTGCAGTTTTATACGTTGTAGCGTCGCTATCATCCGTTTCTTCCGTTGCAAGATAGTAGCAATTTGAAATATTTCCGCTATACGCAGGGGCTATGGGACTTTCGTAACTACCGCTACCAAAAACTGTGCCCGTATTAAAGCAATTATTTACTTTAAAATAAGAGGAGTTACCAACAATACCACCAACAAAGCTGTCGCCCGTTATTTCGCCTGTGTTATAGCAATTATTTATGGAAGTAATCGGAGATTCTATGCCTACTGCCATAGGCTCGTAGCCACAAATACCGCCTGCAAAGCTTTGCGACGCTGAAACGTAGCCTTCATTACCGCAATTGTAAATATTGGTGTTTTCAGCCTGACCGCAAATACCGCCTACGCATTGCATACCACCTATATAAGAGTCTGTAATAATAAGATTTTCAATGGTTGCACCGTTTGCACAGCCGAAAAAGCCTATATATTTACTTTCGGGTGAGCTTATATGAACACCTTTAATTTTATGATAATCACCGTTAAACGCTTTTTTAAAGGGTGCTAAATCCGTGCCGATAGGCGTCCATTCAAGCCATCCGCTTGTTACAAGCTCACCGTTATACCAAGCCGTACCGTCGTAATTAAACTCGTAACCCGGATTCATATCAATATCGTTAGCAAGTCTTATGGGTAAATTGTAAAAGCTCTTTTTGTTATTAACTGCATTCTGAAGCCATAAAAGCTCTCCAACGTTAGAAATTATGTATTCTGTGTTGGTTACATCAGGAGAGGGATATGCTCTACAGAAGGCACACACGTGATTAATAAAGCTATGACCTACTGTATCAGCTTTATTTGAATAACCGTACGTGGCACCACATATATCAGCATAATATAGCTTACCGCCGTTTGTTGAGGGTAAAGCCTGCTTAGGCTTTCCGTTATCTATATCCTGACCCCAAAGCTGAACGGTATTATCTCCTTGAAGCTTGTATGCAACCTCGCCCGAGCTTAATTGCTCTTGGTCAACCGCCGTTGCAGACAAGCTAACCGAGCTACAGGACGGAAGCGTTGAGAAATAATAGATATTTGTAAGCTTTTGAGCGGCCTGAGCCTCGGTGTAATTCTTTAAAACACCTACTAATGCACCTGCTTTATCTGTTGCACCGTCCATTGTAATTGTGCCTGCACTCAGGTTATTTGAAAAGGTAAGATTCCTTCCGTTTTCACCGTTGTAGTAGCCTAAAATACCGCCAATCTGGGAAGCTCCGCCTGTATAATCAGAATTTATTGTGCCATAAAAACCACAACCGTTTATTGTAACTGTTTTTCCGTTGTAGCTATATGCGGCTATACCGCCTATGCAATCAACGGCTGAAGCACCAAGGTCAATTGTTCCCGAGAAGGATGACCTTTCAATTGTAATATCACCCGTCTGACCTACAATACCGCCTACGAATTTTTTAGTATACGTATCACCCGCTATGTAATTTACAGAAGAATGAACATTGCTGATTGTAGCACCGCCGTCGGACTGACCTATAACACCGTACCAGGAATCTTCGCTTTTCGTAAATGCAGTTGTAACCTCACCGCTTATAGAAAAATTCTTTATATCGGTTATACCGCCACCGTTCGCAAAGCCGAAAAGACCGTAATAGCCGCCTGACGTAATATGCATTGTAAAGCCTGTGATACTATGATTTTGCCCGTCAAAAATACCGTAATATTTTCTTGATGACGTACCGATAGGGGTCCAGTTATGACCCGAAAGGTCAATATCCGCCGTTAAAACTGCGTTTGCAGATGAACCGAGATTACCCTTGTTATATTCTTGAGCAAACCAAAGTAATTGACCCTTGTTGCCTATTGAATAAGCACCGTCAACCTTAACTGCACTTTCATATCCTGAACAAACGGCACAAACGCCGTCAATATAAGTATGCTCGCCTGCCACGCTTGAATTAGAGTAAGCACCGCCCGAGCAATTTTCTACGTTATAAACCGTGTGTCCGCTAAAGGTTGGTAAAGCATTTTCACCTATGGTCTGATACCAAATCGGTGTGCTGCTACCGTTATTCAACAAATAGCATACCTCACCGCTTGCAAAGCTTTCCGCCGTTTTGCTTTCGGTATTAGTAACCTTATCTTTATTTGGAGCGGCTGACTCAAAAGAATCTTTTGGGATAAAATAACAGTTTTCTATTATATTATAATTTTTGGCAACGATAGTCTTACCATATCCGCCTAAATCAATAATTTCACATGCGACGTAGCAACGTGATACTGTTCCGTCATTTGTTCCTGCTATTCCGCCAAAGTACCTATCACTTCCGATTTTTCCTGTATTGTAGCAGCCTATAACAGCACTGCCCGTATAACCGACAATTCCGCCTGTAAAATCGCCGCCTAAGACCGTTCCGTTATTACCGCAGTTCTTTATCTCTCCACTGTAAACATCACCTGCAATGCCTCCAACTTCGTAAGGACTTTCCACCGTCGTATTTTCATTAAAACAGTTTTCAATTAAGCCAGATACTCTACCTGCAATTGCACCCGTTTCTTTTTCACCGTAAAAATATGAATCAGCAACTGTAAGAGAATGTACTTTGCTACTATCTCCTATTATTCCGAATAAACCCGTTTTTTCAAGCTGAGTGTCATTACAGAATAAGCCTGAAACAGTGTGATTCTGACCGTCGAAATCGCCCTGATACTCAACACCGTTTTTTGCAATAGGAATCCAGCTTCGTAAGGCTGACGTATCAGAAACAAGATTTCCGGTTGAATCAAAAACGTTGCTGTTTACAGTTATATCTAATAAAAGCTCAACGTTTAAAGCTGTGTTTCCGCTATTTACTATTTGAGCGAAGGCAAAAAGCTGGTCTGCATTCCATATTTCGTAATACGTATCGTTATCCTTATCATAAAGGGTTATTTCTCTGCCCGTATCTATAACGGCAGAAAGGCTTCCCTCCGTTTCAGTATCTACAGCGATACTTTGAGGCACAAACGCCACAATAAGACCGAAGCAAATAATAACGCTCAATATCTTATTTATGAATTTTTTAGCTTTCATAAAATCCCTCTTTTGTAGCTTTTACTTTAAATTATTGTTAAAGAAAACTCACTTTACTGTTTCAAGACGCTCTTCATTTGTTTTTTCAATAAATTTCACAAGCTGTTTATTTAATGAGCTTCCCGTCTTTTTATAGTCGGTCTGTAATATTTCGTTTATTACCCTTTCTCTTTCCTCTTTTTCAATATCGTAGATTTTTAAAAGACAAGTAAGGGTAAGCTTTATTTTTTCTTCCAAAGTGTAATCCTCTGTGCAGGGCTCGGCAAGAGCACTTCTTTCAACGCAGCAGGTTACCGTTTCGGCTCTTCTGAAGCGATTAAAATCCCAATCCTCAAGGTATTCGCCTAAAACCTCAACGTTTTTTTGAGCCGTCCAATTTTTAACGAATTCCGAGGTCATAGGCAAAGAGTATATAGCAAGATACAAATCCTTAATGTTAGGGTTTTGCTCGCAAAGAACAATTTGCGCCGTAACCTCCCAGCAATAAGTATAAAGCCAATCCTTATCCTTGCTTGTTTTCTTTATACATTTATCGTGAAAGCTTGTTATTTCTTTCGTCAGCTCTAAAAGGATATGCTCCTTTGTAGGAAAATAAAAGGTTAAGTTACCCGTGCTGATATTAAGCTCATCGCTTATTGCCTTTGCAGACGTATTTTGAAAGCCTTTTGTTAAAAACATTCTTGCGGCAACCTGAATAATTTCGAGAATTGTTTGATTTGATTTTCTGTGAGCCATAGCTACTCTCCTATAATTGCACGTATGCTAATTTCAAATAAATATTAGCATACATACTAAATATTGTCAACACATTGTTCAAATTTCAGAAATTTATAGTTTTAACTTTATATGATTTAAACTGTTTAAATTGACTTATTGAGCTTTAAATGATATGATTTTCGTAATGAACTTTATTTTGAATTATATTTTTACAGGAGGATATTTATGAAATATTTTATCGGTATAGATTTAGGCACGTCATCCGTAAAGGTTATTCTTTTAGATAGTAACGGGCAGGTTGTTTCTTCCGTTACGAAAGATTATCCCCTTTACTTTGCAAACGACGGCTGGAGTGAGCAAAGCCCTGAGGATTGGTACAACGAAACAATATCTGCATTAAGTGAGCTTTTAGATGGTAAGGATAAAGAAAACGTTGTTTCAATTTCATTTTCGGGTCAGATGCACGGTCTTGTTATGCTTGATAAAGACGATAAGGTTATCCGCCCTGCAATTCTTTGGAACGACTCTCGTTCATTTAAAGAAACTGACGAATTAAATAAGGATAAAGACTTTTTGCTTGATAGCACGGGTAATATTGCTTTTGCCGGCTTTACTCTTCCGAAGCTTTTATGGGTTAAGGAAAACGAACCCGAAAATTACGGGAAAATTGCGAAAATAATGCTCCCCAAGGACTACCTTGCATACTGCCTTACAGGTGAATTTTGCACAGACGTTTCCGATGCTTCGGGTACACTTTATTTTGACGTTGAAAACCGCAAATGGTCTGAAAATATTCTTAATAAATTCGGTATAAAAGAGGAGTTTTTACCTAAAGTCCTTGAAAGTGATGAAATTTCAGGCTATTTAAGGGGTGAGGTTGCCGAAAAATTCGGTTTAGGCAAGGTTGCCGTCAGCATTGGCGCAGGTGATAATGCGGCTTCGGCTATAGGTATGGGTGCGGTAAAGGACGGCGACTGCAACATTTCTTTAGGTACAAGCGGTACTATTTTTACAGTAAGCGATTCCTACAACTGCGACAGAAAAAATGCTATTCACGCCTTTTGCTCTGCAGGGCGAAATTATCACTATATGGCATGTATACTTTCAGCTGCAGTATGCTGTAACTGGTGGGTAGAAAAAATTCTTCGTGACGATTACTCGGCGGTTTTAAGTCAGGAGAATAAATTAGGTAAAAACAACGTGCTTTTTTTACCTTATCTTATGGGTGAACGCTCCCCTCTTAACGATACCGATATAAGAGGTTTGTTTTACGGCCTTTCTCTTAACACAGAAAAAGACGAAATGACTCTTGCAGTGCTTGAGGGCGTTGCATTCTCACTTCGTCATAATATGGATATTATCCGTGATTTAGGTGTTGAGGTTAAAAAATCCACCATTTGCGGTGGCGGTACAAAAAATAAATTATGGCTTAAAATTATTGCAAGTATTTTAAACGTTGAGCTTGTTATTCGCAAAAATCAAGACGGCGGTGCTTTAGGCTCTGCTATGCTTGGTGCTAAAGGCGTGCTTTCAAAGGATGAATACTCCCTTCTTGAAAGCAAGGTTTACGAGGTCGAAGAAACCGTAAAGCCCGACGAAGAACTTTCTAAAAAATACGAAGAGAAATACAAAAAATGGTTAAAACTCTACCCTGCGATTAAAGATGTCAAATAAGTGCGGAATGCGAAGTGCGAAGTGAAGTCACCGGATGCCAGAGACTTCGTTCACGATTAAGTGAGGAGTGTGGAGTGAGGAGTTAGGAGTGAAGGGGCACTTCGTGCCGATTATAGAGCTTCGCAAGGAGTATAAGTTAAAATTTTGCGAAGCTTTTCCTCCCTGTGCGAAGCATAGGGAGGGGG
>JAZUQS010000078.1:0-9282 GCA_045605825.1 Acutalibacteraceae bacterium
GGTGAATATCAAAGCCAATCCCATAGGTATACAGAAGAGCTTTTCGGTAAAGCGTACGTTTTCAAAGCCGGTACTATTTCAGGTGTTGCTGAAAAAACTGCTTACGGTTTTGTAAAGAAATACGTTGAAGAGCGTGGCTTGAAAATGACTAAAGCCGAAATTGACCGATTAACTTTAGGCTGTACCGGTGTTAAAAGAACCACGGGTCAGCATCCCGGCGGTATGGTTGTTGTTCCCAACACGTATGAGGTTGAGGACTTCACACCCGTTCAAAGACCTGCCGATGATGCTACTAAAGATATTATAACAACTCACTTTGACTTTAACTCAATGCACGATACCTTGTTAAAGCTTGATGAGCTCGGTCATGATGTTCCTACAATTTATAAGCATCTTACCGACTTAACTGGCATTGACGTTTTAGATATTGATATCAGTGACAGAAAGCTTTACGAGCTTTGCACTTCACCTGAACCTCTCGGCGTAACTGCTGAGGAATTAGGTTGGCCTACGGGTACGTTATCAATTCCCGAAATGGGTACTGATTTTACAAAGGGAATGCTTCTTGAAGCAAGACCTCAAACTTTTGCCGACCTTATTCAGATTGCAGGTCTGTCTCATGGTACTGCCGTGTGGCTCGGTAATGCACAAGACCTTATTAAAGACGGTATTTGTACAATTTCCGAGGTTATCGGTACTCGTGACAGTATTATGGTTTATCTTCTCCACAAAGGTCTTGAGCCCAAAGACGCTTTCAATATTATGGAGGACGTTCGTAAAAAGAATAAGCAGTTGAAGCCCGAGCAGGAAAATCTTATGCGAGAGCACGGAGTTCCAGAATGGTATATTGATTCTTGTAAAAAGATTCAGTATATGTTCCCTAAGGCGCATGCTGCTGCATATATTATTGCATCACTTCGTCTTGCTTGGTTTAAGGTTTATAAGCCTCTCGAGTACTACTGTGCTTACCTTACCGTTCGTGGTGGTGACGTTGATGCTGAATCAATGTCTAAAGGTAAAGAAGCAGTTAAAACCTTGTTGCAAATGATTCGTAATAAAGGAAAAGAAGCCTCAAATGCCGAAAAAGATAAAGAAACAATTATGATGATTGTTTATGAGGCTATGGTAAGAGGTATTGAATTTTTACCGATAGATATTTATAAATCTACCGCCGATTCTTACGAGCCCGAGGATGGCAAAATAAGAATGCCCTTTGCAGCCCTTGCAGGTGTTGGCGGTGCTGCTGCTGAACAGCTTGCAAAAGCAAGAGATGATGGCGGTTCTGAATTTTCTTCAATTGAAGATTTTGAAATTCGTTCAGGTGCAGGTAAATCTACCGTTGCATTGCTAAAAGCTTGCGGTGCTTTTGGTGATTTGCCCGATAGCGATCAGATATCATTATTCGGTTTTTAATTTCAGGAGAGTTAATTATGAAAAAAAGTAAAATTATTAAAACAGGTTTAGGTGTTGCAGCCCTTGCAGGCGTTGGTGTTAGTATGGTTAGAGCTGCTACAACCTATAAGGCTGACCCTATTGTTAATTCAAGTGATTCTGTTGAAGAGCAGGTTGACGTTGAGAGATTTATAAAAAATCTTTCAGATGCTATAAAAATACCTACAATCGCAAACAGAGATGAAAGCCTTGTTGATTGGACACCCTTTGATGAATTTCACGCACTTCTTGAAAAGGCTTATCCGCTTATGCACGAAAATTTAGATAAGCAGATTATTTCAACCCGTAGCCTTTTATACCATTGGAAGAGTGATCATCCCGAAAAAGAGCCTATTGCTCTTCTTTCTCATCAAGACGTTGTACCCGTTACCCCAGGTACAGAGGATGATTGGAAATATCCTGCATTCAGCGGTGAGATAGCTGAGGGCTTCCTTTGGGGTAGAGGCGCAATTGATATGAAAAACCATCTTATCGGTGTTTGTGAAGCAGTTGAAACTCTTCTTGAAGAGGGGTATAAGCCTGAACGAGACGTTTATCTTTGCTTCGGTCACAACGAAGAGGTTATGGCAGAGGGTGAAATCTGCGGCGCGGATTGTATGATGCGTTGGTTTAAAGCTAACGGTATTAAGCTTGACAGCGTTCTTGATGAGGGCGGTGCAATCCTCGAAGCAAAGGTTGATAAGGTAATTGACGGTCACCTTGCAGGTGTTGGTATTGCTGAAAAGGGCCACGTTGACTTTGAAATTTCAGTAAACGCTAAAGGTGGTCACTCTTCTCAACCACCCAAGCACAGTGCATTAGGTGAGCTTTCAAGAATCGTTTGTAAGTTGGAAAACAATCAGTTTAAAGCCGAGCTTACACCTCAGCTTTACTCACTTTTCAATGAGATTGGAAAAAACACAACTTACCCCGTAAGATGTGTTATGTCAAATCTTCCTATTCTTAAGCCTCTTATTACAAAGGTTTGCTCCGAAATTCCTCCCGTAGCTTCTATGATGAGAACAACTACTGCCGTTACAATGGCAAACGGTAGTCCTGCACCTAACGTTTTACCTCAAAAGGCTACTGTCAACGTGAATTTCCGTATTATGCCGGGTCAAACTATTGAAGACGTTGAAGCTCATATCAGGAAGTATGCAGGTCCTAAGGCTGAAATTAAGCTTGTAAGCGGTAAAAATCCCTCAAAGATTTCGCCTACAGATTCAAGAGCGTTTAATGCAATCAGAGAAATATGTAAGGAAATGGACCCTAAAGCTATTGTTGCACCTTATCTTGTTATGGGTGGTACCGATGCCCGTCAGTATGAGGACGTTTGTGATAACATTTACCGTTATTCACCCTTCCTTATGAATACAGGTCTTCTTCTTACAACTCACGGCACAAATGAAAGAATTCCGCTTGATTCTCTTAAAGACGGTGTTGTATTCTTTAAAAAGTACATTAAAGCACTTACAAAAGATTAATAGATAACAAAAACAAAGACAAGGCAGATTAAACTGTCTTGTCTTTTCTTTTGCTTGATTTAAATTAATTTATAATGATTTGAAATTTTTTTCAAATTCTGTAAAGAAGCTTTCCAAAACTGCTCTGTCATTTTCGTTACCTCTTAAGCACATTGAAGCACTAAGCTCACCGTTTATGCTTAAAGCCGTCATAACTGCACAAGGTTTATTCTTTGCAGCACCTGCAACAAAGGCAGAGAATGGGGGATGATTGGCTAAAGAAAAGGCTTTAGTATCAATTGCACCAACGTTGCTAACGGAAAGCACAGGGTTGTTGTAAAAGAGCTTAACAATAGTTTCTGCTTGTAAATAAACCATTGATTTATATGCAAAATTTAAAAGAGGTAAACCGTGTAAGCCCATAAATACGTCAGATTTATTTTCTTTCATTTTAGTGGAAACGGCATTTAGCGTATCTTTTAAATCGTTGCCTTTCTTATCTAAAGCACAATGTACAAATGAAACGTGGTTTGTGTACCCAAGCGACGACAAATCTTTAATATGCCGTCTTAAATCTGTAGCACAAGCAACACTTATTTTATCATTCGGCTTAATATCAGCTATCTTTGATAAAGCGTCAATAAAAGATGCAAGCAATAAATCAGTTACGGTTGCACCGTTTTCTTTGCAGTAAGAAATTGCCTTTGAAAAATATTCTTCTTCAATTCTTCTAGAAACAATGATAATGCTATTTTCGACATTGTTGTTTTCGAAGGGCATTCTGTTTTTATCACGAGGTGAAATGTTGGCTAATTGCTTTTTAGCTTTTTTTAATGTCGCCTTATCCATATCCTTGTAAACTTCTGTATACTTTCTTGAGCCTATAGAGAAGCATAAAGGAGATTTACCATGTAAAACGTAATCGGAGTAAGCTTTACAGAAATCGCCCCAGAAAGCCTTAAAACCGCCACCATCCATACACATATGATTCCAAATAAAGCAGATATAGGTTTTACCCTCGCAGTAAAACAACCCGATATTCATTTGAATGTTGCTTTTAAGTGGGATTTCCCGGGAAAAGAATTTCTCTCTTGTTTTGTTAATATCATCAGTTTCTTCAACGAAAATGAATTCATTAACGTTATAATCAGCTACTTTCCAATACGGTGCAATTGGATTGTTTATGACACGAGAATGTAGAATCGGTGCACTTTCAAGACAGCATACTGCAACGTTTATAAATTTTTCTTCGTCTACAATAAAGTCATAATCAACCTCGAAACGTGCAAGTCTGTCCATATATTTTCTGCACATAAGGTTTACTTTATCGTACATTTCAGTAGGAAACTTTTTCTTTAAAAGTGTAGGGTTACTTTCCTTGAATTTGATTAAATCATTTATAACCTTATCATCGGTAAGACCTTTGCTTCTCAAAGAGTTTACTTCGTTTTCGTAATAATTGTTAACAGCAATCATTCTTTACCTCAAATTAATCTTTATCTACGTGTGAAAAGAAGAAGTCTCTCTTTTCGTCGTTATCAATAACCTTTATAGGTTTAACCTGATTAAGATTTGCACCTCTTGAGCGGAGAACCTCACGGTAATCGTCATAGGTACCTTTTTTGAGGAATAAAACCTCAGGATGACCCAAAGCACCGCTTTTAATTAAAGGCTCAACAGATACGTTACCTTTGCAAAGCATTTCCTCAAATAATGCATTGTAGGTTGCTTTTTTCTCATCGCTTATATCCTCGGCAAGTTCTAAGAATAATTTATAATGACCGGGGGAGGTGCTTCTGTCGGCGTAAATACTGTAACCAATATATAAATCGCCCGTTGCTTCACTTAAGTTTGCAACCATTTCGTCAAATGCTAATGAGCTTACCTTTTCACCGCTGATGTTAGCAATCTGATTAAGTCGGTAACAGAAGGTAATCTTCGGTGACTGATTATAGTAACCTGTAACCTTGATAACGTCTTCAATTCTGTATCTGTAAAAACCGCTCATATTAGTAAGTATAATTTCATATTCCTTACCAACCTCAAGGTCTTTAATTGTAAGAAGATTATCGTAGCCCTCCTGGTCTATAGGGCGGAATTCATAAAAACCGTTCTGGGGTAAAATAACGTAATCGTATGAGTTGAATTCAAGAGGAACTGCCATAAAAGCTTCTGTTGCAGTGTAGCCGAGATAATGCATAGGAATATCGTCACCGATGTACCTTCTGAGCTTCTTTGCATAAAAGCTTAAGGAACCTGTACCCATACCGTACATCCAACCAACGTTTGGCCAGATACGAGGGATGATAGGGGATTCGTCAAAGCCTTTTTTGAATTCTCTTCTTAATTCTTCAGCTCTTTTGGGGTTGGGCTTAAGCTTTTTATTATATTTTGCTCTTATTTCCTCAGGTACGTTAACGCTATCGTTTATAATACCTTTTTCGATATCGTCGCAAAGCATTTCCCAGTTTTCTTCCATATAGAAGAACATTGATTCAAGAGTTGTAATGAAGATTGTACCGAGATAGCTGATATTTCTGTTAGCTAATGCAAAACGGAGCTTCATATAGTGC
Organism: Acutalibacteraceae bacterium; assembly: GCA_045605825.1. Lineage (GTDB taxonomy): Bacteria > Bacillota > Clostridia > Oscillospirales > Acutalibacteraceae > DTU089. Next base: position 5,468 of record JAZUQS010000078.1, read on the forward strand.
ATATCCATATCAACGTTAGGTTCAGGGAAAAGTACCTCTTTAGGTGACGTTGTAAAGAATTGTACTATAGGCTTAACGTTTAAAAGCGGGATAGAAGAAAGACAGCTGATAGTACCGCCCTTAACTTTTCTACAGCTTGTTTCTGCAGTTAAAAGACCTTTTTGAGGGGGTAACGGTCTGCCTTTTTTAGCAAACCATTTAACAGCACAACCAACGGGTGCACTGAAGCTAAAGCACTGACAAACCCATTCAGCCCAATAAGAAAGGGGAACAAGCTTTTGCTTACCCGTGCTACCTGAACTTTCAGTAAATCGTCTTACGTACATATTAGTAATTAAGCCTTTTTCACCGTTAGCCATACGCCAAACGTAGTCATCGTAATCAGCGTATACAGAAAGAGGGACGATTTTCTGATAATCTTCAATTGATTTAACCTTATCAAAGTTATGAAGCTTACCGTATTCTGTGGTTTTATTTTTTCTCATAAGCCTTTTGATGCAGGTTTCTTGCATTTTATTAGCTCTTTTTGAATATATAAAAATCTTTATATGCTCGCAAATACCAACAAGACCGCCCCAGCCTGAAAGCATACCGTCTAACATAAAAACACCTCTATAGTTTTATAATTTAATCTGTTTGTTGTTTATCTCATATAAAGATGAGAAAGGAAGTTGAATAATTTGTTGTTGTGAGGGTTATATCTCACAGGGAAATCAAACCAAGTAACCTTTTTATGAATGCTCTTTTCGTGTGAAAATGCTTTGAAGCCTGCTTCACCGTGATAGCTACCCATACCGCTTTCACCAACACCGCCGAAGCCAAAGCTGTTAATTGCGATTTGCATAATTGTATCATTTACACATCCGCCACCAAATGAGCAACGTTTGATAGTTTCGTTAACCCTCTTTTTATCTTCAGAGAAGATATATAAAGCGAGGGGTTTGGGCTTGCTTGCAAATAAAGAGTAAAGTTCTTCATAATTATCAAAAGTAAGTATCGGTAAAATCGGCCCAAAAATCTCTTCCTGCATAACTTTATCGTCCCAAGTTACGTTATCCATAACTGTCGGTGCGAGCTTTAAAGAATTAATAGATTTTTCTCCGCCGAAAATTACTTTGTCATTATCAATAAGATTACATAATCTGTTAAAATGCTTTTCATTTACAATTTTGCCGTATTCATCATTTTCGATTACGTTGTCACTGTATTGCTTTTTAATTTGCTTTGAAAGCTCTTTTACAAACTCATCCTTAACGCTACTGTGGCAGATAATATAATCAGGAGCAACGCATGTCTGACCGCAGTTAAGGAATTTACCGTATGTAATTCTTTTAGCAGCTAATTTAATTTTTGCTGTAGAATCAACAATACAAGGGTTTTTACCACCTAATTCAAGAACAACGGGTGTTATTGAATCTGCAGCTTTATGAAGAATCTCTTTGCCTACGCTCTGGCTTCCTGTAAAGAAAATCATATCAAACTTTTGGTCTAATAACTCTTTGTTTTCTTCTCTGCCACCGGTAACAACCGCAACGTATTCTTCGGGAAAGCACTCAGTTATTATCTTTTTAATAACTTCGCTTGTGGCAGGGGAATATGCACTAGGCTTTACGATAATTGTATTACCAGCTGAAATAGCATCGGAAATTGGAGCCATTGTAAGAAGAAAGGGGTAATTCCAAGGGCTCATTATAAGCACGTTACCGTAAGGTGAAGCCTGCTTGTAGCCGCTTCCTATGCATTGACCTATAGGTGTATAAATTCTATGCTTCTTAGCGTAAGAGGGAGTATGGCGAATCATATAGTTTAGTTCCATAAGAACAAGACCTGTTTCACAAACGAAACCGTCAAATTCGCATTTGCCTAAATCCTTCTTCAATGCCTCATTTATTTCATTTTCATATTTTTTAATGCACTGATAAAGCTTAAGTAACATTTTTATTCTAAATTTTACAGACAGTGTAGCACCGCTGCGGAAAAACTCTCTTTGTTTTTCAACTAAAGCTTCAATATTCAAAATATCACTCCTTTAATATACAATTATAACTGTTAATATCTTTTCTATTATATTCTTTTGTCGAAATTTTTTCAATAGTTTTAATTGTAAAAACCCACCGGTTTATTGAAAACCGATGGGTTAATTTCGCTTTTTAAATTATTTCATAAGACCGTTAGCTACGCACCAATCGTGGAACGACTTGATTGAACGAAGTCTTGCGGGTGAAAGGTGGTGTGAGCCTCTTGTATACCAGTTAAAAGTATCAACACCCTGAAGTCTTATAAGCTCTTTTGCACTTGCACAGAAGCCACTGTCAATAGCGTTATCAAGAAGAATGATTTCGTTATATCTCTGCTCGGCAAGAGCCATATCACCACTTAAGAATGCTTCGTGGAATCTCTGGAAGAAAGCACCACCGCAGGATGTAGGTGTTGCCATAACGCCACGAGCACCTGCAACGTAAGAATCAAAAAGATAAGGCATATTTGCCTGAATGATAGTTGAATCACCCTTGTTGGCAATTTTATCTTTAATTAATTCAAGGGAGCAGGTTGTATCCTTAATACCCCAGATAAGACCGTCTTTTGTAAGCTCACCGTAAGCTTTACCGCTCATTAAGTGAGGCTGAAAACCAGGGAATTCATAAAGGAAAACGGGAAGAGATGTGCTTGATGCTAACTCTTTGATATATTCAACGAGCTTGTCATCATCGTCTCCCATACCCTTTGTTGTAAGAACGAGACCGTCAACGCCCGTCTGCTCCATTTTCTTGATTTCTTCAAGATTGCCTTCTTTTGTAGGCTCGATATTTGCAGTTGCAACAACGGTTGTTTCGCCTTTGTGCTTAACTGTAAGAGTTGCGAGCTTAAGTCTTTCCTCAAGAGTAAGCTCCTTCATTTCAGAGCTACCACAAACTGCAAAAAGGTGGTCAACACCTTGTTCAACCTGCCATTCAGCATATTTTTCATATGTATTGTAGTCAATGCTTCTGTCCTCAAAAAAGGGAGTAAGCATAAGTGAATAAATACCGTCTTTTGTTTCTCTTGTAAGCTTTGCCATTTAAAACGACTTCTTTCTGTAATGATATTTTTACAAGTTATTTTTATAAAGAGTTTAAGGGCTATGCAAAGCATAACCCTTAAAAATTATTTTATTACTGAACGTTTTTCTTAAGAGTTGCAAGCTCTTCTGCAAGTACGGGAGGAATCTTATCGCCGAATTTTGCGTAGAATTCTTCAATACCCTTTGCATCTTCCTGCCAAAGCTCTTTTTCAACTTCAAGAATGCTCTTAAGAGAATCAAGAGATACTTCACCCTCAAGACCTTCGATATTGATATCTTCAGCATAGGGGATGTAACCGATTTCTGTTTCTCTTGCGTCTACTTTACCGTCGCAACGGTCGATAATCCAATCAAGAACACGAAGGTTGTCACCGAAGCCGGGCCACATAAAGTTGCCTTCGTCGTCTTTACGGAACCAGTTAACGTTAAAGATTTTAGGTGCTTTATCTGCATCAAGAGTTGCACCAATATCAATCCAATGCTGCCAGTAATCAGCCATGTTGTAACCGCAGAAGGGAAGCATAGCCATAGGATCACGACGAACAACACCAATAGCACCTGCAGCAGCAGCTGTTGTTTCAGAAGCCATAATTGAACCTACGAATACACCGTGATTCCAGTCACGTGACTGATAAACGAGGGGAGCAAGCTTTGCACGTCTGCCACCGAAAACAATTGCAGAAATCGGAACACCGTTGGGGTTTTCAAATTCTGAGCTGAGGCAGGGGCAATTAACAGCGGGAGCTGTGAAACG
>JAZUQS010000079.1:0-2315 GCA_045605825.1 Acutalibacteraceae bacterium
TGCTTTTAAAACTACTATAGGCAGATTTGAAGAAGTTTTAAAAAAAGAAGAACTGACCCGTAAACCTTTAACAACAGAATCACCCGAAGCATCGGGTGAAAAAACAACTGAAATACAAATAACAACAGAATCACCCGAAGCATCGGGTGAAAAAACAACTGAAATACAAATTACTGAGGAGCTTTCCTCTTCACACAATGCAGGTCAGGTTACAGGAAAGCAAATAAAAGGCATTAGTGCAATTATTGCTCCCGGTTGGAACAAGCTGTACCATAACGTAGAAGAAATAAGCTTAAAAAACACCTTTGTCAGGGTGAACTATACAAATGGCGAAAGTGAAATAATCACTATAAGTAAATGCAACGTTACAATTGGTGAGCCTAAAGCAAGCGGTGAAACTAAAATTACTATTAACTACAAAGGCTTTGAAACTTATCTTTATGCAACGGTTTTACCTGAAGGAAAGGCGGAATCCTAAAACGATAACTTCTGTTTACGGTACTTTTGAGAATGAGTATACAATAGATGAAATGAGAGTTTTTGCAGTATTCAGTGATGGCACCGGAAAAGAAATTCCCCAAAGCGATTGCACAATAACAACCGAAGAATTTAACGACGGAACTGAAAACGGTGTAATTGTAACAGTTGAATATCAGGGTTGCAGTTTCCAATTCTTTAGCGAAACAGAGGAGGTTTTATAATGAATAACAAGTTGGTTAAAACATTGCGGGACTGTTAGCTATATTAATATTACTGTCAGTATCACCGGTAAACGTAAGTGCGTCAGAGTACGAGAACGATATTCACTGGACGTTCGACGGTCAAAATTTAGTGGTGACGGGTAAAGGTGAGCTTTATAATTACGGCAAGGTTGACGGCAAGCATCTTCCGCACGTATTTTCTGTTCTTTACCCTTATTCAGACGAGGGCAACGATGCAATTGAGAATATGTTGAATTTCTTTAGAGAAACATTTTAAAAATAAAGAGGCTGTAAAAAACGTTAAGTTTTTTTACAGCCATTTTTATATACCTAAAACATTTCTCAATGGTATCCATAGTGCTATTATAATAAGACAAACAATATCAAACGCCTTGAATGGTGAAATATAATTGAATTTACCGTCTTTTAAATATCTTTTTGCTGAGAAAAAATATACCCACAAAATGTAAAACGCTTCAAGTGGAAATATATAGTTAAAAGCTAACGCTTCTTTGAAATTCAATTTTAAAATACTGCCAACAAAATGTGTGTTGCCACAACCAGCACACTTAAATCCGGTCAAAGTGTGAACAGGGCATTTAAAACCAAAGCCTGTAAACTCGTAGACAATATATAGCAGTAACCCTATAATACATATTAGGGTAGTATAAATTACAAGTTTTTTAAAACGTTCTTTCTTAGTTTTATCCAAATAAATCACCTTGTATATAATATCAAATTACAAATAAATATTCAATGGTAAAAAAATTGTCGAAAAATGTTGCACTAAAATCATTGGTGTGCTATAATCAAGAAAAAAGTTAAAGGGGTGAATTATAATGCAACTTGAAAAAAGAGAAATTGTAAAATGCATTTTACTTACATTAGTAACTTGCGGTATTTATGGTATTATCTGGGGAATCAACATTGCTAAAGATGCAAATAAGGTTAAAGATCCAAATGGTGATGCTTTACTTGAAATTCTTCTTGTTCTTTTCTTACCATTCGTAGGTTTCTACCTTTGCGAAAAGAAAGTTTCTGAAGGCTGTCAGGCTTTAGGTATTCCACACGAAGATAACTCAATTCTCTACCTCATTCTTGGTCTTTTCGGTCTCGGTATTGTTGACTACTGCCTTATGCAGAATGAACTCAATAAACTTGCTGATGCAACTGTTTCATACGGCGGTCAGAACTATCAGGCACAAGAAGTTCCATTTGAGAATGTTAATAACAACCAACAATAATAAAACAAAAAAATGGCTATCCGTAAAGGGTAGCCATTTTTATTTGTTTTTTAAAGCAACAACCACTACCTCGGGTGAGTTGTTTATTCTTATTGGTATAATGCTGTTACCGAGTCCTCGGCTCACAATCATTGTTGTGTTGTTTTCGTTGAAAACACCGGCATCAAATTCAGGGAATAACCCTTGTTCGGGTGCTATAATTCCACCAATAAAAGGAATTCTGAATTGCCCACCGTGAGCGTGTCCCGAAAAAACTAAATCAACGTTTGTTTTCACATATTCCTCAAATAATTCGGGATGGTGTGAAAGTAAAACGGAAAAACTATTTTCATCATCAAGCTCGCTTATTGTTTTTGCAATTTCCGTCTTG
>JAZUQS010000080.1:0-53188 GCA_045605825.1 Acutalibacteraceae bacterium
GGCGGCAAAAAATGAACTTTGACGACATCGGCAGTATCCTCGCTTCCCTGAGCGAGGAGGAAATGGGCAACCTTTCCGATATGGCGCAGCAGTTTATGGGCGGCGACGGCAACAGCCAAGCCTCTGCCGCCCCGCTCGGCGGCATTGACCCGCAGATGATCGCCAAGCTGATTGAGCTTTTGCCGCTGCTGCAAAGCAAAGGCGACGATGAGCGCACACGCCTCATTGCCGCCCTTAAGCCCCTGCTCAGTCCGCAAAGGCGAAAGAAAGCAGATGAGGCAATACAGCTGATGAGGCTGATGGACCTGCTGCCGATAATTGAAAAGTTTATGTAAATTACAATTTGCAGGGGCGAATTGTATTCGCCCGAAAAGTACGGCGGTATGGTTATACGGCGGGCGATTGCAAATCGCCCCTACTACGCTGTAACAACTAAAACTTCACTGTAGGGGCGGCTATCAGCCGCCAGCAAACCGAGCAATATCAGCACGGGCGGATAATATCCGCCCCTACAAAAGTCAACTTTAAGATGTTACAATGTACTACGCTAATTTGAAAGGAGAAATACATTGGACAATGAGCTTCACCGAATGCAGCAGCAGGCGGACAGAATAAGCGGAGTTACTCTGCGCAGGATAAACGGGCAGAAACGGCAAGAACGGCAGCTGAGTGGGGACAGCATACTTCTCCTCGGGCTGATACTTATACTTGCCTTGGAAAATGCGGATAAAACGCTTCTTATGCTGCTGCTGTACATTTTTGCATAAAAAGTGCTTGACAACGCCAAAATAATATGGTAATATAACTTGCACACATACGGAGAGATACCGAAGTGGTCATAACGGAACGGTCTTGAAAACCGTCGTACGGCAACGTACCGTGGGTTCGAATCCCACTCTCTGCGCCACCTCTATTGAGGACAATTAAATAACTGTTTCTCAGTTACCAATGCAGAAGTACTCAAGTTGGTGACGAGGCGCCCCTGCTAAGGGCGTAGGTCGGGAAACCGGCGCGAGAGTTCGAGTCTCTCCTTCTGCGCCATGAAAAAGAAGACATCCAATAGGGTGTCTTTTTGTTTTAGATAAACTTACTTTTTCGAGAGAGACTCGAACTCCCTCGGCGAAGCCGAACACAATTGGTGTTTGCGTAGCAAACGCAAGGCAGAGCCTTGCGAGTCTCTCCTTCTGCGCCATGAAAAAGAAGACATCCAATAGGGTGTCTTTTTGTTTTAGGTAAACTAACTTTTTCGAGAAAGACTCGAACTCCCTCGGCGAAGCCGAACACAATCGGTGTTTGCGTAGCAAACGCAAGGCAGAGCCTTGCGAGTCTCTCCTTCTGCGCCATGAAAAAGAAGACATCCAATAGGGTGTCTTTTTGTTTTGTATAAACTTAGTTTTTTTAATTTCAACCAATTTATTATAGTTGAATCTAACGATTCAACTACGCTCCTTTGTCGCGTAGAGAACCTTCCACCACCCGTTAAATTATGTTGTAAAAACTACTTACAGGCACGCTTGAAAAAATAAGTAATAAATAAAATAAATCCAAGGTGGTCCCCCTTCCTTCGAAGGAAGGTACGCGCCTTGGATGATTTTTTGTGGTATTAAATCTATTATCCCCCACGAAGCCACTAACGACCATCGGACAGACAACTCAACTAATTGTCAACCTCATCCTTCTTCATATTCTTGAAAAAAGCCACCATAAACGGAAACGAAACAATGAATGTTATTACGTCTGTTATCGTTTGTGAGATTTGAATACCCGTCAAGCCGATTAGTCTTGATGATATAAGAAGCACGGGAATAAAAACAAGACCGCTTCTTAATGCTGATAAAAAGGTGGCGGTTTTATTTTTACCGATGCTTTGAAACATCATATTGCTACAGATACTCAAGGGTTGGAAAAACAACGCTATAAGCTGAGCTTTAAGAGCAAAAGAGCCAATCTCAATAACAAGGGGGTCATCTCTGAAAAGACCTACAAGGTGGTCGCTTAACAAAAGACCTATAACTGCGAGAATGCTTAAAAGCACTTCCCCTACTCCCCAAGTAAAGAAAAAGCCTTTCTTAACTCTTTTGAATTTCTTTGCACCGTAATTGAAGGAGCAAACGGGCTGAAAGCCTTGACCTATACCTAAACCTACGGCAAATATAAAGAAACAAATTCTGTTTACTATAGTCATACCTGCAACGGCAGCGTCACCGTAAAGCCCTGCGACATTATTAAGAAGCATTGTTGAAACGCTTGAAAGACCTTGTCGCATAAGGCTGGGGAAGCCCGTAGAGCAAATTGACGGTAAATTCTTTATTCCGTTTTTAAAGCAATTAAAAGAAAGTCGGCTTTGAGTTTTACCTCTCAAGAACATACTCAATAGAATAAGAAAGCTTATAAACTGTGAAACAGCGGTAGAAATACCTGCACCTTGTATACCCATATCGAATACTCTTATAAGCAGAAAGTCACCGAATATATTAAGAATACCGCCCGTTGTAAGACCTATCATAGCAAGAGCAGCTTTACCCTCGTAGCGAAGAATATTGTTAAGCACGAAGCTTGTCATTGTAATTGGGGCTGCAAGAAGAATCCATAAAGCATAGTCCTTGGCATACGGAAGAATTGTATCGGTGCTTCCTAAAAGGCGTAAAAACGGCGTTGAAAACAAAAGACCGAAAACAGTTATAACAAGACCTGCTATTAATGAAGTGAAAAAAGAGGTTGAAGCAACGTAATTTGCAGTTTTGGTATCCTTGGCACCTAATTTTCGGGAAATAATACTTCCTGCACCGTGACCGAGCATAAAGCCTACCGCCTGAATTACCGCCATAAGACCGAAAACAATGCCAACCGCACCGCTGGCACTTGTGCCGAGAGTGCCGACAAAATACGTATCAGCCATATTATATATATTTGTAATAAGCATACTTATGGTGGTAGGTATACCAAGCTTTATTATTAAAGCACCTACCGGTGTTTCAGTCATAAACTTATATTGCTTATCTGCAGATTTGCTTGCTTCCATTTTCTCACCGCCTTTTTAAATTATATCACTCAAAACCAAAAAGAGCAAGGTAATGCCTTGAGAAAAAAATTTATCATTCGTCTAAATATCAGTTCCATTCGTTTAACCTGTCATAGACAATGATGTTGATAGTAAGCTATCAAATGAAGTACTCGCTCTGCTCGTAATAAAGTTATGTCCTGCGGACATAAATAAAAAACCGACAAGTAAAACTTGTCGGTTTTTGGAAAGGGAGTACAAATTCGAACCCCTTTGAATTTTTTCCTATGTGTTCGAACCCCTACATATATTTAGTGATATTGTGCCTTTGGCACAGTGATATTTTTGCGTTGCAAAAGTGATATTTAAACTTGCGGTTTGAGTGATATTATATTCGCCCCATAACTGCCCGAAGGGCAATATCACTCGGCTTTAGCCGAATATCACTGCGTAGCAATATAACTCGCCGTAAGGCGAATATAACTGAAAAAGACGATTGCTTTCGCAATCGTCTTTTTCTTGGCAGCGGGATAGGGATTCGAACCCCAACAAACAGAGTCAGAGTCTGTCGTGCTACCGTTACACTATCCCGCTAAGAACGTGAGTTATTATACTCTCACTTTTTGAAAATGTCAATACTTTTTTTATATTTCCCTAAAAATATTTTTATATACTTTTTTAAAACAAGAAAACCTGAGAAACGAGCAGAAACACAACCCCAGGAACTGAAAAAAGAGCACCGAATATTAAAGAATATAAATTAACACCAAGGCTTAATGGAATAAAGCAAGAAATTGCACCTACCGCACAAATTGCTCCAACTCCGCCTACGATACTTGTTAAAAGTGATTTTACAAAGCTACCGCTTAATCTGAATATAAGAAGAGAAAATACAAACAGAATTGCAAGAAAAATATAAATATTCATTTTTCTTTTCCTCCTTTCAACCGCTTCAAGAGGTAATCGTGCTTTGTTTCAAGGCTTTTAATTTCAAGAACGATTGATTCGACAAGCATTATGTCAGTTGCCTGAGATAATTTAAAATAAGCGAGCTTAATTTGCAACCGTGTTTCTTCGACCTCTTTTTTCAATAAATCCTCTTCGCTCATATTTTTTATTCTTTTATACAACTGTGTTGAATACACATTAGTCACCTCGTATAAAAATATGTATTTAAAATATATTTTATTACAGATTATTAAAGGGCGTTTATGTGCATAATTATTAAGGATAATAGTTTAGAGAGTATTAACTCCACTCTCAAAGGAGGCATTTATGAACAGACATTCTTATACTTACGAGCAATACTGTAACATTGTAGGCAAAAACGTCATTATTCAGGAGCAAACCTTTTTAAGCGGTAAAAAGAAAATTCGTTGTCTTCATTTCCATAAATTTAAATGCGATGAAGCCGGCGGTTGTCAGAATAAATACGTAAAAAGACGAATAGATAAAGCCGCAGAAAAATACGAAAGCGAAAATAACGCCGAACAAGAAAAAGCGACAGAAAAAATAATTGAAAAACCAATAGAGGAATAGTATAATTAACCCGTATTATTTTTACGGGTGGTGATTTCTTTGGCAGGAGTTTATATTCATATACCGTTTTGCAAATCAAAATGTCCGTACTGTGATTTTTACTCTTACTGCTCAAAAGAAAATGAGCGTAAACGCTACGTTGATGCCCTCGTAAATGAAATTGAAACGTTATCACGTTGCGGTGAGTTTGTAGCTACTCCACCTGAAGCAGATACGTTATATTTAGGTGGCGGAACTCCGTCAGTTTTATCGGGCGAAGAACTTTTCAGAATTATCACTACTGCAAGGAAAAAATTCAATATAGACTCTTCAGCAGAAATCACCGTTGAATGCAACCCAAGCTCAGATTTAGAAAGCATAGCACCGTTTCTTGCAAAAGCAGGTGTAAACAGAGTTTCTTTAGGTCTTCAATCGGCAGTTGATAAAGAAAGAAAAGCTCTCGGCAGAGCTTCTACAAAGGAACAAATAACGCAAGCGATTGAAATATTCAAGAAAAACGGCATTAATAATATATCTCTTGATATCATGCTTGGTGTCCCCTACCAAACAGAAGAATCACTTGACGAAACACTTGATTTTGTTATTAATAGCGATGTTACCCATATCAGCTCATATATTTTGAAAATTGAAGAAGGTACATTCTTCCATAAAAATTATGACAGATATGATTTCCCGGACGAAGATACAACCTGCGACTTTTATCTTCAATGCTTCGAAAGATTGAAAAATGCAGGGTTTAATCATTACGAAATATCTAATGCCGCCCTCCCCAATTTTGAAAGTCGTCACAACACAAAATACTGGACTCTTGACGACTATCTCGGCATTGGACCCGGTGCTCATTCTTTTATCAACGGCAAGAGATTTTACTTCCCAAGCGATACCGAATATTTTATAAACGGCGGTAAGGCAGTTTTTGATTGTAACGGCGGAGATTGCGAAGAATATATAATGCTATCATTACGTCTGTCAAAAGGTCTTGACCTTACCGTTTTAAAAGAAAAATATTATGATGCACCTATTGACAAAATAATAAAAAAAGCCGCTTTCCTGAAAGAAAAAGGCTTGATAAATTTTGACGGTAATACTATCTCACTTACAGAAAACGGTTTTTTACTGTCAAACAACATAATTACAGAATTGATATACTAATAAAAAAGTTGTTGTACTCGTTCCAGTACAACAACTTTTATTGTTATTAATCCGCAGAGCTTCTTGCAATTTTTCTTCCGTTTGCTTCATGCTCAGAAAGAGAATTTGCATAATAAATATTACCCTCGTCATCGTGACGGAAATAATAGTAATTTGTATCTTCAGGGAAAAGAGCCGCTCTTATAGCTGAATCACCGGGGTTACCGATAGCACCCACAGGGAGACCTGTACAAGCATCGCTGTAAGTATCGTAATTATCACGGTAAGAAATATATTTCTGTATATCCTCGGTTGTTGAGGTAAGAGTAGGTTTAATTGTTTCTAGAAGATATTTTTCAGTTGAGTCACACTCAATCTTCGGAAAAACAGAAGGTTTATCAAGACGGTTATAAAGCACTGATGAAATTGTAGGCATTTGAGAGCTTGTTGCTGCCTCTGCCTGAAGAATTGATGCCATTACAATCGCTTCGTCAATACTAATGCCTAAAGCTTCTGCTTGAGTTTGATATTCTGTAGTCCATCTGTTTTTGAAGTTATCAAGGAATCGTCTTACAACGCTTGCTGCATTTTCCCCGATATAGAATTCATAGGTATCCGGATACATATACCCTTCAAGCATTCTGAAGCGAAGCTCTTTGTTGTCAATTGCAGCAACGAAATCATATTCTTCAGAAAAATCCACCATTTCAAGAGTTGAAAGGAAGCTTGATGCTGTGCAAACCTCGTTTGCTTCAAGCTTTTCGGCTATCTGGTCAACAGTCCAGCCTTCAGGGAAGGTAAGCTTAATAGTTTCAGAAAGAGTAACATCAGCCTGCATTGTTGCCAACATATTCTCGATACCCATATTAGGATTAAGCGTATAAACACCTGAAACGTAATCGCCGCCTTTATCAAGAATCTTTACAAAAAGCTTACAGAAAAGGCTGTTATGAATAAGATCTTTATCCTTAAGAGTGTTGATAACCTCGCTATCACTCATTTTTTCAGAAATTGTTACCTCAATGGCAACGTCTTCTGTCTTAATGGCAAGAACGTCGTTTATACAGTTGATTCCGTAAATGCAAAGCAAAACACTTGAAAACACTATTATTGCAAGCATAAGTGCTACTTTAGAAAAGTTTTCGGATAACAATAATCTTCCGAAGAATGTTTTTGAACGTTTTTCCTTTTTAGCTTCTTTAGCAGCTTTTAAATCATTCTGCTTTTGAGTAATTGGCGGCGCAGAAATACGGAACCTGTCCGAATTATTTCTTTGACGGTTAGGTGTATCTTTACTCTTTTGAGTATCCTTTTTCATATCCTTAGGCGGATTTGAGAAATACACACCCGGATTTCTTGCAGGCTTTTCAGATGAATCGCTATTGATATTGACTTTAAAGCTATCTATTTTTTTCTGCCTTTCAGACTTGGTTTGTTCAACCTGATTATTAAGAGGTTTCTTTTCTGTATTTTTATTTGTTTTTTTAGCTGTACTATCATCTTCAAATCTACTTAAAAGTTCGTCATAATCCTTAAATTCATCACGAGCCATATTTAAGCCTCCTTTTCAATTACGGTAATATGCTTTTCTGTTAAAACTAAATCAACAGCTCTGTCATACTTACCGTGAAATAACTCTTCAGTTATATTTTCTTCGTAACAAATGCCCACAGTTGAGCCCTCGTAACGAGAAAGATATCTATCATAATAGCCTTTACCGTAGCCCAAACGAAAGCCCTTTTTATCAAACATAAACGCAGGAACTACACAAACGGTGTTTTGAGTTTTCACAACCCTTTTTTCAGAATCGGGCTGAGGCTCTAAAACGCCGAAAGAGCCCGGTAAAAGCTCGTCAAGGGATGAAATGCGATAAAAATTCATTTCGGCTTTATCACCCTCGCACCTTGGCACTGCTACTGATTTTCCCGATTTTAAAAGAGCGTTTATAAACTCTTTTGTGTCAACCTCAATAGGTGTAGACACGTAGCATAAAACCGTTTCAGCCTCTCTTACAGACCACAGATTAAGCAGCTTATTACATATCTTTTTATCGGCAGAGGATTTTATTTCAGCATCCATTGAAAGACGTTTTTCTTTCGTTGCTGCTCGCATCTGCCTTTTAACAGGTCTTATATCTATTACTTTTTCCATTGAATACCTCTGAGGATTGAATCAGCCTTTTCTTTACCGCTTGTAAGAGTCGCTATTGCAGCCCCGAATTCCCAAGCTACGCCCGCACCCTTTGCGGTAACTATATTGCCGTCAGTAACGACACCGTCATCTAAAACGGTTGCACCTGAAAGCTCGTTTTCAAAGCCGGGGAAGCAGGTTGCTTTTTTACCGCTTAAGATGCCTTTTCTTCCTAAAATAAACGGTGCGGCACAAATAGCACCGATAATTTTATTGGTTGTCACACAAAAATCAATTGCATTTTGCACTTCGGGTGAATTATTAAGGTTATCAGCACCGGGCATACCGCCGGGAAGAATTATTCCTTTTAAATCATCGTTGAGCTTCACGTCAGCTAAACTCAAATCAGCTTCAACGTTTATACCGTGGGCACCTTTGCAAAACTTACCGCTTACGCCGACAGTTTTTACATCCTCCCCCACTCTTAAAAGAAAATCAAGAGGTGCAAGCGCTTCAATTTCTTCAAAGGCGTTTGCAAGGAATATATATATCATAAAAATCCTCCTCGGTTGCACTACGAAATAGATTCAGGTCGAATACGGTATACCGAAAAATGCATTTTTTATTTCGGGTGAAGCCCCAAAAGGCTTATACATACCGTAAGCTTTACTGTTATTAATATCGTCTGCAGGAAATCTGCAAACTAACGAAGTAACTTTAGTTTTTTCAAAAACTATATTCAGAAGCTCTTCTTTGTTGCCGAAAATTTCAAAAACAGTTACTTTACCGTCATTATTTTCAAAAACGCAATAGCCGTTTTCGGTTTGTATTGAGGTGGCTTCACCGTTACAAGACGCAAAAAAGCTTTTAAACGTACTCTCTTTTAAAGAAGCAATATTAACACCGTTTTTGCTTCTTTCGAGGCAAAAGGCTTTGTAAGAGTCAAAACTCACATTTTCAGAAAACGAAGCACTGCTGAACGTGGTTGGTGTACTTACTGTTTCTTCTTTATAGTAAATTCCGTTCCTGAAACCGAATTTACTGTAAATGTTAAAAAGATATTCTTCAGCAGGCACAAGAAAAAGATAATCTATATTTCTTTCTTTAACTAACTTTTCGGTGAAAGAAAAAAGTTTTTTCATTAAACCTTTATTTCTGTAATCGGGATGAGTGCAAACACCGTAAACGTAATATGCACTATGGCTCACGCCGTCAATTAAAATATCACTTTCAAGCAGATATAAACTGCTTACAGCCTTGTTGCCGTCAAAAACCGCTACAACTCTTTCCGGTGAAACCGTTTTTTCAAAAAATGCATTTACAGTTTCAATCGAATCCTCAAAACAAAGAGTAAAAAGCTCTATTAAAGAGTTGTATTCACTTTCTTTAACAAATCTGGCTTCAAACAATTTTTCCATAATATTTTTTCACAAGGTATTCCGGCTTATAAGATAACTTTGCTTTTCTTAAGCCCTCGCTACCTGCATCGTCTTCACGGTTTATATATTGAAACTCTTTTTCAAGCTTTTCTGCAAAAAGTTTATTTACCGCCGCATACGCAGTAGAAAAATCGGGTGACGCTTTTTCAAAATGAGTACAAAACGTTTTACCGTCTGCCATAGGCTCACCTAAAGCGTAAGCAACAATATTTCCGTCAACCTTTAAAACCACTCCGTAAAGACCAAGCTCAAAATAATTATCGAATGCTTTTTCGATAACGAGCATTTCTTCGTCAAGCTTTACGTTTCTCGGTCCGTTTTTATGCCACGCATGAGAAAAAGCAAGACATTCTTTAAGGTTGCCTTCGTTAAGGTCTTCGAGAGTGTAATTATACTTTTTCAAAAATGAATTTACGTGATTTTTCTTGGAATGAAGCTTTCGGCCGCTTAAAGAGGATAGCTTTTCACTTAAATAAACGTAATCAAAAAAATCTCTTTGCTCCTCAAAAACAAAGCTATCACCGTAAACAGATTTTAAAATATCCACTTGCTCCTCACTTAAGCAATAAAAGCTAAAGTCTGCATTTCTTTCCTTTGCATCATCAGAGAGAATAGCAAGGGCCCTTTTTATATCACCCTGTCCCCAAGGGAATGCGTACGATTTTACACTGTTGAAACGACTTCTTAAAAAGAGAAAACCGTCTTTTTCAGCAATTCTCGTATTCTCGGCAATCCCCCAAGAAAAGATATTACCAAAGCTGAAATCACATATCTGCTTACAGGAATCGGGGATAAAATCATTGATTTTATTCTTATCAGCAATAGTTACAGATTTAAAATCAAGCATAAACTACCTTTATTATCCAACAACAATTTTATAAACTGCATTGTTGATTTCTTCGATTGAAAGAGGTTCACCGTCTTTTGAGCAAGGCACTACAAACCATCCGCATTTTTCTGCTGCGTAAAGAGCAGCCTCACGACAAGCATTTAAGAAATCAACGTTTGCTTCATGAACGTCTTTTTTGTTTTCATCGCCGTTATAACGTTGAGTCATAAGCTTTTGAGAAACCTCAACGGGCATATCAAGGAAAATAACCTTATCAGGCTTAGGAATACCGATTTTGTTGTACTCAAAATCAAAAAGCCAATCAAGATAATCATCCCACTGCGGTTTTGAAAGCTTTGTCATTTGGTAAATTGCGTTTGCGGGTGTATATCTATCAGCAAAAATAAGCCTACCTGCAAGATAATCGTTTTTCCATTTCTCTGTGTATGAAGCGAAACGGTCCGCCGCATAAAGTACAGAGGTTGCATAAGGGTTTACGTCATTTGCGTTTTTACCGAAATCGCCAGCAAGATATTTACGGACTAAAATGCTTGACTCGCTTTCGTAATCGGGAAGCTTGATTTTTTTATAGTCAATACCGTCTGCCTCAAACCTTTTACAAACAAGCTCAGTTTGAGTGGTTTTACCGCAACCGTCTAAGCCTTCAAGAACAACAAACATACCTAACGGGTCCTTTCAATCATATTACTCCAATTATACCCATAAATAATACTATAAATCTTTTCAACTGTCAAACAATAGGTATAAATTGTAATAAATATGTAATAAAAAAAGATACTGTTGGCTCGTAAAACCAACAGTATCGCATTTTTTACTTTATCATTTCGAGAATCTGTTCTTTTGAGCGAAGGCCTACAGCCTTGTCAATTGCCTGACCGTTTTTCATAACCACCAATGTAGGAATACTTGAAACGCCGAATTTTATTGCAAGAGAAGTATCGTTGTCAACGTCAATTTTGCCGACAACGATATCTTTGTTTTCATCTGCGATTTCGTGAATAACGGGTGCTATCATCTGACAAGGTCCGCACCATACTGCAGAAAAATCAAGAAGAACGGTTTTTTCACTTTTTAATACAAGCTCATCAAAATTTTCACTTGTGATATCTATTACTGACATTTATATCAACCCTTTCATTTTTTCATTTTTAATCTTTTGATTTATAAAAGAGCAAGCAGTGACAGTAGCCCTCAAAATCCGGGTCTGCTATCTGGTCGCGAAACTCTTTACACATACATTTATTATCTTCGGTTTTCTCAAGACGGCAGGGACAGTAACCGCCCTTCATTTTTAAACCCTCTTTGATTCTTTTTACTACCTCTTTATCTTCATTGAGCTTAACTGCCATATAAAAACCTCCTTTTGTACTTAAATTGTACCACAACTTTATGTATATTTTACCAATAATTTGTTAATATATCAATAATTTACTTTACTTTTTTTAAAAACAGTGTAAAATACAGTATGATAAAAATTTTAAAGAGGCTAACAATAATGAATGAGTTAAAAAATCAGGCATATAATGCCGCAAAAGAAGTTATTGAAAAAGCAAAACTCAAAAAAGGACAAATATTGGTTATCGGTTGCTCTACAAGTGAGGTTTTAGGCGAAACTATCGGCACTAATTCTTCACCCGAAGCCGCAGAATACGTTTTTGAGGGTATAAAAAAAGCCGCTGATGAATACGGAATTTTTATTGCGGCACAGTGCTGTGAGCATCTTAACAGAGCTATTATTACAGAAAGAGATGCCGTACCATTTGCTGAAGCTGTAAACGTAGTACCCCAACCGAAAGCGGGTGGCTCATTTGCAACCGCAACTTATAAGGCTTTAAGAAATCCCGTTGCACTTGAAGAAATCAAAGCTGATGCAGGGCTTGATATAGGCGCTACTCTTATCGGTATGCATCTTAAAAGGGTTGCCGTACCGCTTCGTCTTGAAAACAACAAAATCGGTAACGCTACCCTTACCGCCGCAAGAGTAAGACCGAAATTTATCGGCGGCGAAAGAGCCCGTTACAACGAAGAGTTACTTTAATGAATTATATATAAGTTGTGTATTTACAGGTGATAATATGAGAACAGAAATTTTAAAGCTTTTAAGCAGAAACGCAAAGTATACTAACGAAGATATTGCAACTATGCTGGGTAAAACCGAAAAAGAAATTGCAGACGAAATTGATGCACTCGAAAAGGAAGGCGTAATCCGTGGCTATAAAGCGGTTATCGACTGGGAAAAGCTTGACGGTGCTTACGTTTCTGCAATAGTTGAATTAAACGTTGTACCTCAGGCGGAGCTCGGCTTTGAAGAGGTTGCAGAAAAGGTTATGTCTTACCACGAGGTAGAGTCCGTTTACCTTATGTCAGGCTCTTATGACCTTAACGTTGTAGTTAAAGGTAAAACCTTGCAAGACGTTGCAAGATTTGTTGCGAGAGAGCTTGCTACTATTGACTCAGTTACTTCAACCGTTACTCACTTTGTTATGAGACGTTACAAGGAAATGGACGTTGAACTTTGCGAGGCTCAGGCAGATTGCAGGGGGCAATTCATTTATGATTGATTATTCAAAGATTTTAAACCCTGCCGTAACGGAAATTAAGCCGTCGGGAATAAGGAAATTCTTTGATATTGCCGCTACAATGGATGACGTTATTTCGCTGGGTGTCGGTGAGCCCGATTTTCAGACACCCTGGCAAATAAGAAAAGCAGGTATAAACTCTCTTGAAAGAGGAAGAACAAAATACAGTGCCAACCGCGGTACTATTGAATTAAGAAAAGAAATTTCAAGATACCTTAACAGAAAATACGGCTTAAGCTACGCTCCCGAAACAGAAATTCTTGTTACAGTTGGCGGCAGCGAAGCTATTGACGGTGCTATAAGAGCAATTGTTTCACCCGGTGACGAGGTTATTATCCCTCAGCCAAGCTACGTTTGCTACGAGCCTATAACAATGCTTACAGGCGGTGTGCCCGTTATCATTGAAACAAAAGCGGAAAATGATTTCAAGGTAACACCCGAAGAGCTTAAAAATGCAATTACAGATAAAACAAAGCTTCTTATTCTCCCCTATCCCTGCAACCCTACGGGTGCGGTTATGGAAAAAGAAGACATTGAAGCTCTTGCAGATATTTTAAAGAATACCAATATTGCAGTTATTTCTGACGAAATTTACTCTGAATTAACCTACGGAGAAGGTGCTCACGTTTCCCCTGCAACCGTTGAGGGCATGAGAGAAAGAACTATAACCGTTAACGGCTTTTCAAAGGCTTATTCAATGACGGGTTGGCGTTTAGGCTACGCCTGCGGTCCTCAGGAGCTTATGAAAGAAATTACAAAAATTCATCAATACGCTATAATGTGCGCTCCGACAACGTCACAGTATGCGGCGGTTGAAGCACTTAAAAACGGCGATGAATCAATTGAAAATATGCGTGAGGAATACGACAGAAGACGCAGACTTATAGTTTCAGGCTTCAACAAATTAGGTCTTACCTGCCGTGAACCGAAGGGGGCATTTTATGCATTCCCCTGTATTAAAAGCACAGGTCTTACGAGTGAAGAATTCTGCGAAAGACTTTTGCAGGAAAAGAAGGTTGCGGTTGTACCCGGAACAGCATTCGGTAAGGGTGGCGAAGGGTTTGTAAGGGCATCTTACTGTTACTCTGCTGACCACATCAAAAAAGCTCTTGTAAGAATCGGCGAATTTATCGAAGAATTAAACAAAGAATAACAAAAAATGTGTTACCTGATATGAACATCGGTAACACATTTTTTTTACGTTGATTTATTACTTTTCAATTTCAACCTCTAAAACGATAGGACAATGATCGCTTGAATAAACGCCGTCGTGAACAGCAGATAAAACGTTGTAGCTATTAATCTTAAATCCCGTTTTAGAAACCATAAAGTAATCTATTCTCTGGAATTTTTCGGGGTTACCCCAATTCTGATAGGTGTGAGAATCAGAGGTCTTTTCGGCTACCTTTTTAGCATCAAGGAAATTTTCGGTAACGCTGTTATAAGTTACCGAGCCCTCAAGAGCATTGAAATCACCCATAATTACTGACGGTAAAGAACCGAATTCTGCTATTTTATCGAGCACAACCTTGATACCGTTAATACGGGCTTCATCGCTAACGTGGCTCAAATGAGTATTGAAAACAACGAAATCCTCACCGCTTTCTTTATCGGTTAAAATAACGTAGCTACAAACTCTGTTATACTGAGCACCCCAGGATTTACTCATAACTTCAGGAGTTTCAGAAAGCCAGAAGGAGCCTTTATCAACTAATTCATAAAGAGAGGTGTTGTAAAAAATCGGACAACCCTCGGAATTAAAGGCTTCGTCACGGTATTGTATAACAGAATCATAGCCCTTGAGAGTGTCAACGAGATATTTATAATGCCATTTCGTTGATTCCTGAAAGCCGATTATACCGGGCTTTTCGTTTTCGATATCGTCAATAACAAGATTTGCACGGTAAAACCAAGCCTTTTTACCCCAATCGGTAGGGCTTATACAACGAAGATTGTAGCTCATCATTTTAATCTGACCGTTGTTTTCGACCTGAATTTCAACAGTTTCTTTATTGTTGTTATAGTAAGGGTAGAATAAAAATGTGTTACCAACTAAAACAATGGCCACCGCTAAAACAAGACATACAAGAGAAATCAAAACGGTTTTAATTATCTTTTTCATAATGCACCTCGAATTGATATTTTAATTATTATATATAAAATGGTTAAAGATTTCAATAAAAATAATTAAAATGAATTTTCCTCTTGATTTTTTTTAACGTATTAGTTATAATAGCAAGGCGTTTTGAAAGACGTATAATTTTATATCAAAAAATATTTGAACACACGGAGAGTTGTCCGAGCTGGTCGAAGGAGCACGATTGGAAATCGTGTAAACGGCCAAAACCGTTTCGAGGGTTCGAATCCCTTGCTCTCCGCCAAAAATAAGAACTACCCTACCGGGTGGTTTTTATTTTTTCGTAAAGATTTATCAAGAGGGATTCGAACCCCTCTCTTGATAAACAAGAATTTTCGAGTATAAGAATAAATTTATTGTGAGTTTTACCTCTCTTGCGAAGAGGGTAAGGAACACGACCGACGCCTGTGGCGGAAACAGGGAGCGTGAGTTGGCGTAGCGGTCAAAATTGTGTGAGTGTATACGAGCAAACAATTTTGGGTACCGCAAGAGGGCTGGGACCATTCTTGTGAAAATTAAAGTTAAAGGATAGTATTTTTGTTTGATTATACTATTCTTTTATTTTTAATTTACAATCGGCACGTAGGGAACGTGGCTTCAGCCCGTTCCGTTTGGGAGCGATTAATTTACCATCACAATTCGTTATATGGGTAAGTTTACACGGAACACCCTGAGGGTGTTCCCTACAGTTGTTCTATCATAGTTTTTTGTAATGGTTAGTTTCTAACATTTGAATCTGGCGATTCAACGACACTCCAAGTATTCGTGTCGAGAATCCCACACCATCGCAAGCGATGTTCCCCCTCCTTTCGAAAGGAGGTACACTATGCTTCAAACTAATTCTTTTAATCTACATATCCTGATTTATTACGGTAGTGTTGTATTTTTGCTTTCTTGAAATTTTACAGATTATATGCTACCATAAATTAAACTTTAGTTTCATTCATCCGAGGTGCTTTTATATGGATACTATTAAAATCGGTATTTTCGGTTTAGGTCGCGGTGGCGGGTTTAACGATAACATTATCGGCAACAACGGTAAAATTGTTGCTATGTGTGACCGTGATAAAAATAAATATAATGATGCCTGCAAGGGTTTGGAAGAAAAGCCTGCTTATTATTCTGATTTCGATGAGTTTATCAATCACGATATGGATGCAGTTTTTCTTGCAAACTGCTTTAACGAGCATACGGAATTTGCAATTAAAGCTTTAGAAAAAGGGCTTCACGTTTTATCAGAATGTATGTCAAACGTTACTATGGCAGAGGGTGTTGCTCTCGTAAGAGCCGCCGAAAAAAGCAAGGGTTTTTTTATGCTTGCCGAAAACTACCCGTTTATGAAATTTAATCAGGAAATGAGACGTGTTTTCCGCAGCGGTAAATTAGGTAAGGCTTTATTCTGCGAGGGTGAATATAATCATCCTTTTAACCTTGACGATAAAGATGCTCATAAGTCCTTACGTCCCTACCCTGAGCATTGGCGTAACCACTTACCTCGTTCATATTACATTACTCATTCACTTGCACCTTTAATGTACATTACGGGTAGTTTACCTAAAAGAGTAACTGCATTCCCTGTTTTTGCGCCATTTGATGAATTTGAATTTGTCGGCTCATCTGTTGGTGACAGAGCCGCTATTATAACAACTCTTAATAATGACGACTCTGTTTTCCGTGTTACAGGCTGTGCCGCTTTCGGTGCTCACGAAAATTCATACAGAGTTTGCGGTACAAAGGGTCAGATTGAAAATCTTCGCGGTCAGGGTGAAAACATTTCTCTTCGCTTTAACAATTGGGAAATCCCCGATGGCGAAGAGGAAGCAAGAGTTTACAACCCCGAATGGCTCGAGGATATAAAAGAGCTTATTGAAAAAGCGGGTCACGGTGGCGGTGATTTCTTTGTAATAAAAGAATTCTTTGACTGTATTCGAGAAAACAGACGTCCCGAATTTGACGAGTATTTTGCAACAACCTGTGCTTCGGTTGCAATACTCTCTCACAGAAGCATTTTAGAAAACGGCACGCCTTACGATATACCCGATTTTCGCAAGGAAGAGGACAGAGTAAAATACGAAAAAGACACTCTTTCGCCTTTCTATCAAAAAAACGGTGTTTCTCCCTCTTTACCCGCCTGCTCTCATCCCGATTTTAAGCCTACCGAAAAGCAGTATCAAAACTACCTTGATTTAGTGAAATAAACCAAATTTTGCCCTTGATTTTGTATGTGCAGAATCAAGGGTTTTTATTGTATCTACTTGGGTTTTATGGTATCATTTATTAGTATATAAATTTCTTGAGGAACTGAAATGATTAAGATAAAAAACGATTTACCCTATTACATAAAAAAAGCAGAGCAAAACGATAAATACGGCGACGGAATAATTGCCTTTCCCGATGATTACATTGTGCTTGACCTTGAAACCACGGGTCTTTGTGCAGGTAGAGATTTAATTATAGAATTTGCGGCGGTAAAGGTTAAGGGCGGTCAGGTTGTTGATACCTTTCAAAGCCTTTGCGACCCCGGTTTTCCTATCCCTCCTGCAATTGAAGCCATAACGGGTATTACAACCGAAATGGTAAGAAATTCACCTAACCCGAGAAGCGTTTTACCCGATTTTCTTGATTTTGTCGGTGACAGCTACATTGTAGGTCACAACGTTTTATTTGACGTAAGATTTATAACTGCATCGGCAGGCACATTTAAAAACACGTATATTGATACTATGAAAATTTTCAGAAAGCTTCACCCGTCCTTCCCTCACCACAGGCTTTGCGATATGGTAGAATATTACGGTAAAAGAAACGATTCTGCCCATAGAGCGCTTTCAGACTGCCTTGCGACAAAGGAATGCTTTGATGCGTTAAAGGAAGATGCTACTCGCCTTTACGGTGATACCTTCAAGTTTTTAACCAGTATAAAATAAATTACTCACAAGAGAGGTAATATTATGAATTTTAAAGCATACCACAAAAGCCTTGAGCATTTACACGTAGGAGCAGAAGCTCCGAGAGCTTACTTTATCCCCTACGATAATCTTCAGGATGCTCTTTCAGGCGACCGCAACACTTCTTACTACAAAACCGATTTATGCGGTGAATGGAGTTTTAAATATTTTAAAAGCTTTGAGGATATTGACGAAAGCATTTACGGTAAAGACTTTGATTATACTGCTCTTTCAAAGGTTAAAGTACCCGGTTGCTTTCAGCTTTATGACGTTGAGGGAATAGACAAGCCTCTTTACTCAAATCTTATGTATCCTTTCCCCACAGACCCACCTCACGTGCCCGAGGAAAACCCATGTGCATTTTACGTAAGAGATTTTGAAATCAGCAAAGAAGGTATGGAAAGAGATACAATAATCACCTTCGAGGGTGTTTCTTCTTGCTTCTATCTTTTCGTAAACGGTAAGCTTGCAGGCTACAGTCAGGTAAGCCACTGCACAAGCGAATTCAATATTACAGAGCTTGTACACGAGGGTAACAACAGAATTGCGGTTTTAGTTGTTAAATGGTGCGACGGCTCTTATCTTGAGGATCAGGACTATTTCCGTCTATCAGGTATTTTCAGAGAGGTTTACCTTCTTTCAAGAAATAAAATCCGCCTTGAAGACGTATTTATCAAGCAAAGCTTTAATGATGATTTTTCTCTTTGCACTTTAAATATCGACTGTAAATTAACTGAAAAAGCAAACGTGCTTTACGGTGTTGCTTCACCTAAGGGTGATTTGATTTTGCAGGGCGAAAGCGAAGAGGCAAACTTTAATATTGAAATTCAGAATCCTCTTTTATGGAACGACGAAAAGCCTTACGTTTATCACCTTTTTATTACTGTTGAGGATGAAATTATACCCTTCCAGTTAGCGTTAAGAAAGGTTGAAATCAAAGATAAGGTTCTTCTTATCAACGGTAAGGGCGTCAAGCTTAAAGGTATTAACCGTCACGATTCTTCTGCTGAAAACGGTTACGCAGTTACCCTTGACGAAATGAAGCGTGATTTATTAGTTCTCAAACGTGCAAACGTTAACGCTATTCGTACATCCCATTACCCCAACGACCCGAGATTTTATGATTTAGCAGAGGCTCTCGGCTTCTATTTCATTGACGAAACAGATATTGAAACTCACGGTATGGGCTACAACACCTCTACCGATTGGGACTGGACTCGTTGGTCACTTCTTTCAACTATCCCCGAATGGAAAGAGGCTTACGTTGACAGAGCCGCAAGACTTTTCGAAAGAGACAAAAACCACGGCTCAATTATTATGTGGTCTTTAGGTAACGAAAGCGGTTGCGGTGTTAATCACAGAGCGATGAGAGAATATATTAAATCTCGTGATGAAAACGCTATCATCCATTACGAAAACTCTCACCTTGAATTCAAGGCAGTACCCGAGGGCGAATGCTTCAAGGATATTTCAGACGTTGAAAGCCGTATGTACGCAAGTCCCGAATACATTCACGGATACCTTGAAAACCCCGAATATGACAAACCCTTCTATATGTGCGAATACGTTTGCTCAATGTCAACCGGTGACGTTTACGATTATTGGGATTTGGTTGACAAATACGATAATTTCTGCGGTGGCTGTATCTGGGAGCTTACCGACCACGCTATTAACATCCCCGACGAAAACGGTAACCCACGTTACTATTACGGCGGTGATTTTGGCGATTTCCCCAACGACGGCATTTGCTGTATTGACGGTCTTGTTTTCCCCGACAGAAGTCCCCGTCCCGGCTTTTACGATATGAAAAAGGTTTACGAGCCCTTCAGAAGCAGTTATAAAGACGGTGTTCTTACAGTTAAAAGCGTTAAATATTTCGAAAGCCTTTCAGATTTAGGTCTTAAATGGGTTCTTTCGAGAAAGAACGAAATCTTAAAAGAGGGCGAAATTGATACCCTTGATATCGCTCCCCTTTCAGAGAAAGAATATAAGCTCTTTGATGAAAAGGACTTCGAACTTTACGGTGATTGCTTTGTTACCGCATCTGTTTATCAGAAAAACGATACTGTATGGGCAGAAAAGGGCTATGAGGTCGGCTTTATTCAGCACGAAATCGAAGCAGATGCACTTATCCCCGAAATTGAATGTAACACACTTACTTTAGATGAGGGTGACCGCTTTGCAACTATCCTTTGCGGTGACACAGAATACGTTTTCGACAAGCCCTACGGAAGAATTGCATCAATTAAAAAGAACGGCAACGAATTCCTTACAGAGCCCGTTAAATTCAAAATGTGGCACGCTCCTACATACAACAGAGGCTCTGTTGACGAATGGATTGCAAACCATCTTCACCACGTTGCTCAGAAAACTTATTCAACAGAGATTACTAAAGCGGATGATTCAGTTGTAATTAAAACTGCAATTGCTTTAGGCGGACCCGCAAACCCGCCTATTATCAAAGCAGAGGTTATTTATACGTTTACTTGTGACGGTAGCGTTGATATCACCTTCAGCGGTGATGCTCGCGAAAACGCACCTATCCTTCCCCGTTTAGGCTTTGAGCTTGTTATGAATAAAGAAAACGAAGATATCGTTTATTTCGGCTTAGGCAAAACAGAAACCTATCCCGACAGATACAAGGCAGGCAGATTCGGTGAATACTCTCTCACCGTTACCGACAACTTCGTTCACTACGTAAGACCTCAGGAAAACTCTTCTCACTACAAAACCAGAAGAGCAACCGTAGGTAAAAAAGGCGGTTACGGTATTTACGTTGAGGGATTAGGAGATACAAAGGATTTCTCATTTAATGCATCCCACTACTCAGCCGAGCAGTTAACAGAAGTAAAACACGATTTCGAATTAAAGGAAGAAAACGTTACTTACTTTAACATTGACGGCAGATTCAACCCCATAAGCGAACACGATAATCTTGTTTTCAAAGAAAAGCATATCGAATTCGGCTTAAGCTTAAAGATTGTTGAGATGTAAATTATTAACATATCGAAAAGGCTATCCGCAAAAACGGATAGCCTTTTCGTTTTGAATGGAGTTATTTATAGGAGTTTTCGTAGAATTAATTATTACCGTTATTCATATCGCAGCTACAGTTACCGCTACAATGTCCGGTACACTGTTTTCCGTATGGACAGCCTATACATTTCTGTCCTCGTTTTTTAGCCTTGTATAAATAAACAGTTATACCTATTACAATAGCTAAAACTATTAAAATGATAATAATATTTTCCATAATTATTTTTTAACGGTAGCCTTTACACCGTATTCCTCTTTTAATTTTTTGTTAGTGTTTTTGATAAGTAAAACTACAACTATTGCCATAACAAGTATGCCTGCAAGACCTGCTATTGCAGCACCGATATTTAACGTTGCTGGTGCAAAGATAAGTGTACCGATTGTATATACGAAATATGCAACCGCATAGCCTGTGCAAAGCTGAAGGCCGATACCTGCCCATACCCATTTACCGCTTTTCATTTCAGCATTCATAGCACCGATAGCAGCAAAGCAAGGTGGTGAATAAAGTTTAAACATAAGGTAAGCAAGTGCCGCAACCTTTGTGATTGCCATAACGCCTGCAGCCTCTGCACCTGCACCCTCAAGAAGCTGAAGCTCTTCAGTATCAATAAGATTTTCAAGACCTACGAAGCATACTGCAAGAGTACCTACAACGTTTTCTTTTGCAATAAAGCCTGTTACTGCTGCGGCTGCTAACTGCCAGCTTAAAACGCCTACAATAGGTACAAGAAGATAAGCAAAAGGACTTGCAATTGAAGCAAGGATTGATGCATCCGAGGTTTCTGCAACCTGGAATTCCCATGTGAAGGTCTGCATAATCTGAACTGCAGTATTACAAAGAAGGATAATTGTTGCAGCCTTTACTATGTAAGCCCAACCACGACTGCACATTGATTTGAATGCACCTACAAGGCTAGGCACCTTATATTCGGGAAGCTCAATAATAAAGAAAGATTTTCTTGCCTTATGACCTGTGATTTTATTTATAAGAAGAGCACCGAGGAAGATAAGAACTATACCTGAAAGGTACATTACTGTGCTTACCCAACCTGCATTATCAAAGAATGCACCTGCAAAAAGAGAGATAACGGGAATCTTTGCACCGCAAGGCATAAAGGGAGCAAGCATTGCGGTTGCTCTTCTTTCACGTTCATTACGGATTGTACGGCTTGCCATAATACCGGGAACAGCACAGCCTACCGTAATAACAAAAGGAATAACTGATTTACCGGAAAGACCTACTCTTTTGAAAATAGGGTCAAGAACAACTGCCACACGTGACATATATCCGCAATCCTCAAGAATAGCAATAAGGAAATACATTACCATAACAAGCGGTAAGAAACCGATAACGGCAATTACGCCACCGATTACACCGTCAACGAGAAGAGCGTAAAGCAAGGGGTTAGCATTTTCGAGAAGTCCACCGATAAAGCCCTGAAAGCCTTCAAGACCTGCTACAAGGAAATCTGCAACAGGCTCACCAACCCAAACCTGAGAAATCTGGAAAACGAGCCACATAACAACGGCAAAAATCGGGATACCGAGCCATTTATTAGTAAGAACGGCATCAATTTTATCGCCGAAGTTTTTATCCTTTGTATAAACCTTACGTGTTTCAACTGATTTTACTATCTGATTTACAAAATCAAATCTCTTGCGGTCTGCCGCGGTTACCGCCGCTTTATCAGTTAAATTAATGTAATCCTGATAATAAGGTGCTTTTTGGAATTTACCGCACTGAGCAACTGCAGCCTCAACAACATTTTTAAGACCGTCAGCAGAGGTTGAAACAGTTTCAACGACGGGGCAACCAAGCATTTTTGACAATGAATCTACGTCGATTTTAGTTTGCTTTTTCTCGTTTATATCACTTTTATTAAGAGCAATAACAGTAGGAATTTCTAACTCTAAAAGCTGAGTTGTAAAGAAAAGGCTACGGCTTAAATTAGTAGCGTCAACGATATTAATAATAACGTCTGGATTTTCTTTTTTTACGTAAGAGCTTGTAATGCTTTCTTCGGACGTAAACGGTGACATTGAATAAGCACCGGGAAGGTCAACGGCTATAAGCTGTTCATCACCTGAATAGTAAGATTTTTTAATAGGATGCTCTTTTTTGTCTACCGTAACACCTGCCCAGTTACCAACCTTTTCGTTTCTGCCTGTAAGGGCATTGTACATTGTGGTTTTACCGGAGTTTGGGTTACCTGTTAAGGCAATTCTCATTGTTTTTTCCTCCTGCTTTCTCTATAAATTAAATCCTTGTACAACAAGTTTATGATAAACCTTTTAATCGTAACACCAAGTTAGCCTCTGCTAACTCGCGTTCAAAAAAACAATCGGCGATTACGCCGTTTGCTTAAATCATTCAACTATAATAGCTTCTGCTAACTGATTATCGATATTGTATCGGCTCTCTTTTATAGAAACAACGCAACCGCTTCTTTTACGGGTAACAACTGTTATAGGCTCACCGCTGTAGCAACCGAGAGAAAATAAGAATGCATCTAACTCTTCGTCGTCAGTTAAAATATTTTTAATTATGTATTCCTGCCCTTCAACAGCTGACCTTAAATTCATAATAATATCACCAAAAATCTACGTAATATTTCGAGTAAGCATACGCTAACTAAAAGACCTTAAAATACAGTTAGCCTCTGCTAACTACATTAGAATTATATGCCTGCCGTTGTATTTTGTCAACCCCTTTTTTATAATTTTTTGAAAATTTTTCCAAACAAAAAATTCACCTTAATCCATCAACTGAATCAAGGTGAATTTAATAAATTATTATTTAGGCTCCTTGGGTTTTACGTTTACTGAATAATAGGTGTAATAAACAACAAAGCCGGGCTTTGCACCGTTCGGTTTTTTAATGTTCTTAACGTCTGTATAATCAACGGTTACAACCGTTCCGTCCTTTGCAGAGCTATAAAAAGCTGCAATCTCTGCCGCTTCAACTATAGCATCGTCAGGTATACCGTTACCGTCGTTTACAAGAAGCACATGGGAGCCGGGGCATTTTTGAGAATGAAGCCACATATCACCTCTTTTGCCCACTTTAAAGGTAAGCTTGTCATTCTGAATATTATTTCTACCAACTAACACCGTAAGACCTTGGCTTGTTTTAAACTCAAGAGGTGCGAGGGCTTGCTTTTTCATTTGCTTTTTACCGCTTTTTTTAGATTTCAAAAATCCTTGAGCAACAAGCTCGTCTTTAATCTCACTGAATTCTCTTTCAAGGGTTGAACGAAGAAGCATATCTTTAACGCTTTCGAGATATTCTAAATCATTTTCGCCCTCTTCGATAAGCTTTATAAGCATATTTTCAGCGGTGCAGGCTTTTCTGTAATCTTTATATAATTTCTGAGCATTTTGCGACGGTGAAAGAGCAGGGTCAACTGCGATTTTCATAATAGAATTATTATCGTAATAATTCTCGACCTCGTAAAAGCTACTACCCTTTTCTAACTTATACTGGGAAGCGGTTATAAGCTCTGCTTTTATACGAAGAGCATCTCTATCCTCGCATTTTCTCAAGTCTTCACGTTGATTATTAAGCTTTCTTACAACTCTTTCTATAACTGTATCAAGCTGTTTAAAAAGCTCTGTACCTTTTGAACGGGTACGAAGCACTCGGTCACGTTCAGAATAAAAGCCCTCTAAAAGAGTGAAAACGTTTTCTTTTTCGATAAGTCTGTAAGAGCTTCCGTATTGGGTTATAGGAATATACGAAAACTCCATAGGCTTGTTGTTTTCATCAAGCACCATTGATGGCTTCGGGTTACCGTTTAAAACTAATGTTTTTAAAGCACTGATTTCGCAAAGCAAAGACATTTTTTCTTCGCTTAAAAGCTCTGAAACTGATTTATCGTCGTAGGTTACTCTATAAGCAATTTCTCTTGAGATAAGAGGCGAAACGCCTTGAACCGTTTTTAAAATTGCCGATGATAAACGCTGATTTGACAAAGAAAAAATCTTGTCACAAATATCCTGAGGCTCTGCGTTTCTTATATCTATTTTCTCTTGGGGTGGGGGTAATTTATATTGAGCACCCGGTAAAACAAGACGGTAAGACGAGGTTTCACTGTCAACACGTCTTAAGGCATCAACAATTCTGCCGTCCTCACCGAAAAGGATAACGTTACTGTGTTGAGCCATAATTTCAACGGCTAAGGTAAGCTTTACCCTATCGCCTATATCGTTTACTGCATCAAAATTAAAAAACACAGTTCTGTCAAGCCCGTATTGTTCAACGCCTATAAGGGTAGCGCCCGTAAGACGTTTTCTGAAAAGCATACAAAGCATAGGCGGTGTCTGGGGATTTTCGGGCACGGAATCAACCACGCAGAAGCGAGGGCTATTTGCATCCGCCGTAAAATAAAGCTTATGCATACCGCCCCTTGTTCGCATTATAAACACCAACTCGTTTTTAGAGGGTTGGTGAATTTTATCAACCTTTGCACCGGCTAAAAGCTCGTTTGCAGAGGCTACTAAAAAGTTAAGATAAATACCGTCTAATGCCATTATAATTTCCTTTGTATTGTTTGGTAATGATAGTTTAATAGTTATTTAAAATCAGATATGTTTAATCGGATTTTTTAAATCAGTTACTTTTATTTCAATTTGATTTGAAAATTTCTTTAATAAATTTTCTTTTAATTTTTCGCAAATAATATTTTCAGTTTCATAATGCCCTGCGGCGAATAATGAAACACCGATATCCTCGGAAAGCAAAAATTCGTGGTGCTTTGCTTCACCTGTAAGAAGTGCGTCTGCACCGAGAGCTTTTGCAATTTCTACTAAATCACCGCCCGAGCCCGAGCAAAGAGCGACTTTACTTATAGGATTACCGTTATCGGTATAAGAAACACTACCGCCGAGAGTTTTTTTCAAACACTCTGCAAATTTATCGGCAGAGGTTGTTTCAATTTCGCCGATTTTAAGAAACTCGTCTTCAGTATCAATTACGTTTTTAATACCTACTGCTTCTGCAAGACAAGTATTCACACCGCCTACTGCTTTATCAAGGCATGTATGCGCTGCAATAAAGCTCATACCCGATACAACTGCATTGTAAACGGTCATATTATCCGTAACCTGAGATATTGGTGCAAAAATCATAGGGTGATGAGTTATAACGAGATCTGCTCCCCAATTTTTTGCCTCTTCAACTACGTTTTTAGTTACGTCAAGGGCAATAAAGATTTTTGATACCTCTTTATCAAAAGAGCCTACGGTAAGACCTGAATTGTCCCACTCTGCCTGAGTAGAAAACGGTGCAAATGAATCTAAAAAGTCGTAAATGCTTTTAACTGTTAACTTCATCGTTTTTCTTACCTTTCTCTTTTTTTAAAACGTCGTATCGCACAATAGCAATTATGAGAGATGCCATAACAACGCATTCTGTTACAATTCCCGCAATAGAATGAGTGATAATATTATAAACAAGCCAACAAGGTGAGCTTGGGAAGGTTACAAGACGAATTTTAGTTTCATTCTTAAGCCAATAACTGACGGTTGTTAAAATCATCGCAGTTGAGGGTAAAAACGAATACCAATCAACCCAGGTTACTATACCTGCTATTGCACTTATAACTATAAAAACTGCAAGCCAAACGGGACTTTTCGCCCATTTTTTATCGTTATTGATAAACACGAACGAACGTAAAAGACTTATAAAATTTAAAGCCGCACCTGAATAAGCACCTAAAAGTATGTAATGAATTATAAAAAGAACTGCGGCTATAATCTGAACGGCTATGATTCTTTTTCTTTTACTTTGCTGAAAAGAAAGGCAATTCATTGCCGCACCGCCAAAGCCTATAACCTGAGATACTGTTTCAATCATTTGTAAATTCCTTTAATTTTTCTATTGTTTCATAAAGAGTTTTGCTTTCTTCCTCGCTTAAAACTGCACTGTTGTAGCGGTCTGAAAGCCTCAAAACTTGTTTTTTAATATGATTTTTTGCATCCTCCGTAGGTAAAAGCTTACCTAAAAAGCAATCAGCATAAGTATATTCGTTTTTTTCACCGTTATAAAATGCACTGAAGGCTATATAAACACGCCTGCCCTCGTGAGTTGCGATTTCTTTTTCTATTTGAAAACCGTTTTCATATAAAAACTGTCTGAGCTCCTCTGCCCTGCTTTGAGGCTGAAAAACAAAGTGATATTTTTCATCTTTTATCCAAGGAGTTTCCGAAAGCTTTTCGGCAATTAAAGTACCACCCATACCCGCAAAAACGAATTCGTCGGCATCGTCGGGTGAAAAGCTTTTTAAACCGTCTGAAAGTCTTAAAGATATTCTATCGGAAAGAGCGTTTTGCTCAACTGATTTTCTTGCATTTTCTAAAGGCATTTTGCCAATATCAGCGGCTATGGCTTTATTTATTTTACCCGTTTTAACAAGGTGAATGGGTAAATAACCGTGGTCAGTACCGATATCGGCAAGAACGCCGCCGCCCCTGACGAGAGTTGCGGCGGCTTGAAGCCTTGGTGTAAGGTTTTGTGCCATTATTCGCCTAAGAATTTGTTGATTTTCTCGATAAGCTCGTCAGCATTTACGCCGTGAACTGCACAAGCCATTTCAACTGTTTCGCCTCTTGAAGCGGGGCAACCGAGACAATGCATACCCATCTCTAAAAAGAAAGGTGCTGTTTCGGGAGCAGCGTCAAGAATAGTACCGATAACTGTATCTTTAGTAATTTTCATATTAAAAAAACTCCTTTGTTTTGATTTCTCAATTATTATATCATAAGAAATTGCAAAAATAAACATAAATATGAAACTTTTTAACATATTTTAACGTATGTAATTGTTTGTTTTTACAATTGAATTAAAAATGTAAGAGTGATAGAATTATATTGATATAATTTGCGGTGATTATCCGTTAGCATACAGGAGGACCTACATATGTTCCAAAAAGATTTTAAACCCGCACTCAGATTTATGGTTGTAAGCGATATTCACTATAAAGACGAGCCTTGCGTTGAAGAAGAGAGAATGGCTAAAGCGTTACAAATTGCTTACCGTTTGAGCGAAGAAAGTGAAAGCTACAAAAAGCTTGATGCCGTATACGCAGTTGGTGACTTTGCTAACAGCGGTACTGAAACTCAGATGAGAAAATTCAAAGCAACGCTCGATAAATATTGCAAGGAAGAAACTCAATACTGTCTTATGATGGCGAGCCACGAATATCACGGTGGCGGTGTTGAAAAAGCTCACGAATTATTTAAAGAAATTTTCGATATTCCTGTTGATAACCACAGAGTTATAAACGGCTTTCATTTTATCAGTATGACCTGCTCACACGCTTGCGAATTCGAAGATGACAAGGTTGAATTCGCAAAAAAGGCTCTTAAAGAAGCTCGCGAGGCAGACCCAAAGAAGCCTATTTTCTTCTTCCAGCATCCTCATATCACCGATACCGTTTCCGGTAGTATTTACTGGGCAGATGAAAAATTCTACACAACCTTTATGGACTTTCCTCAGGTAATCGACTTTTCAGGTCACTCACACGTACCGATTAACGATCCCCGTTCAATTTACCAAAAGCATTTTACAGCTCTCGGCACAGGCTCTCTTTCATATTTTGAGCTTGACGAATTTGACAAATATTACGGTACTGTTCCGCCCAACAAAGCAGATTGTGCGCAGATGCTTTTAGTTGAAGCAGACGAAAACGGCAGAGTAAGAATTTATCCTTACGACGTTCTTACAGACAACTTCTTCCCATTTGTTTGGGAAATTGACGAGCCCTGGAACCCCGAAAGCTTTAAATACACAGATGCAAGATATAAAACGGATAAAGCACCTTACTTCCCCGACAACACTCTTCTTGAGGTTACAGACGTAAACGATAAGGGCTTTAAGCTTATCTTCTCTCAGGCAAAGAGCGACGACGAATACGTAAACGATTACAAAATCGTTATTAAAGAAAAAGCAACTGATACAATCGTCAAGCAGTCTTGCCTTTGGAGTGAATATTATTTCTACAATATGCCCGAAACACTTTCAATAACCTTTGATGACCTTGATTCATGCAAGGACTACACAGTTGATATTTTTGCAGGTAGCTTCTGGAACACTCTTTCAAAGCCTGTTTCAACAGAGGTTACAACAAAGTAAACAATAATAAATAACATAAATATTCCGTTAAGGGAGGATTAAAATATGGACAGAATTTTAGTTGACGGTATGCGACTCGTTGACGAACACGGCAGAGAACGTATTCTCAGCGGTATGAACATTTGCGACAAAAGAGATTTTGATAAATCAATGCCCGGTCTTGCAACAAACGCAGACAATTTCCCCTTTGAAGAATTCAGAGCAAGAGGTTACGATATTATCCGTTTAGGCTTTACCTGGAGTATGATGGAGCCAATCCCCGGAAAATACAACGAAGAGCTTATAAAATCAATTTGCGAATTCCTTGATAAAGCAGAAGAATACGGTGCTTACGTTTACCTTGACTGCCATCAGGACGTTTATTCATCATATTGCTACGGTGACGGTGCTCCCCGTTGGGCAACAATTACCGACTGCTACGTGCCGAGAAAGCAGATTGCAGTATGGGCAGAGCCTTATTTTTACGGTAAGGCATGCTTCAGAGCATTCGATAATTTCTGGGCAAATGTTCAATACAACAAAAAAGGCTTGCAGGATTATTTTGCAGATATGTGGAAGCATCTTGCAGACGCAGTTAAAGACAAGCCTGCTTTATTCGGTTTTGACTTTTTAAACGAGCCCTTCCCCGGTGCTGACGGTGGTAAGATTTTCAGAACACTTATCAAAAACCTTGTTAAAAACTCTGTTACAGACAAGAGAGTTGACCTTATTGAGCTTGCAAAGGTTGGTCTTTTCAGCGATGAAAAGCCGAAAGCTCTTGACCAGTATTCAGGTGACGTTTTAAAAGATATCACATTGAAATGTGCTCCTATCGTTGAACGTTTCGACGTAGAGAGATATTCTCCCTTTGTTAGCAAAATGGCAACCGCAGTAAGAGAGGTTACCGACAAGGGTATTATGTTTATGGAAAACAACTATTACTCAAATATGGGTATCCCCTGCTGTAACACTCCCGTTACTGTAAACGGCGAAAGAGAATCACAACAGCTTTTCGCACCTCACGCTTACGACCTTATGGTTGATACACCTGCTTACAAATATGCAAGCAATTCCCGTGTTGGCTTCATCTTTGATGAGCACAGAAGAACACAGGAAAGACTCGGTGTGCCTTGTATTGTTGGTGAATGGGGCTCTTGTGCAGAGGGTGACGGCTGGTATCCTCATATAAGATTCTTGCAGGATAAATTCGACTCTTATAAATGGAGCAACACTTACTGGTGCTACTTTGACGATATGTTTAAGCAAGACTTTATGAAGGTTATTACAAGACCTCGTCCCAAGGCAGTTACAGGTGAAATTGTTTCATACAAATACGACCACGATGGCGGTGAGTTTAAGCTTAAATATATTCAGGATAAGAAATATAAAGTTCCTACCGTTGTTTACGTTGACAAGGAGCCTAAAAAAATCAAATGTGACGGCAAGTACAAAATAATTGAGTTTCCCGGTAACATCGGTTACGATATCGAATTCAAAACGGGTATCGGTGAACACGAAATAGAAATTGAGTTTTAAATTGATATTAAGAAACCCTCACCCTTGACAGAGTGAGGATTTCTTTTTTTATTATGCCACGTAAGGCTCGGTTACGTATTCGTCTAATTCTTCATCGTAATATTCGTAGTAATCATAATAATGCTCGTTGCCTATATAGTAATCATACCTTGCGATATCAATTTCATCATTTTGTACCTTGTAGTAATATTCATCAAGGGGTATTGAATTTATGTAAACCTCTTTAATTTCAAAAATACCGTTATAAACTTTTAATACCATATAAGCCTTTGTTTCGGGGCCCTCACAATGATTTTTATCGATGTTATCCGCTTCTTGTACTTTATCATACAAATTCACATAATACATATCGTAAAAATCATATCCGTCGGGCATATCGTTTTTTCTGTAATCAAGATACCCGAAATCATTTACCTTCTCGTTTAAATCAACGTAAATTTTGTTTTCAGGCTTTTTATCTGTTCTTTCCCAACGGTAAAAGCCGGGCTCAACCTCGTTAAACACAACGTAGCTTTTAGTGAAATCATAACTGTTTAAGCCGTTACTGTAAATTCCGAAGCTATCCTCGTAACAGTAAACACCGTCAACATATACGTTTATCTCTTTATAATTGGCATTAAATTCTTTCATTTTATTTTGGTAATTAATAAGCATTGTAACGGGCACGGCTAACTGAATAATTATTATAACCACCAAAAAGACTGCCATTTTTTTATTTTTCATCATCCTGCACCTCCTGAATGTTCTCGTTTAAAACCTTTACCTTTGCAGTAGAATGTTTTGTTATATAGAAGTTAGCGATGAATAAAACCGTACCGCTTACCATAAATGCTATACCCATAATCAACGGGTCACTGTAATAGCTGTTAAGAGCGAAGAATATAAGTGAAATTGCCATTGCAAGACCAATATTCATTGAGAAATACTTTCTTTCCTGAGCACCTTTCACTATAAGGGTTATCGCCTGAATAACGGTTACGGTAAAGAAGCTTAATGCTATAACAGTTGTCATTACAGGGATTTTATATAAAACGGATGCAAGTGTATTTACTGTAAGCCCTATAACTGATGCTACGCAGAAGGCTGTTTTAGCCTTGTTTTTCTCAAAGCTTTCGGCTCCTTTAATAAAGCCGAATATAATTAAGGTTAAAGCAGCTACTACACCGAAAATACCCTCAGAAATATAATCTTTATTCCATACATCCCAATACTCGCTAACCATTGTAGAAAAAGTTGAGCCTACGGTAACAATACCGCTACCCGCAACACCGAAAAGGTAGAAGGGTGATGCCCAGCTTTCTTTTTTATCAAGGCAATAAAGGCATAAGAATAATGCACCGACTATCATAAGAGCTATGCTTTCACACTCAAGCACGAAGCCACAAGCTACAGTGCTTACTATTGATGCTATAACCGATATCCATTTACAGTATTGAAATCTTACGTCACTGCTTGAACGAGAATTTTTATAAGTAAATAAATAACCGGGTATCATAAGAAGAATTAAGCTTGCGGCACTCCACAAATTACTGCTTAACATACTCGTAAGACCAAGTGACCCTGCAATAGCGGCAGAATAGTAAAACGCAAGGGGTATCATTGCATTGAACAGAAGGATTATCGGTAAAGTCAACAAGGCATCTATAAGAAGACAATTAAGAACGCCTAAATGAATACCGAAAAGGTTACTGAACATACCTACCGTTGCAGTTACGCCAATAGTCCAAAGTATTGATGCACCCTCGCACCAGACTATGTTTTCACGTTTTTTGAGGAATGTGAAAACTGCTATACCCTGCCCTATTAACATAGGTAAAAATGAAATTATCATTCTTCCTGTTAATGGGAATTTTTCCCACAAGCCTACTAAAAGGAAGGTCAAGCCTATTCCTAAAAGCAGTGAACCTAAAACGGAAAAAACCGTTGTTAAAACTTTATTCGTTTTTTCTGTTTTTACGTTTTTGTTTTCATTTTCGTATGTTTCATTTTCAATCAAATTCAACATTGTTATCACCTCTTTTATAGTTGGCGGTTGTTCATCAACTCCCGTTGACTATACTATGACACACAAAAAGAAAAAACTGACCAAAATGTAACTTTCGGTCAGTTTTTTGTAATTTTCGGTTAGTTTTATACATTTTCAGCTGTTTTCACAAGCTCTTCAGCTCGTTTTAAAGCGATATCAATATGAGGGCAGAAGTTTTCAGCACCTATTCTTTTATAAATACCCGATTTCTTTAAAATCTTAAGGGGTTGCTCGTTAAGATGAGAAACGATAAGCTTAATTCCTTTTTTATCGAGGCTTTCCAAAATCGTTTCAAAAGCGTGAATACCGGTTGCATCTATTGCAGGTACGCTTCTCATACGAAGAACGAGAACCTTTTTTGTCTTATCGGCTCTTAAAACGGCATCGGAAAATTTTGTTGCAACACCGAAGAAAATCGGTCCTGTTATTTCGAAAACAGAAACTCCCTCGGGTATTGTTTTTAAGCCAATATTATCCTCGTCGGTTGCTTCGTCAATTTCTTTCCAGCCGTATGCATTAGTTTCATCACTCATTCGTTTCATAAAGAGAAGGGTTGAAAGCACAAGACCTACGCAAATAGCAACAACAAGGTCAAACACG
This sequence comes from Acutalibacteraceae bacterium, assembly GCA_045605825.1. Taxonomy (GTDB): domain Bacteria; phylum Bacillota; class Clostridia; order Oscillospirales; family Acutalibacteraceae; genus DTU089. The sequence goes on from JAZUQS010000080.1 coordinate 33,063, forward strand.
ATTGTAAGAACAAAGGTTACTACGAGTACGAGAATATCACTTTTCGGTGAATGCTTAACTATTGAAACGAATTCTCGCCACTCGCTCATATTGTAAGCTACCATAAAGAGAATTGCTGCAATTGCAGGCATAGGAATATATGATGCTAAAGGCATAGCCACAAGAAGAACAACGAGAAGAACTACCGCGTGTACCATACCCGCAATAGGTGTTCTACCTCCGTTTTTAACGTTAGCCGCAGTTCTTGCTATAGCACCCGTTGCAGGAATACCGCCGAAAAGAGCGGAACAGATGTTACCTGCACCTTGAGCTATAAGCTCCATATTTGAGTTGTGACGGCTACCTATCATACCGTCGGCAACAACGCAGGAAAGAAGGCTTTCAACAGCCGCAAGAACAGCAATTGTTACCGCATCGGGTATAACCGCTTTAACGGTATCAAAAGAGAACGAGGGAACTGAGGGCTTGGGTAATTCCGATGAAATTTCGTAAAGGTCACCGATTGTAAGAACGTTTAAATCAAGAACCTTAACAAGCAATGCTGAAACAAGAATAGCAATTAAGGATGCAGGGATTTTCTTTGAAAATTTTGGTGAAACAATAAGAATCAAAAGTGAAACTCCGCCGATAATAGTTGCCTCAATATTAATCGTACCAAAGCAAGCAACTACCTCTTTTACCTTATCAATTGTTTCGATAGGAGCTTCGTTAAAGGTAAGACCGAAAAAGTCTTTAATCTGACCGATAAGAATTGTAATAGCAATACCCGAGGTAAAGCCTGTAGTAATTGTAAAGGGTATAAATTTAATAAGGCTACCTAACTTAAATACACCCATTAAAATAAGCATTATACCCGCAAGAATTGTTGCGATTACAAGACCAGAAAAGCCGTTTGTTGCAATAACACCCGCTACGATTGAAGCGAAGGCTGCCGTAGGACCTGCAATCTGAACACGGCTACCGCCTAAGAAAGATATAACAAAGCCTGCGGCAATTGCTGTATAAAGACCCTGCTCGGGTGTTGCCCCCGAAGCGAGAGCTAAAGCAATAGAAAGAGGTAAGGCAATTATAGCAACTATAAAGCCTGCGGTAATATCTTTAATAAGCTGTTGTTTCGAATACTTTTTCATTGTAGAAAAAAGCTTTGGTTGAAGTTTTCCCATACCTATCCCCTATATATTTAAAAATTACGTGGGTATTATAAACCTCTAAAAGTTACTTTTCAAGAGAAAAAGCAAAACTTACGGCTTTTTTATTAGTAGTATTTACACAATTAAAAAGGCAATATTTTGTTGAGGTTTCACAAAATACTAAAACATTCAAAATATAATTGAGGTTTTCAGCAAATTCTGTCATAATTTAATCGGGGTGATATTATGATAGAATTCAACGGTAACTTAACCGGAAGTGCTGAGACGTTCTTTCGAAAAAACTTTATAAGAAATCTTTTGCTTCTTTTTATTGGGTTTATTATCTTGTCTTTACCCGGTGTAATTTTTACGTCAAAGCTTTTTAATACGCCACTCATTGTTATCGGTCAGTTGGCAATCGCTCTTTTTTGGCCTTTGAGTTTACGTTTTCGTATAGGGAAAAATTTTACTGTTACCGAAAGAGTGCATATTGATACAGAAGGCTCAATTCTATACAAATGCGGCAAATTTGCAGGTTCAGTTACCGTTAACTCTGTAAAAAAAGTTATTGATTACGGCGATTTTTACTATATCCAATTACCCTTTCTGAATTTAACAAATGAAGTTGTATGTCAAAAAAGTCTTCTTACTCAAGGGAGTATGGAAGAATTTGAGGAATTATTCAAAGATAAATTAATTTATCGTAACAAGTAAGAAAGGAAAAAGTTATGATCGTTTTTGAAGGACAGCTTGAAAATGAAGCTTTAAAATATTTTTGTAAAAAATATGTTAGGTTATTTCAAATTATATTTGTTATTTCTTTAATAATGGTAACACCGTTTATGGTTAAACTAGCAAGTGCTTTAAGCTTTGCTGCAGTAAGGCTTGTTTTAACCTCGATAGCTATATTAATTGTAGTTTCCTTGGTGGGTTTTCCCGTTTTGTATAAAGTAAAAGGGCAAGACCTATCACCGAAAAAGGTTTACATACGAGACGATATAATTTGCAGTGTTTTAAAAGATAATGTTGACACAAGAATTTTGGAAGACGTAAAAGATGTTTACGATTACGGCACTTTTTACGACGTTGTATTTACAAAAGCCATTTCAAACTTTGTTTGCCAAAAAGATTTACTGACAAAAGGCACACTTGAAGAATTTGAAGAATTATTTAAAGACAAAATTGTAAGAGTAGAAAAATAGAAAAATCGTTCTATTATTCTTGTGTTAAGTTTTTGTTATTGGTGTTATAAAGGAGTTGGTTGTTATGGCAAACGGTAAAAAATCTTCTTTACTTTTAATAATTTTAACTCTTGTTTTTATATTGAGCTCTTGTACAGTTCCGAAAGAAGATATAAACGTATTAAATATTTGTTACAAAATATCCGAACAAACTTTTTCTGAAGGCTTCGAAAAAGACAATTTAGATTTTTTTGAAAATGACCAATATTTTGTTGCTGCTTTAGAAAACGGCTTATATGATTCGTGTTTTTCAAAAAGTGATTTTAAAAACAGGGACTTTTATTTTTCACCAGGTAATAAAGAAAACGCCAATAAAGAATCTCAGATTAACCGATGTAAAGATACTTTGATTGCTATGCATCTTGCTTACACTCTTTCTTATGATTCAGAAAATTTCCAAAACGAGTTTATGACCTGGTATCCTACAATCGACTTTTATTTATCTACCCACTCTGAATTTGTTTATTTAATTCTTGAGCATTATGATTGCACAGAAGAAGAAATTGATATTATTGTGAATTCTTTCTCCAAGCTTAGCGAATCTTGCGATTCATCAGTTGATAAATATAAAGCATTAGATACGGCATACTTTATTGTAGCAAAATATAACGGAAGCTCGAAAAAAAGTATAGAATTCCCTGATGAATTAAAATTAGAATTAGAAAAATATTCGGATTATGTTAAGGAAAATCCGAATGAAGTAGCTTTTTGGTTGGGTTATGAAATAAATAATTAAAACGAAAAAACAGGGGCGTTTTTCATTGGAAAAATCGTCCCTGATAATTATAAGTTGATTTCATAACCGTAGGTAACGTGGCTTCAGCCCATTCCGTTTGGGAACAATTCGTTTACCGTCATAGGTTGTTGTGTGGGTGAGGTTACTTGCATGTACCACCCACCATTGCCATCGGCAATGGTCCCCCCTCCTTTTTGCAAGCAAAAAAGAGGGATAGGTTTCGCTACAATTTAGTTTATAGAAAAAAATTGGGTCTGCGATAGCAAATATAATTGCCGTCGCAGACCCTTTTCTATTATCTATTCAATTTTATCTTTTATCTCTTATCTTGCGAAGCTGCTGGTGACTGGTGACTAAAAACAGCAACTTTTTCATTTTATTATTAGTCCGCGAAGTGCTCTGCTTCGAGCATTGCGCAGAGGGTGTGATAAATCGGCAAGGTGTATTCCTGTATTTCTGCAGTAACCGTTGAGGGTACTTTAATTACTGCATCTGAAATTTCGGCTAATTTACCGCCGTTTGCCCCAACTATTGAAACTACCTTTCCGCCTTTTACTTTAGCAGTTATTGCAGCATTTACAACATTTTCGGAATTCCCTGAGGTTGAAAGGCACAAGAGCACGTCCTTTTTTCTCATAAGGCCGTAAACCTGCTGAGCGAAAACGGTATTGCTTTCGCAATCGTTACTGATAGCGGTAATAAGTGCAGTTTCGCTTGCAAGTGATATTGCAGGTAAAGCCCCTTGAAGAGCTACACCTAACTTTTCTGCACCGTAGCTTCTGAAAGCTTCTTTTACGTCAATAGGAAGCTCTCTTTCAAGCATAAAGCCCTTCATAAGCTCGCCTACTATATGATGACTGTCTGCGGCACTTCCGCCGTTACCGCAAACAAGAAGTTTACCTCTTACGTTATAGCACTCGTTTATGTAATCGAAAACGGATATAAAATCCTTTTTACAGTTTTCTAGCTTCGGGTATCTTATAAAAAGCTTACTACTAATACTTTTAACGTTATCTTTCATTTTATATCACCTCAAAAAAGTAAACCTAAGGATGCGAAATCACCTATACTGTCGCCTAATTCAGCAGAGAGTATTTTACAGCTTTTCACGTTATCCGTTAATGCTTCTTTTTCTATAATTTCTTTTATTTCACTTTGAAAGAACTCTTCGTTTCTTTCAAAAATGCTACCTATAACAATGGCTTCGGGGTTTATTATATCAATTATAACCGAAAGTCCCCGACCTAAATACTCGGCACATTTTTTATAAACTGCGGTTGCGAATTCATCGCCCTCATACATAGCCTTTGCAATATTTGCTGCAGTAAGATTAGAAAAATCAGCTTCACTTTTAAAAAGTGCGCTTTTTTTATTTTCACGAAGATACTTTGAAGCGGTAAGCTCTGCTAATTTTTTAATTCCGCCACCCGAGCAAAAGCCCTCGAAGGAGCCTTTTTTTCCGTAGCCCTCGGGCCCGTTTTCAGAAAGCCTTATATGACCTACCTCACCTGCTCCGTCGTTTGTGCCTGTATAAAGCTTACCGTCAAGAATTAGACCTGCACCCATACCCGTACCGAAGGTAAGAAAAACAAGGTTGTTATAGCCTCTACCACCGCCGAAACGCCATTCGGCAACCGCACAGGCATTAGCATCGTTATGAAGAACTGCGTTCACACCAAAATGCTCACTTACTATATCAACTATCGGCACGTTATCCCAATCGGGTAAATTAGGCGGACACATTATAACACCTTTTTTACTGTTAAGCGGCCCGCCACAGCTGATACCGACACCGATCAACTCGGTATTTTTGACGTTGTTTCTTTTAAGCAGTTCATCAGCTTTAGAAAGAATTTCTTTTATTATTTCGTTATAACCACGGTTGACGTTTGTAGGGAATTTTATTTTATCGATTATAAAATCACTGATATTATCGGGAATTTCCCCCTTGCCTAAAACGACGGCACATTTTGTTCCGCCGATATCAATACCTAATGAATACACCTTATCACCGCCAAAACTATGGTAGCTTCATAATACCAAAAATATTACGAAAAAACAACATTCATAGGCAATTTTGTGGACTTTCTTACGAAATTTCTTTTTGACTGTTAAAGGTTTCCTCTCCTATCCTTCTTATAGTTGTTTCAACCGTTACCGAAAGCTTGATTTCGGGAAAAACATTACCCCAATCAACTGCAAGAGTTTTATATAAAGCTAAATTTTCAAGCCTTAACCTTTTACCGAATCTTATTACGTCTGATGAGGGAGTGTTTTGTAAAGAAACAAACGTATTTTCAACCTTTTTGCAAATTGATTCCCCCACACCTTTTTGAAGTGCATTAAGAATTTCAGTATCGTTTTTAAAATTCTCCTGACCCTCAATTTCATCTAAATCGCAGGAAAGCTTGATTTTCATATTGTATTTTAAAACGCCGTCATCCTCGATAATTTCAAAAGAGGTTTTACCTTTATTTATTAAAAACGTTGCTTTTCCTTTATCGGAAATATGGGCGGTTATATAGCCTTTTTTTACTGTATCATTTAAAAAGGCAAGTCCCTCGGCGGTAGTAGAATCTATATATTTTAAAAATTTACCGTCTGCACCGAAAACACCACAACCGTCTAAATAATAGTTTTCGTTTTCACCGTTTTTTTGAACACTTACGGCAGGAATACAAAGACCCGAGGTAGAATCCTTAAGATGATTCACAGCGTCAATTATACGAACCCGAGGAATTATTGAGTTGTTATACCCCTCTTCAAGCATATTTTCTAATATTTCGCATTTTACTCCGTCCTTAAAAAGCTCCGCCCTGATTAAATCCTCGGCTGAAGAATTTTTTGCAACGCAGATAAGCTGTGAAACTCTTGAATCGTAATCTCTTTCAAAAAAATCTATTACGTCTCTTAAATCACGGTATATTGCTTGTTCACCTAAAACTACAACTCGGTTATGGGCAAATAGTGGCTCGTTTCCGCTTTTTTCGGTAAGCTTTCTTAAAGCCTCGGAAACTGTTTCTCCTTTTGCAGAATATATTTTAGTTTTGTTTTCGCTTGTACCGTCACCGCCGGGGCTACCGCTTTGCTCATTATTTAAAATCTCTACGGTAACGGTATAAATATCATTTTCGAAATCAATACCTATCCCCTGCATTATCATCAATTCCGAAAGCTCTGTGCCCGGTTTTTCGCAGGATGAAAAAAGAGTTACACAAAACAAGCACAAAAGAAATACGGTTACAATTTTAATTTTTCTCATAATTTTTCCGCCTATTATAAATAAAGTTAACCCCTATCAATATTGCAGGTAAAATTATTACGGGTACAACGTAAACACCGATTGCAACCGCCGCAGAGGAAACGAAAGAAAAACGAACAATATTACTTGAAACAAAAACAAGAATTGAAGCTATAGCCACACCTATAAATGCGGAAAACAGTTTTCTGTGCTTATTGATTTTTTTGAAGCTGAAAGAAAAGGTCTGCACGATTACATAAATAAAAAACGTTAATTTAACTACTATACATAAAATCCATATAGCAGTTTCTAAAGCATCTAACCTTTCAAAAAGTCCGAATTCAGCAAGGGAAATTGCCGCATAGGTGGGGAAAAGCTGAGTATCGGCAAATTCGCCTAAGGTGCCTACAACGAAAAACAATATAACTGAAAACGAAACGGCACTTAAAATACTCCATAAAAGATAGTTTTTCTTTACGTTCCCTTTAATATTTGAAACCACAAGCGGAATTGTGCCGATTTCGGAGGCTTGAATTGAAAAGTAAAGGCTGTCTTTCGCAAAATCGGTTATACCGTTTTCAAGAACAGGTGTAAAGTTAAGAAAATCAACCTCTTGAAACAATGTAAAAGCCGCAAAGCCGGTTGCTAAAACAACTATCATTACAAATACCGTGCTTGCTCTTGAAAGACCTCCTAAACCTAAATGAGATAAAAAGCAACAAACGATTATTAAGCCTACCAGGAAAAAGGTCATATCTTTACCGGGAAAAAGCTCCGAGGATGCAAATAAATCAAACCTTGCCGCAGTTATAAGAGCATCGAAAAAATACACAACACCGTATAACACAGAAATTATTTTAAATACCTTACTTTTTGAAAGCTTTTTTCTTTGTTCAACTGAAAAGACCTTGTATTTATTCATAAGGTAACACATAGGAAGAAAAGCAACTATACTTACAACAGCAAAGACTAACGGACGAAGAAGCGAATCCGTTTGGGCTACACTTACTCTACGGTCGGCAATATACATAAATATACTGCTTAACACCGACAGATATAAAAGAGAAAAAAACTGTGACGGTGTCACTCTGTCTTTAAGCATCGTTTACATTCTTCCCCTCTTCTTTTGTCATTTTAAGACCGTTTATATCAAATATCCTTGTACCTAATTTTTCGTTGCTTAATCTGAATACAGAATCTCTGAAAAGAGCTTTATCGTAAGGCGTAAGCGGTGCTAAAAACGGCACACCGTAGTCGGTCATTGAAGCAAGGCTTATAACGAATACCGCCGCACCTATTACAATACCGTAAAGCCCCGTGCTACCGCCTATGAGGATAAAAACTATTCTTAAAATTGCTATAGGCTGATAAACGTCTGAGGACACAAGAGAGCAAATAGCCGTTAAAGCAACAACAATAAGCATAGGAGCACCAATAAGACCTGCCGTTACCGCCGCATCACCTATAACAAGAGCACCGACTATACTTATAGCGTGACCTACGGTTTTCGGCATTCGCAGGCCCGCTTCTCTCACAATCTCATAAATAAAATGAATAATCAGCGCTTCAATAGTCAGCGTAAACAAGGTGTTACTTTCCATAATTACAATGTTATACAGCATATCGTCGGGGAGCATTTCCTGATGGAAAAGACCTATTGAAACGAAAACGCCGGGTAAAAACACGCTTATTAAAAAAGCAAGTATTCTTACACTTCTCATAAACGCCGCATAAAATGGGCGGTTAACGTAATCGTCAAGTGTTTGAAAATTTTCAATAAAAAGGCGTGGCACAATAAGTGCAAAGGGTGTGCCATCAATAATTAACCCTACCTTACCCTCGCAAAGCTTTGCGGCAAAGGTATCAGGTCTTTGAGTTTCACCAACCATTGTAAAAAGACTTTTTCTTTTTGTATCTAAGGTTTTTCTAAGATACCCCGCACCTAAAACCATATCAATACTAAGTCCTTGCAGACGGCTTCGTACTTCTTGAAGGGTATCGGGGTTTACTCTACCTTTCATATAGCAAATAAGCACTCTCGTTTTTCCCGTTTTGCCTGTTTCGAGCATTTCAATTTTAAAGTTAGTTGTACAAAGCCTTTTTCTGACTAAGGTAAGATTTGTTTTAATATTTTCAGTAAAGCCTTCTCTTGAGCCGAACTCCTGCACCTCTGTATCGGGCTCGGTTATTGCTCTTTCGGGTATATTCTGCACACCGAAAATAATGCATTCCTTTTGCCCCTCAAGGAAAATAAGAAGAGTGCCTCTTAAAAGTTGCATTATTGCGTTATCAAGGCTTGTTTCTTTCTTTTGCTCTGTACCGCAGATAATTCTGTCAGCAATAAATTCAAGCGGTGAATCTTCAGGCAATTCGCCTTTATAAGAAAGTATCGGTCTTATAGCATTATCGGCAATTTTTTGAGAATTACAAAGCCCGTCGCAGTTTGCAAAAACAACACATTTACCGTTGCAATAGCCTTTTTTTACTACTATATCAAAGCTACCCTCAAAGGCTTGTTTTATAAGTCTGCCGTTTTCAACGGCGTTTTCACGTATATCACCGAAAGATTCTTCAGTAAGATTATCAATATTTAAAAACGTATTTTTTTCAGTCACACAATCACCGAAAATGTTTTTTCCTTTTTTTATAAGAATATACAAAGCCTTACAGGAAAAGATAATTCGGGTGACTAAAATGACAACTATTGCTATAAGAATTTTTATTGTATATTGCCTTGTTGCTGTTTTTATAAGAATAATGGGAAAAAGGCAATTAGGCGAATTGCAACCCGGTGAGCTTGTAATAACAATTTTAATATCTGAGATTGCCGCCGCACCTATAACAGACGTTGACAAGCCTTTGCTTCACAGTATTATTCCCTTAATGCTTCTCGTAAGCTTTGAGATTATAAGTTCTTTATTTAATTTAATAAGTGTAAAATTCAGAACTGTTTCCGAGGGTAACCCCGTAACGATTATAAGGAACGGTGAACTACAACAAAAACAAATTAAAAAATTGAGGTTTACAATAAACGATATTTTGGCGGCACTCAGGCAAAAGGATGTTTTTAATATTGAAGACGTTGAATTTGCGGTTATTGAAACAAACGGTACTCTTTCCGTACTTTTAAAGCCTGATAAAAGAAACTCTACCCCCTCAAACTACGATAAGCCCGAAAAGGACAACGGTATGCCCTGCCCCGTTATTATAGACGGAAAAATAATCACCAATAATTTTAAAGATTGCTTTACCAATCACAATGAAATTGAAGGTGCAGTAAAGAGAAAAAATATAGCAAAAGAAAATATAATTTTAATGACTATGGATAAAAACAAAAACATAAGTATTATTGAAAAGGACGATTAAATGAGCCGAAGAATAATTGCTGTTGCATTTTTAATAGTTTCAATTTTTTTAAGCATTTTTGCTTCTTATAAGGTTCAGAGTGTTTGCAACACTGCAACAGAAAAAGTTGAAAATATAATTAAAGTAAGCGAAACTGATTTGCAAGATGCACAAGCACAAACCGAAAAAATTTATGAATACTGGCAACAAAACAGTGCAATATTAAGGCTTTTTGTAGGTACAGAAAAAACCTTGAACGTAAAGCTTTCGATTTACGAAATGCTTTTTCTTTTAGAACAAAATAACGTTGAAGATTTCCTTGAAGAAGCTGCAAACTGCAAAAGAAACCTACACCATATAGCAGAATTTGAAAAACTGACGTTAAGTGCAGTTTTATAATTTTTTAATATCCTTCTACAAGTCGCAATATGTAAATAATTAATGAAATCTATTGAAAAAACTCCTCTGTAGGTATATAATTTATTTGAAAATAATATATGCGTGAAAGGATGGTGGTTTTGATGATGCTTTGGATTTGGGTTGCTTTGCTTGCTATTTTTGTAATAATTGAAGCTACTACTGCTCAATTACTTACAATTTGGTTTGCTATCGGCTCATTTGCGGCTCTCGTAACGTCTTTCCTCACCGACAACATTCTCGTTCAGGTTGTTGTTTTTGTAGTTGTTTCCGTTGTTGTTTTAGCGGCTACAAGACCTCTTGTAAAGAAAATGACGGCAACTAAAAAACAAGCCACTAACGCTGATATGTACATAGGCCGGGAAGGTATCGTTACTGAAGAAATTGACAACATTTCAGCAAAAGGTCTTGTAAAAGTCAAAGGATCTGTCTGGACTGCCCGCAGCGAAGCTGATAACGAAAGAATCGCTGAAGGCACACACGTTACAGTAATTAGAATCGAAGGCGTTAAGCTTATTGTTCGCCCCGTTTCTTAAAATTAAGGAGGTTTTTCTATGTCATTTATCGCTTTAAGTGCAGCAGGTACAGTTGGTATCATTGCTATTCTCGCTGTTGTTGCAATAGTTGTTTTACTCGTTATTGCAAACATCAAAATTGTTCCTCAGTCAAAAGCCTACGTTGTTGAGCGTTTAGGCGCTTACTTTGCAACTTGGGAAACAGGTCTTCACGTTAAAATTCCCTTCATTGAAAAGGTTGCTAAGGTTGTTTCTCTTAAAGAGCAGGTTGTTGACTTTCCCCCCCAGCCCGTTATTACTAAAGATAACGTTACTATGCAGATAGATACGGTTGTTTTCTTCCAGATTACTGACCCAAAGCTTTTCTGCTACGGTGTTGAGTATCCCATTTCTGCTATTGAAAATCTTACCGCTACAACTCTTCGTAACATTATCGGTGAGCTTGAATTAGACCACACTCTTACATCCCGTGATACTATCAACGCTAAAATCCGCGGTATTCTTGACGAAGCTACTGACCCTTGGGGTATTAAGGTTAACCGAGTTGAGCTTAAAAACATTCTTCCACCTCGCGAAATTCAGGATGCCATGGAAAAACAGATGAAGGCAGAACGTGAACGTCGTGAAAGCATCCTCAGAGCTGAAGGTGAAAAAGCAAGTCAGGTGCTTGTTGCTGAAGGTAAAAAAGAAGCTCAAATTCTTTCTGCTGAAGCTGATAAGCAGTCCGCTATTCTTCGTGCTGAGGCTGTTAAGGAAGCTAAAATTCGCGAAGCAGAAGGTGAAGCTAATGCTATCATCGCAATTCAGAAGGCTCAGGCCGAAGGTATCAGAATGATAAACGAAGCTGCACCCTCTAAGCAGTACCTTTCACTTAAGGGTATGGAAGCTTTTGAAAAGGCTGCAGACGGTCAGGCAACAAAAATTATTGTTCCCTCAGATTTACAGTCTCTTGCAGGCGTAACAAGCGGTGTTAAAGAGTTTTTAAAAGACTGATTAAAAACTAATTAAATAAGTTAATTAAACAACAAGCCTTGAATTCAAAAATTCAAGGCTTGTTTATTTTTCTTTCACATCTTTTTTCACATGGAATATGATGAAATGAGAGGAATGATTATTTAATGAAAGCAAATAATTTTTTAATTTTAGGCGGTGACGACCGTTCATTATATTTAGGTGAATTTTTAGAAAGCCAAAAGCTTAAGGTATGCTATTACGCTTTTAATCAAGCTGATTGCTTTGAGTCTTTAACTGCCGCTATGAATGATGCAACGGTTGTAATTCTTCCTTTGCCTTTCACCCGTGACAGATTAACAATAAACACACCTCTTTTTGATGACAAGGTTTTAATATGCGACGTTGTTGCATTGTCAACACCAGACAAATTGATTTTCGGCGGTCAGCTTTCAAAAAGCTTTATAGAGGAATTATCAGAAAAAGGCGTGATGTATTGCGACTATCTTGAGCTTAACGAGCTTGCCATTTATAATTCAATCCCTACTGCAGAAGGTGTTTTGCAGGTACTTATTGAAAATTTGCCTATTACAATCCACGGAATGAAGTGTGCTGTTTTAGGCTACGGAAGAACAGGTAAAACTCTTGCAAAAGCATTAAAAGCATTAGGTGCAGACGTTACTGTTTTTGCCCGAAAGCAAAGTGATTTTGCACTCATTCAAAACGAATCGTTAAAACACAAGGAATTTCACACCTTAAGCTACGAACAACAAAATTTTAATGCACTAATAAACACCGTACCAAAAAAGGTTTTAGGTGAAAAAGAGCTTTCAAACCTCAATCCCGACTGTGTGCTTGTTGAAATAGCCTCTGCACCCTTTGGAATCGATTTTCAAGCTGCAAAGGAAAAAGCCTTTACAGTGATAAAAGCGGGGTCATTACCGGGAAAGGTTGCACCTAAATCAGCCGGTGAAATTATCGGTCATTCTATTTTACCCATTATAAAAGCAAGGGGGTTTTTAACTTGACAACAATCGGTTTCGCTATGTGCGGTTCATATTGCACATTCGAAGCAGTTTTCAAACAAATAGAAGTTTTAAAAAATCGAGGTTACAACATAGTTCCGATTATGTCGGAAAACTCATACACCCTTAACACGCGATTCGGTGATGCTTCTCATTGGCACGAAAGAATGAGAGATATTACCGGTAACAGAATTATTCATACCATCCCTACAGCCGAGCCTATCGGGCCCAAAAAATTGCTTGATGCATTGATAATCGCACCCTGCACGGGCAACACTCTCGCAAAGCTTGCAACGGGAGTTACGGACACCTGCGTCACCTTGGCCGCTAAGGCACATTTGAGAAACGCCCGTCCCCTTTTGATTGCACCGTCAACTAACGATGCTTTAAGCAATGCGGCTAAAAATATCGGTTGCCTTCTTAACTATAAAAATATTTATTTTGTCCCCTACGGACAGGATAGCTTTAAAGGCAAGCCCAACTCAATGGTGGCAGATTTCACACTTATACCGAGTGCCCTTGAAGCAGCTTTAGAAGGTAAACAGCTACAACCAATTGTTATTTCGCCAAAATAACATAGTATAAAAAAATGCATCTCGCCCCTCGGTAAGCTACCTTAGGGCGAGATACGGAATATGGATTGACGTAGTAAACTATTTAATTATGCTTCTTCGTTGAAGCTAACGAATACATATTTAATCTTATCACGTTTATAAGTATATGTAATATAAATATTGTTGCCGTCTGCAACCATTGCAGGATATGAATACTCTGTGAAAATCCAAGCAGATGAATCAATTTCTTCTACCTTTTCCCAAGTTTCGCCGTTATCCTTTGAAACTGCAAGACGAAGCTTGTATCTTAAGCCGTTTACGTTAATTGGGTTATAAGCTATCCATAACCAACCGTTATCGGTCATAACGCAGTCAACACCGCTATTGTTGTTAGGAAGGCTTGTTGCATATGCTTCGCACCACGTATAACCGCCATCGTAAGAATCACTTCTGTAAACCTTACCTGCTTTTGTTCTGAAGAATGCGTGAATATTACCGTCAAGGTCTTCCCAGAGTGCAGGCTGAATCATTTCTGTATCGGAAACGATTGTTTCGGTTTTAGTCCATGTTTTACCGCCATCCTCTGAAATATCGAAGAATGCAGTCCAATCGCCCTGTTCAGTTGAAGAAGGAGCAATTATAAGTCCGCTTGAGGTTACAAGGCATTTATTCTTAACGGGACCTCTACCGCCGGTTGTATCACCGGGAACAAGCTCTTTAGCCTCTGTCCAAGTTTCACCGTTATCGTAAGAATCAACGTATTTAGTAACCCAGATTTTTGTATCAGTACCAACTTTATAATAAAGTCTTACAAATTCACCAAAGTTCTGAAGCACGGGATTCCAATGAGCTACAGTATCAGTTGAAGGAACCTGCTTTGTTTCACCCCAACTACCGTTTGAATAAACGGAGTACCAAATTCTAACATCATCTTCACCTTCACCGCTACCGCCAAACCAAGCTGACATTAAGTCGCCGTTTGAAAGGATAACGATAGTAGAAGCGTGTGTTGTATCAGTTTTTGTACCTGTACCGATTATTGTTCCTTTTTCATAGCTGTAAGTGAAATCTACAGCATTTACAGGAAGTGCTGCACCGACAAAAAGAACAACGGAAAGAACAAGTGCAACTACTTTTTTTGATATAGACATTTTCAATTTCTCCTAGTGGTTTTTTATTTTTCAATGATCTTAAATCATACCCAAACCACAACCCCAATTATAGAACTTTGCAAACGTTTTTCAAGGTGATTTAAGGCTTTTTTACTAACCCCGATTATTTTCGGCACTATAGCCAATTGAGTGACTTTAGATAGCAACACCTTAAACAACGTAAAGTTTCGTTCAAAAATTAATCGCAACTTTTCCGAAACTTTCTTTTGGTTATTTTGCCAAAATGATTTTTCCCGTTTTTAACATTGTTACTAATATCACAACATTTTCACTATAATTCATATTGTATTTTGTACAAAAAAAAGAACCTTTTTGTTAGTTTTCACTAGCAAAAAGGTTCTTCTGTTAAATATCAATTAATCTTCAAATGTAATGAATGCATAAGAGATGCTTTCACGTTCATTTGTATATGTAATGTAAAGCTCATTACCGTCTGCAATAATTGCAGGATATGAATACTCTTCAAAGATAAGAATATTATCTTCAAGAACGGTAACCTCTTCCCAAGTTGCACCGTTATCTTTTGAAACAGCAAGAACAAGCTTATTTCTGATACCACTCACAGAGATAGGATTGTATGCAAGCCAAAGCCAACCGTTATCAGTCATAACACAGTCAACACCGCTGTTATTGTTGGGAAGGTCTGTAGCATAAGCTTCGCACCATGTTAAACCGCCGTCAGTTGAATCACTTCTGTAGATTTTACCGGCTTTTGTTCTGAAGAATGCATGAACGCCACCGTCTTTATCTTCCCAAAGAGCAGGCTGAATCATTTCTGTATCGGAAACGATGTTTGCAGTTTTTGTCCAAGTAAGACCGCCATTATCTGAAACATCAAAGAATGATGCCCATTTGCCCTGCTCAGTTGATGCGGGAGCAATAAGTAAACCGGCTTTTGTATAGAGACATTTATTCTTAACAGGACCTCTACCACCTGTTGTATCGCCGGGAACAAGCTCTCTGGGAGTTGTCCAATGAGCACCCTGGTCAAAAGTATCACAGTATTTGGTTACCCAGTTTTCTGTATCTTCGCCAACTTTGTAATAAACTCTTACAAATGCACCATAATCCTGAAGAACGGGATTCCAGTGAGCAACGGTATCCTCTGAAGGAATCTGAGCAGCCTCTGTCCAAGCACCGTCTTTGTAAACTGAGAACCAGATACGAACGTCGTCGTCACCTTCACCGCTACCGCCGAACCATGCAGCCATTAAATCACCGTTAAGCATTTTCACGATTGTAGAAGCGTGAGTTGTGCTTGTTTTTGATTTTTTAGCAAGAATTTCGCCCTGCTCTATATCAAACTTAACAGCAGCTTCGGTATCTTCTTGTGAATCATCGCCACCGTTTAAACCTAAGATTGACAAAATGAAGTCAAAGAAATAGCTGAAGAAATCACCTAAAGGCAAAAAATCTGCTACAGGTAAATCACTTGATGTGGGGGCGTATGCACTTACTGAAGCGGTCATTGTGCTTGAAAGCATTATAACTGCAAGGATAAGAGCTACAACCTTTGTCATTTTTTTCATAGTTAATAAACTCCTTTTCCAAAACAAATTTGGATATTTTTCCGATTGGTATTATATCACAACCTATTTTTCTTTTCAATAAAATTGCACTTTATTAAATATTTTTGGTATATTGACCAATTCAGCACCATATCATTTACACATATTAACCAAAACATTGTGAAATTTTATATTATTTAATTTTTTATTATACAATTATTTATTAATTGTAAAAAAACGGCAAAACTATTTACAAGTTCATATTTTTATTGTATAATATCCGTTGACAAAAGGGAGTAACTCGCACATAGAACGATTTAATCATCTTCTAATATGCGGTATTCGGCGTCATTCCCGGCAAAAGCCCGCCGATACATTAAAGAGTGAGACTTTTACCGACAATGGTAAAAGTCTTTTTTATTCCCAATTGAACAAAATAAGAAAGGGTAGAAAAAATGAAACACTATCTCGAATCCGCAGAAGCAGTATTTCAAGAGGTAAACTCTACTGAAAACGGTCTTACTTCTGCAGAAGCTGCCGCAAGACTTGAAAAAAACGGTAAAAACAAGCTTGCCGAAGCAAAAAAAGATTCCACTTTGAAGAAATTTTTCGACCAGATGAAAGACCCGATGATTATCATCCTTCTTGTAGCTGCAGTTATTTCAGCCGCTACTGAAATCATCGAAGCAGGTCATTTCGTTCCCCCAACAGACTCAATAATCATTCTTGTTGTTGTTCTTATTAACGCTATTCTCGGTGTTGTTCAGGAAAACAAAGCCGAAAAGGCTGTTGAGGCTCTTCAGAAAATGAGTGCGGCAACAACAAAAACACTTCGTGACAGTAAAGTAGAATCCATCAAGAGCGAAGACCTCGTTGTAGGTGACGTTATTCTTCTTGATGCCGGTGATGCTATCCCCGCTGACTGCCGTATTTTTGAATGTGCAAGTATGAAAATTGAAGAAGCTGCTCTTACGGGTGAATCTGTTCCCGTAAACAAGCTTGTTAAAGCACTTACACTTTCAAATGACAAGAGCGACGAAGTTCCTCTCGGTGACCGTAAGAATATGGCTTATATGGGCTCAACTCTCGTATACGGCCGTGGTAAAGCAGTTGTTGTAGCAACGGGTATGGATACCGAAATGGGTAAAATCGCTAACGCTATTGCTCTTGCAGAAGAAGGCAAAACACCTCTTGAAATCAAGCTTGAACAGCTTTCAAAGATTCTTACAAAGCTCGTTATCGGCGTTTGTATTATTATCTTTGGTTACAACCTTGTTACTCAGTATATTTTAGCTGATAACGCACAGTTCTTTGACGTAGCTCTTCACTCCTTCATTACAGCTATTGCTCTTGCAGTTGCTGCTATTCCCGAAGGTCTTGTTGCAGTTATGACTATTGTTCTTTCAATAGGCGTTACGAATATGTCTAAAAAGAACGCTATTATCCGTAAGATGAATGCGGTTGAAACTCTCGGCTGTACTCAGATTATCTGTTCTGATAAAACAGGTACACTTACTCAGAACGTAATGACAGTTGTTGACCATTATGCTGAGGACGAAAAGGTTCTTGCAACTGCTATGGCTCTTTGCACTAACGCAGAGGTTGATGAAGACGGTAAAAGCACAGGCGAGCCTGACGAGGTTGCTCTTATCAACTATGCCGCAACACTCGGTCTTAAGAAAGCTGACCTTGTTGCTGCTAACCCCAGAGCAGGCGAAGTTCCCTTTGACTCAGGCAGAAAGATGATGTCAACTGTTCACGAAGTTAACGGTAAATACGTTCAGTATACAAAGGGTGCTCCCGACGAAATCCTTAAAAAATGTACTAAAGCTCTCGTAAACGGTGAAATCGTTGATATGAACGACGATATTCTCAAGAAAGCTGCTGACGAAAATACAAGAATGGGTAACAAAGCTCTTCGTGTATTTGCTGTTGCTTTCAAGGAGTATTCAGCTGCTCCCGAGGTTTACGATTCAGCTTCACTTGAATACGATATGATTTTCATCGGTCTTACAGGTATGATTGACCCTGTTCGTCCCGAGGTTAAAGATGCTATCGTTGAATGCCGTAGTGCAGGTATCACACCTATTATGATTACAGGTGACCACATCAACACAGCTAAGGCTATTGCTCGTGAGTTAGGTATTCTTTCTGACGATTCTCAGGCTATGATGGGTGCTGATATTGATAAATATTCAGACGAAGAATTCGAAAAAATTGTTGAAAACATATTCGTTTATGCACGTGTTCAGCCCGAGCACAAGACAAGAATTGTTAACGCTTGGAGAAACAAAGGCTACGTTACTGCTATGACCGGCGACGGTGTTAACGATGCTCCCTCTATCAAGAGTGCCGACATCGGTGTTGGTATGGGTATCACCGGTACAGACGTTACAAAGAACGTTGCTGATATGGTTCTTACAGACGATAACTTTGCAACTATCGTTTCAGCAGTTGGTGAAGGTAGAAGAATTTACGACAACATCCGTAAGGCTATTCAGTTCCTTCTCGGTTCAAACCTTTCAGAAGTTGTTTCAATCTTCTTCGCAACAATTATGAGCTTTACAATTCTTGAAGCTCCTCACCTTCTCTTTATTAACCTTGTTACAGACTGCTTCCCCGCTCTTGCTCTCGGTCTTGAAAAGCCCGAATCAAATATCATGAAGAGAAAGCCCAGAAGCAAAACTGACGGTATTTTCTCAGGCGGTCTCGGTGTTGACTGCGCATATCAGGGTATTCTTGTAAGTATTCTTACAGTTATTGCTTTCTACGTTGGTGAATTCCTTGAAACAGGTCACCTTGTTTTCAGAAACATTCCCGACAGCAGTGAAGGTATGACAATGGCATTCTTCACAATGGCAATGTGCGAAATTTTCCATTCATTCAATATGCGTTCACAGAGAAACTCAGTTGTTGCAATGGTATTCAAGGGTCAGCACAACAAAGCTCTTTACGGTGCTATGGTTGGTTCATTCCTTCTTACAACAGCAGTTGTTGAGATCGATTTCCTTTCAAACCTCTTCGGCTTTGCTCACCTTGACCTTAAGGCATACCTTATTTCTCTCGGTCTTGCATTCCTCATCATTCCGATTGTTGAAATTGTTAAGTTCTTCCAGAGAAAATTCGGTAAACAGCACAACTAATAAATTAACAAATAAAAAATTGACCTCACAGAAAAAATTCTGTGAGGTTATTTTTTCTTTATTTTCTACTTATATTGACACAGTTTTTATTTGTGATATTATACTACTGTACATATTTTTAGGAGGGGTATTCTTGAACAAAAAGAAATTAGCAATAGGTTTAACTGCCGTAGCCGTAACCGCAGTAATCGGCGTTACCGCAGGGGTTTTAATCAATAAAAAAATACACGAAAACCCTGTTATTCAAGGCTTTACTCAAAAGGAGGAAAATGCAATGAGAATTATGTCATTTAATATCAGATGTGCAAACGTTGGCAACGATACTTGGGAGGACAGAATCGACATCGTTACACAGTCAATTATTGACGGTAACCCCGACTCTGTAGGTGTTCAAGAGGCTACACCCGAATGGATGGAAACATTAAATAAAACTCTCGGTGAAAAATACAGCTACGTTGGCGTTGGCAGAGACGACGGTGACAACGAAGGCGAATACTCCGCAATTTTCTACCTTAAAGATAAATACAACGTAGTGGACAGCGGTACCTTCTGGCTTTCAGAAACTCCCGACGAGGTATCATTCGGTTGGGATGCTGCTTGCAGAAGAGTTTGTACCTGGGTTGTTCTTGAAGATAAAGTAACAGGTCAGAAATATGCTCACCTTAACAGTCATTTCGACCACGTTGGTATTGAGGCGAGAAAAAACAGTGTTGAGCTTATTATAAACAAGGCAAAAGAATTCGAGGATATCCCCGTTGTTTTCACTGCAGATATGAACGTTCGTCAGGACGGTGATAACTACAATCAGTTTGTAGAATCAGGCGTGCTTAAAGACACTAAATTCATCGCACCCGAAACAATGGATTACTGTACATACCACGATACAAAGCCTACTCAGCACGACGGCGATATTATCGACTATGTTATGATTAACGATAAATTCGACGCTACCGTTTACAAGGTAGTTACCGAAGGTATTGACGGAAGATACGTTTCAGACCACTATCCCATTTACGCTGATTTGATACTTAAATAATTTATAAAAAATACCGCCTTGAGTGAATCACAATCACTCAAGGCGATGTTTTTGGTTATATTTTATTTATTAATAAAACAAACTATTGGAAGTATATTGTTACATCAGTAAA
>JAZUQS010000081.1:0-15450 GCA_045605825.1 Acutalibacteraceae bacterium
CTCACGTCGGGTACCACCCACCAACGCCTGACGGCGTCGGTCAACCCTCCTTTTTGCAAGCAAAAAAGAGGGATAAGTAGTCTTCTATCCGTCTAAACCTAAGACGTAAGAGAACTACCCACCACCGTTCCGATTTAATAAACGAATAACAGACAGTATGTCGCACGGAATATACTGTCTGTTAGCTATTAATATATTAAAGAACGGTCCCCCTCCCTATGCTTCGCACAGGGAGGCAAAGCTTCGCAAAGCCTCACCTTTTTACTCTCCGCGAAGCCTCCGGCGACTGGCGACTAAAATTTGCCGTCGCAGACCTTTACTTCTTCACTATTCACTATCCCTTATTACTTGCAAGTAAAACGAGCTTTGTTTCACGTGGAACACTTTTTCATTAACAATTTGTTCATAATTATATAACATTAATATAATATCACGTTGTTATAATCCGTTTGTACTTGGAAAAGGAGCCGCACCCGAGTACAAGTATTTAGTTTCTATTTTTTGGAAACTAACCCTCCTCAAGAGATACATTGTGTTATACTATGTATCGGGAAAGCACCGACTGTCCCCTCAGTCGGTGCTTTCTTTTGCTTTTGTATCAAATTTTCTGTTTTTATTACTCTTTTTCACTATGCTTTGATGTGAAAACATCTGCAACCTCGCTAATTGAGATATATGCACCGGGGTCGATTTCGTGCACAATATCTTTAAGCTTTGAAACCTGAAATCTGTTTACTATAAAATAAATCATCGTTTTAGGCTTGTTTGAATAACCTCCAACAACCTCAATTCGAGTCATACCGCTTTCGAAGGCTTCAGTAAGTATCCAGCAAACGTCGTCAGGCTCTGTTGTTATAATCATTGCACATTTTGCTCGGTCAAAGCCTTCAACGATATAGTCAACGGTTTTTAAAGCCGCACCGTAAGCGACTATAGAATAAAGGGGTAAAATCCAGCTTTTAATAAGTAAACCGCATATTATATAAAGAGTTACGTTGTAAATCATAACGAACGTACCAACAGTAATACCAAGCTTTTTTGCAAATATTACCGCCATAACCTCAATACCGTCCATTGCACCGCCGAATCTTATAGCCATACCGCTACCGATACCCGAAATTATACCGCCGAAAATAGCACATAAAAGCAAATCCGTACCTGCAAGAGGTGATGCAAAATTCACGTCAATAGGTAAAACGTCGGTAATAAGATATGCAGAAAGTGAATAAATTGCAACGGTATATACGGCACAAACGGTAAAATGCACACCTTGCTTTTTCATACCGTAAATAAAAAGCGGAACGTTAAGAACCAACAAGAATATTGACAAGGTTAAATATTCGGGAGTCAGCTGAGCAAGAAGCATTGAAGTACCCGAAATACCGCTGTCGTAAAGCTTTACAGGACTTAAAAAGCATATAACACCGAAGGCATTTATCATACCTGCAAGGGTCAGCATAATGAAATTCTTTATTTTAAATTTTTTTATTTTATTTAATATTATTTCTTTTTTAGAATTATTTTTCTCCATTTTCGCCTCCGATTTAGTTTTTCTTATATTAATATTATATCATATACACCTGCTGTATGCAAATGTATGTAAGACGTTACTTTAACAATAAAAACAGGTCTGCGATAGCAAATTATATTGCCGTCGCAGACCCTTAATTATTCATTATTCACTATTCATTATTCATCATTCATTAGCGAACGTAGTGAGAATTACAATCGGCACGCAGTGCCCCGACACTCCTCACTCCTAACTACACACTCCTCACTAAATCATGTGCGAAGCAACTGGCGACCGGCAACCTTCTTATCTCATCGTATTCTTAAGAAACTCAACCGCTGCTTTGATATCCTTTGCGGGATCGTCGCCTACCTCACGCTCGATAGTAAGGAAGCCGTTGTAGCCGATATCCTCAAGAGCTTTAAGGTATGCGGGGAAGGGTACGCTACCCTCACCGAGAGGAACTTCGATAAATGAATCCTCAGTAACGATAACGTCTTTCTTAATTCCGTAAACGATTTCGGGATCTTTGTAGAAAATCTGCTTACCGTCCTTTGCGTGAGTATGAACGATATATTTTTTAAGGTTATGTACTGCTTGAACGGGGTCATCACCGGTAACCATAACTAAGTTTGCAGGGTCAAGGTTAACACCTACGCCCGTAGAATCAAGGCTATCAAGGAAGCCCTTTAACACTGCACTTGTTTCGGGACCTGTTTCAACTGCAAAGTGAGCATCAATAGAATCAGCGTATTCAGCAAGCTCTCTGCAAGCCTCCTGCATAATTTTATATCTGTCATGGTTGGGGTCGTTTGGTACAACGCCGATATGAGTTGTAACAACATCTGTTTCAAGCTCTTTAGCAAGGTCAAGAATTTTCTTTGAAAAATCAACTCTTTCTCTATTCTTGTCAGCGTGGATAAATCCACCGCCGCCAAGGTCACCGCAAAGAGCAGAGATTACAAGACCGTTTGATTTTACAAGGTCTAAAAACTCTTTTCTTTTTGAACCAACAAGCACGTCGGGTGACATTTCGCCGCTTGTAGCGTAAACCTGAATACCCTGTGCACCACATTCTGCCGCTTTTTTTACTGCTGTAGGAATGTCTGTGCGGAAGCTGTTGATGATAATACCAATAGGAAACTGTTTCATAAGAACACCTCAAAAAATATATTTAAATTTAATAATTTACATAAATAGCTTTAAAACTCCTGTGTTTCAGAAGAAGCTGACGTTTGTTGGGGCTGTATAGGCTGTTGGGGCTGTTGTTGAGGAGCATAACCGCCCTGATTATACGGCTGAACAGGTTGCTGCATACCGGAATTATAACCGTAATACTGCGGATTTGCGTAAGGCTGATAGCCTCTTTGCATTTGTTGCTGATACATAGCCGATCTTGCTTGCTCAATCGTTCCGAAAAACTCTTTATATTCCTTAAGCTTCTTTTTTGTTTTAAAGTAAAGCACTATAAACACAATTAAAACTACAGGTAAAGTGAAAGAAGCAATAATAAAACCTAAAATAACGTCAAAATCGTCATTATATTCATAATAATCCTCTGTAAGCATATCTCTTTCGAGAGCATCAATATAATGCTCTTCCTTTGAGAAATCGTGAGCCTTTGAAAGCTTTTCACCGTCGTAATAAGTACCGTTTACAAGGAAATTTTTCATAAAATCCTTAAGATAAGCGGGTTGTTTTCCCTCATCTTGAGTACCTGAACTTAAAGTTGTGTAAACGATGAAAAGAGTTTCTCTAGTAGTTAAAATATAGGCGAATATATCGTCTGAATATAATTCGTTATCAACGTAACCGTAGACGTAGCAAGCACTTATGCCGTTAATTTCACCTTTTTCTAAGGTTTTAACTTCAGCAAAACCGGTTTCATCAACGTCATAAAAGAAAGTCTTAAACCTTTCTTCAATTATATTTTCAGGAGTATTTTTAATACCGTCTGGAAAAAGTAAATTTCCCTCAACAATAATATCTATTCCTTCATACGAATATTCATTTTCAAAATAGTAATGGCTATCGCCGTAATCCGTACAAATTTCAAAGCCCTCGGGAAGCTCAACGTAAAATTTATCGTTTGAAAGAACGGTTCCCTTTGCTGAAGCAGTTACAAAGCCGAAAGACATTATAAAAACTAAAACAAGAGCTAAAGCTTTTACAGTTTTTTTCATTTTAAAGCCACCTTCTATTCATTTTAATCTGCCTACAAGCTTGTTGTTTTTGGCAAGACTGTTACTTTTTATGAATTTACCGTCGGGTCTTGTGGCGGTGTAGTAGTTTCTGTCGGTGACGAAGGCATATCCACAGGATACACGGGTGTATTTACAGGTTGCTGATACGTAGCTGTCTGTTGGGGTTGAGCGTTATAGCCTTGTGCACCGTAGGGTTGACCGTTATAGCCGTAATTATCAGGTTGAACGGGGTTAGGATTGTTATAATAATTTAATCCCTTAAATCCGTATCGAGCCTCGTATTCATCAAGCTTTTTCTTATTCTTATTATATTTAACGCCAAATACTATAGCAAGGATTATAAATATAACCGTCGGTAAAATCAAGGAGAAAATGCATACAACTACTACGATTGCTGAAAAGCCTTCTTCAAAAACGCCTAAAGCTTCATCATTTAAAATTTCGTCATCGTAAAAGCTGTCGCCCCACTCACCGTCTACACTCTCTGCATCTGTAATTGCAGCATCTTTATAAGCGGGAGCAGATGAAAAATCGTGATTAACAGTTAATTTATCACCCTCAAAATATGTACCGTTAACAAGCACGGTTGAAACTACCTCTTCAAAATCTTCAATTTCAACCTCTTCATACCAGCTTTCGTAAACTATTACGAAAATGTTTTCTTTTGTTGCAATAAGGTACGCACACATTCCGTAATAGTATTCATCATACTGATAATCTGCTGAATCAAAAGGATAAAATGAAAATGCACCGTCCACTCTCAAAGCAGAAATACCGTTTACGATTGCTTTTGAAACCCTTGCATTTTCAATAACGTAGCTCCACTGAGCACCGTAATAATCTTCAACTATTTCAACTGCCTGAGCATCAGAAATAGACATAATTCCATTGGGAGCTTTGTTGTTTTGGAGCACCAAAAACTGAATAGAATTCAAATCATTATCAGAAAAATAATACGTATCTAAATAACTCATTGAGCTGTAAGGGTCAAAATCGAAATCGTCAGGAATTTTTGCATATAAAATATCAGTATTTACTTCAAAATAGTCCTTTTCGATAGCTTTATCCCCTGCAAAAGCACTGATACCGAAAAAGCAGGATGCTAAAAGGCTTAAAGCTAAAATAAAAGCGAGTTTTTTAACGTTTTTCATTACATCTGCCCCCCTTGATTATTATATCCGTTATAGGAATTGTTGTAATAGGGTGTAGTATTAAAATTATTTACGTTACCGTTATAAATCGGTGAAATAGGGCCGAAACGAAGCTCAAATTCCTTAATATCCTTCTTTGCTTTGTTATTTTTAACGATAAATACTATCATAACTATAAGTGCAGGAAGGCAAAGCATTGAAAACATGTAAGCAACCATGAAAAAAATCATTGCTCCCATAAAATCTTCACCGAAAACCTCTTCAATATCTTCTTCGATTGCTTCGTCTACTATTTCTTCGTCACCTACAATAATTTCTGTTTCGCCGTCGGCACCGCCGATAATAGCAACGTCCTCGGCAAAAACAGAAAAACTACTGAAAATTAAAAGTAAGCACATCAATACGGAAATAAATATAGTTCTTTTTTTCATTTTAGAGTCCCCCTTTAATTTTTTGCCAATATTCTCTAGCCGCCTGCTCTTGCTTGTTGTTGCCGTATTCGTAATACTTTGCATTTTTAAGAGCATCGGGCAAATATTGCTGTGAAACCCAAGAATTCGGGTAATCGTGAGGATAGTTGTAAAACTGACCCTTAATTTCTGCATCATCACCGTCAAAATGCTTATTTTGAAGGTGACGGGGTATCGGTCCGCTTTTACCTTTTTTAATATCCTCCGTAGCGGCAATAACTGCGTTGTGAGCTGTATTTGATTTAGGTGAATTACAAACTAAAATAACTGCATCTGCAAGTGGAAGCCTTGCTTCAGGCATACCCACCTGAAGAGCAATATCAGTTGCCGCCTTTACTATAGGTAAAATCATAGGGTAGGCAAGACCTACGTCCTCAGCTGCGCAAACTAAAAGCCTTCTTATTGCCGAGGTCATATCTCCCGCCTCTAAAAGCCTTGAAAGGTAATGAATTGCGGCGTCAGGGTCGGAGCCTCGCATAGATTTTTGAAAAGCAGATAAAATATCGTAATGCTCGTCACCCTCACGGTCATATCTTAAAGCACTTCTTTGCGTTAATTTCTTTGCATTTTCAAGAGTTATTATTCTTTTTTCGTTTTCTTCTGGTTTTGGTGCTGCTAAAACGCAAAGCTCAACAGAATTAAGTGATTTTCTTACGTCACCGCCACAAGCCCTTGCAATATGAAGAGCAACACCCTCTTCAACCTGAAACTCCTCCCCTTTTTCTTCTGCTAAAAGGTCGAAGCCTCTGTTCACGGCTTTTTCTACTTCTTCGGGAGTTACGTATTTGAATTCAAATACTGAAGAACGGCTTAAAATAGCACTGTAAACGTAAAAATAAGGGTTTTCGGTTGTTGATGCTATCAAGGTTATTGACCCGTCCTCAATATATTCAAGTAAGGTCTGTTGCTGCTTTTTATTAAAATACTGAATCTCGTCAAGATAAAGTAAAATTCCGTTTGGTGCGGTAAAGGCATTTAAATCCTCAACGATATCACGTATATCCTGTGTGCCTGCAGTTGTGCAGTTAAGCTTTCTTAAAGTGCGGTCGGTTTTTTTCGCAATCATTCTTGCAAGGGTTGTTTTACCCGTGCCCGACGGCCCGTAAAATATAAGATTAGGAAGCTCCCCTGATTCTATTATATTTCTTAAGGGCTTGCCCTCACCTATTAAGTGCTGCTGACCTACAATATCGTCAAGGCTTTGCGGACGTATTCTGTCTGCAAGAGGTGTATGCATTTTATCACCTGCTTTTATGTAAAAATCATTATATAAGGTTAATTTTCGTTAAATTTCAAACTCGATTGTATCGTAAGATACAATGAAGCCGTGCTTTTCTGCTATGGGCACAAGCTCATCATAGCAAAGCCCGCCGTTATGAGAAAAATGGTTTAATAAAAACACGGTTTTTTCGTCTGCATTTTTCTTCAAAAGCCTTTCCTTAACTTCACAACAAGCCTTTAAGCCCATATGATGAGAGAAAGCCTTTTCATTTGAGGTTGAGGTACAGTCAAGAGAAATAAAATCGAATTTTATACCGCTGTTTTCGATATAATCCCAAGTTTCATCGGGGAAATAGCCCGTATCGTGAGCCCAGAGAATTGATTTTCCCTCTTTTTCAAAAATATAAAAGCAGGGGTTAAGTGATTGGGCGTGACTCGCTTTAACGGGTGTTACTTTATAGCCTTCAATATCAACACTTTCAAAGAGTGTAAGCTCTTTAAATTCGAGAGCATTTTCGTCCTTTTTGTTGACTTCGTTTTCAATAATTTTTTTAAGGCTCTCCCCCGATTCAAGAGTTGCGAAGACGGGAAGAGGCTTTTTATTTTCTTTTTCGCCTTCTTTACTGTGACCGTATTTTTCAATTCTGTATTTTAAATCGTAAGGGTATAAATGGTCGTCGTGACCGTGGGTAATAAAGCACGCCTTTATTTTTCTTAAATCAAGACCGTAGTTTAATATATGTAAATACGTATCGGCAGAAAAATCTATAAGAATTTTATCGTCAATAACTGCCTGAGAACGAGTTCTTATATTTTTTCCGCCCCATTTACGAGCATTTTCGCAAACAGTACATGAGCAAAACATTGCGGGAAAGCCCTCTGCCGCACAAGTACCGTATATTTTTAATTTCATTCTTTCCTATCCCCTGTTGTTACCGAATATTATCCACCAAAAAATTCTTTAAAAAATCTGCCACTCAAAAAAGCCTACAATGGCACAAATTATTATAGGTAACGTACCGTATTTTTTATAAAGAAGCATTTTTAAAGCTTCGTCAGTCATACCCGTAGCCGATGCTTTCGCTTCAAGCTTCGTTAGATTTTTAGATAACTTTTTAAAATAAAGATAAGTTCCGAAAACACCCATAGCAATTCTCAAGCCTATTGTTAAAACGTAAGAAATAACCTGAATATAAACGGGTATTTCGATTTTTTCCATTATTTCGTAAAGCTCTGCTTGCTTTGCGGTTAAGGTAACGTCTGTTGAGCCCGTTTGATATGCAAGAATTTTCGTTGCACACTGAGGATCCTCCTGCAAGCATTCTTGAGTAGCGTTTAAATATTCTTCGTTACTTATAAGAGGAACTGCAGAAATTGAAAAAATTATCATATACACCGCAAAAATAAGTGCTGAAAGCTTGTACATTTTTCTGTAAAGAGTCCACGCAAGCGGAACGAAAAAGCCGGCAATATTCCAAGAAAAAGCCTTTTTTACCTTTTCAAAAAGCATAAAACGGGGAAGATAATATTCTTGATTTTTACCTATAGCCGCCGCAAAAAATGAAAGCTTGTGATTATCAATAACAACCTCTTCCTGAGAGTTGTTATTAAGCCTGTCCATAATATCCTGAACTATTTTCTGAGGAGGCTCTTTTCCTTGATTTTCGTTAAAATTTGTATTACCGAAATAGCCGAATACCTGAGCATTACCGGAAGTATTTTCATCTTCTTTTTCTATGCTGTTTTCAGCTGAATTATCAATATTATCTTCTGACTCAACTTGTTTAAATTCTACTTCGATAGGGTCTTTAAAACCGTGCCTGTCAGAATTTGCACATTTGCCGTTATTAAACCAGCATTCTCTATGATGAGGAGTACCGCAATCAGGGCAAACAACAACGTCGTCAGTATCTTTAAATTTTTGTCCGCAAACAAGACAATTGTATTTTGTAAAATCCATTTTTCGCCTTTCTTCTTCAAAAAATCCGTAATTTTTTATTTATATTTATTCTATTTTATATTACATTAACACTATAAAAATTTCAAGACCGTAAATAACGATTTTTTTGTTAATTATTTTATAAAAAGTTATGAACATTTTTTCGCAAAATGTCGATATTTTTTTCTGTTTGGGTTGCATTAAAGTATAGTATATGATATAATTTATTAAATGTATATTTATATTTATAATTATATTTATATATATATTATATTGTAAACTTTGGGGTGAAAAAATTGGACAATCTTTTAGAGATGTGGAATGCCATATTAAAAGAAATTACAGGTAACGTTTCCGGAGCAGTTATGTCCACCTGGATTAGTGATTTAAAGCCCGTTTCATTTGATGGTGACAGTTTAGTTTTAGAAGCTTCTTCAGCTTTCAAAAAGAATATTATCAACAACCGTTTTCTTGACGAAATTACAGAAGCAACCGCAAACGTTTTAGGCTTTAAAACAAGAATTATCGTCACTATTGATGAGGAAGCGGCAAAAATTTCTGATGATGATACTTATAATCAGCAGGTTGCTGCTGCAGAGCTTGATTCAGGCAGATTAGATCCTACCTTTAATAACTTTATCGTTGGCTCTACAAACCAGTTTGCTTACGTTGCGGCAGTTGCCGTTTCAAACAATCCGGGTAGCGTACATAACCCGCTTTTCATTTACGGTGAATCGGGTCTTGGTAAAACTCATCTTCTTAAGGCTATTAAAGCCGAGCTTACAAGAAAAGCACCGACAATGAATATTATTTACACTAACGGTGAAAATTTTCTTAACGAGATTATTGACCATATTACCGAAAAGAATATGTCTGAATTCCATAACAAATACAGAAATGCTGATATTCTTCTTATGGACGATATTCAGTTTATCGGTAAAACAAACGTTGCTCAGGAAGAATTCTTCCATACCTTTGAGGCTCTTATAAATCAGGGCAAGCAGATAGTTCTTACATCTGACCGTCCGCCTAAGGATATTGCAACTCTTGAGGAAAGGTTGAGAAGCCGTTTCGTTCAAGGTCTTCTTGCTGATATTCAGCCCCCTATGCTTGAAACAAGAATTGCGATTATCAAGAGAAAAGCTCAGGCCTACAATATGCCTATTCCCGATGACGTTGTAGAGTTTATTGCTGAAAGACTTAAAAATAACGTTCGTCAGATTGAGGGCGTTGTAAACAAGCTTTACGCAGTTTATTCGCTTAATCAAATTGTTCCTACAATAGGCATAGCAAACGATGCCATTAAAGACATTATTTATTATGCTCAGCCAACAGAGGTTACAATCAACAACATTATAGAAAAGGTAGCAAAAAGCTTCGGAGTTAATGCGGCGGATATCCGTTCTGAAAAGAAAAAGGCTGAAATTTCAAATGCACGTCAGTTTGCTATGTATATTATGAGAGAGGTAACAAACCTTACTTATGAAGAAATAGGTGTTCAATTCGGCGGTAAGAAGCACTCAACCGTTATTTATTCGTTAGAAGCGGCTGAAAGCAAAATGGAGGACAACCCCCAGCTTAAATCAACCGTATACGATATAATGAAGAGCATTAAAGACGAAAGAAACGATTAAGATTTAAGGTGTTTAAAAACAAAATCTTTGAACAATTAAACGTCAATGTTCAAAAAGTTTTAAACATTGCTGACAAGGGCATTTTTAAAGCTACGATTACTGACATTAATTAACATTTTCTGTACAAGCGGTAAAGGCTCTTAAAACCCAATAAAATCAAGGGCAAAAAAAGTTTTCTACAAATTAGACAGGCTCTACTACTGCTACTGTTTAATATATTATTTTAGGCAGAAATTTTTAATTTATTCATTCAAAAATTAAATTTTTAAATTACTCTACCGAACGGAGGAAAATTTATGAAAATTGTATGTAACACATCAGTTCTTGCGGAAGCTTGTAACATAGTTCAAAGAGGCGTTCCGCAGAAAAGCACTCTTCCTGCAACAGAGGGTATTCTCCTCAATGCAAAAAATTCAAAGCTTACCCTTACAGGCTATGACCTTGAGGTAGGTATTACAACTATTATTGAATGCTCAGCAGAGTCAGAGGGTAGCATCGTTCTTAACGCACGTCTTCTTTGCGATATTTTAAGAAGATTACCTTCTCAAAGCGTTACTATCAGCTCTGATAACCACAATCTTTGTAAAATTACATCAGGTGAAGCAGAATTTTCACTTGTTGGTATCCCCGCTGATGACTATCCCGAGCTTCCTACAGTTACGGGCGGTATTCCTTTTGCTATTAAACAGGGTATTCTTAAAAATATGGTTAAGCAGACAATTTTTGCTGTTGCCGTACAAGATATTAAGCCCGTTCATAAAGGTATTAAATTTGAGGTTGAAAACAATAATTTAAGACTTATTTCCTGCGACGGCTTCCGTCTTGCAATCAGAAATGAGCCTATTGAATATGCCGGGGATGATATGACCTTCGTTGTACCCGCAAAAACTCTTTCTGAGGTTGTTAAATTAGCGGATGACGATGAAACAAATATTACCTTCTCAATCGGCAAAAAGTTTATTCTTTTTGAAATCGGCAATTACAGAATTATTTCCCGTCTTTTAGAGGGTGAATTCTTTAATTATAAAAATGCAATTCCTTCTGAAAGCTCAACAAAGGCAAGAGTTAACCTTAAGCTTATTCTTGACAGTGTTGAAAGAACTTCACTTCTTATTACAAGTAAAATTAAGAGCCCCGTAAGATGCGTTTTTGACGATAATACAATAAGAATGTCAAGTGCAACCTCTCTCGGTGCTGCTACTGATAAAATTCCCGCTTCAATTGAGGGTAAAAGGGTAGAAATCGGCTTTAATAATACTTATCTTATTGACTGCTTAAGAACTGTTGACGTTGACGAGGTTAATATTGAGCTTTCAAGCCCCGTTTCACCCATTATTATTAAACCTATTGAGGGTGACAACTTCATTTTCCTCATTATTCCTATGCGTCTTAAAAACGAAAATATCAGCTGACATTAAAAATTATTATTACAAATAGTATTTATAATTAAGTTTTGAACATTTTTAAAAGGCTTGTAGAATAATGAAAATTAAAGTAAAGGTTGCTCCTAAAGAGCATAAAGAGTTTGTTTTAAAAGGTGAATATATACGTCTTGATGACCTTTTAAAAAACGTTGGTGTTGTTAACACGGGCGGTCACGCTAAAATTATTATTCAAGACGGTGAAGTAAAGGTTAACGGCGAGGTTTGCACTATGAGAGGCAAAAAAATGCGTTCAGGCGACAGTGCAGAATACGAGCACGTTATTTATGACGTAAAATAAAAATTGTAAATTGTAAATGGCAAGTGGCAAATTAAGGGGCTACGCCGATTATATTTCATAATACGAAGTATCTGGCATCTGGCATCTTAAAACTGGCATCTACAAAAGGTAAACGGTGAAATTATGACGGTAGATTCTGTAAAAATTAATAATTTCAGAAATATTACCGATTTAACTTTATCGGCTGATGAGGGCGTTAACGTAATTTACGGTGAAAATGCTCAGGGTAAAACTAATATTCTTGAATCAATCTGGCTTTTTACGGGTTGTAAAAGCTTTCGTGGGGCTAAGGATGCAGAATTTTTAAAGTTCGGTGAAGATTTTGCAAAAATTAACCTTAATTTCAGAGATAATTCAAGAGAAAAGAAGTCTGAAATTATTTTTTCCGATAAAAAGAAAAACGTTTCTTTAAATGGAATTTCTCTTCGCTCGTCAGCAGAGCTTATAGGCTCGTTTTACGCCGTAATTTTTTCACCCGTGCATCTTTCTCTTATTAAAGACGGCCCCGGTGCGAGAAGAAAATTTCTTGATACCGCCCTTTGCCAGCTTAAACCGAAATATGCAGAGTATCTTGCTTCATATAAAAAGGTTTTAATGCATAGAAACGCTCTTTTAAAGGATTTATATATGAGTCCTCAGCTTTACGACGTTTTAGATTCCTTTGACGACCAATTAGCAAGATATGCTTCAGCCGTTATAGTTGAAAGATTAAAATACATAGATATTTTATCTGAATATAGTATGAATATTTATTCCGGAATTTCAGAAAATAAAGAAAATATTTCGGTTTTTTATTCAAAATCAAAAGAAATTGATAAAAACAGTTCATCAAAGGATATTTATATTCAAGAGCTTGAAAAAATCAAAGAGGCTCGAAAAGAGGACGTTATTTATAAAACAACCTCTGTAGGCCCTCATAGAGATGATATCGAAATTCTTATAAATAACGTTAGTGCTAGAAGCTTCGGCTCACAAGGTCAGCAAAGGTCTTGTGCATTGGCTTTAAAGCTGGGTGAATCGGAAATTATCAAAAAGGTAACCGGTGAAACTCCCGTTGCTCTTTTAGATGACGTTATGAGTGAGCTTGACGAAAAACGTCAGGATTACGTACTTAATCATATTACAGACAGACAAGTTTTTCTTACCTGCTGTGACCCATCTCAAGTCTTAAGACTTTGCGGTGGTAAGTCCTTTGAAATTAAAGGCGGTGAAATAGTCTGATGTTTATTCATATAGGCCACGATACTGTTATTGTTGATAAAGAAATAATCGGTATATTTGATATGGATAATACGACCGTTATGAAAAAAACTATAGATTATTTAAATACCGCTGAAAAGAAAAAGCAAGTTGTAAACGTTGCTCCCTTTGAATTACCTAAGTCTTTTATAGTTTGTCAGACTAAAAACGGTAAAAAAATATTTATTTCACCCGTTGCGGTTGGAACAATTTTAAGAAGAATTGAGTCGGGTAAGGCTCATTATTAAATTTTATAATAAATCTAAAAAATCAGAAATAATTTAATTTTATATAATTATTTGAATATTCTACGGAGGTCAGAATTTTGGACGAAAACATTATTAAAACCGAAGAAGAGCTTCGCCAGGAAGCTTTGGAAGAATCAGTAGTACTTAGTGAAGATGCTATTGATACCGTAGTAACCGAAAAATACGATGCAAGTGCAATTCAGGTTCTCGAAGGTCTTGAAGCAGTTAGAAAAAGACCCGGTATGTACATAGGCTCAACCGGTCCTAAGGGTCTTCATCACCTTGTATATGAAATCGTTGATAACTCTATCGATGAGGCTCTTGCAGGCTTTTGTACTCATATTGAGGTAGAAATACTTCCCGACAACGTAATTACCGTTCGCGACAACGGTCGTGGTATCCCTGTTGGTATTAATGAACAGCAGGGTCTTCCCGCAGTTACCGTTGTTCTTACCGTGCTTCACGCAGGCGGTAAATTCGGTGGTAGCGGTTATAAGGTTTCAGGTGGTCTTCACGGTGTTGGTTCATCAGTTGTTAACGCCCTTTCAGAATGGTTTGAGGTAGAGGTATCTCAGGACGGTCACGTTCACTATCAGAGATTTGAAAGAGGTACGCCTACCTGCGATTTAAAGGTTATCGGTGATACTGATGAAACAGGTACTCTTATAAGATTTAAGGCAGACCCCGAAATATTTACTGAAACTACCGTTTATGAGTTTGAAACTCTTGAAAGAAGATTAAGGGAACAGGCTTTCCTTAATGCAGGTCTTTCAATTTCTCTTACTGATAAGCGTGAAATTGACGAGGTTAAAGAAACTTACTGCTATGAGGGCGGTATTTCATCCTTCGTAGAATTTGAAACTAAAAAAAGAGGTCTTACGCCCTTACACGAAAATCCAATTTCATTTTCAGCTGTAAGCGGTGACAGAGAAGCAAATATTGCTTTGATGTATAATGACAGCTATAACGAATTACTTTTAAGCTTCGCTAACAATGTAAGAACTATTGACGGCGGTACTCACGAAAACGGCTTTAAAACAGCTTTAACAAGAGTTTTCAATGATTACGGCAGAAAATATAAGCTTTTGAAGGATAACGATAAAAATCTTTCGGGTGACGACGTCAGAGAAGGTCTTACCGCTGTTATAAGCGTTAAGCTTACAGAAGCACAGTTTGAAGGACAGACAAAGGGTAAATTAGGTAATACTGATATTACACCTCTCGTTTCAAAATGCGTTTATGAAAAGCTTTCAACTTATTTTGAAGAAAATCCATCAGATGCAAAGGCTATTTTCAATAAAGCTCTCGATGCATCAAGAGCAAGAGAAGCAGCCCGTAAGGCAAGGGACAGTGCAAGAAGAAAATCTGTTCTTGAAAGCAACTCTCTTCCCGGTAAGCTTGCTGACTGTATTGAAAAGGATGCCGTAAGAACTGAAGTTTACATCGTCGAGGGTGATTCTGCGGGCGGCTCTGCAAAATTAGGCAGAGATAGAATGTTCCAGGCAATTCTTCCTCTTTGGGGTAAAATGCTTAACGTTGAAAAGGCAAGAGTTGACAAGGTTATCGGTAACGATAAGCTTACACCCGTTGTTCTTGCTTTAGGTACGGGTATCGGTGAAGATTTTGATATAACAAAGCTTCGTTACGATAAAATTATTATCATGGCCGATGCCGACGTTGACGGTGCTCATATCAGAACTCTTCTTCTTACCTTCTTTTTCCGTTATATGCCTGAGCTTATAAAACAAGGCCACGTTTATCTTGCTCAGCCACCTCTTTACAGAATAAGTAAAGGTCAGAAGCATCATTATGCTTATTCCGACGAGGAAAGAGATAAAATAATGGCTGAAATCGGCACAGGTGTTTCAATTCAGCGATATAAAGGTCTTGGTGAAATGGACCCTGCTCAGCTTTGGGAAACAACTATGGACCCTGCAACAAGACTTATGTTAAGAGTTACGGTTGAAGATGCCGAAAAGGCTGATGAAACATTCTCAATTCTTATGGGTGATCAGGTTGAGCCCCGTAGAGAATTTATTGAGAAAAATGCAAACTTCGTTAAGAATCTTGATATTTAAGAAAGGGAGGATTTAAACGATGGACGAATTTAAT
>JAZUQS010000082.1:0-14688 GCA_045605825.1 Acutalibacteraceae bacterium
TAAGGCGAGCTCTTATTCCGCCATACCACGAATTTTGGAGGTGCAAAAAATGGCTCAAAAGGTTGTAGGTTTTATTAAATTGCAAATTCCCGCCGGTAAAGCAACCCCGGCACCCCCTGTTGGCCCTGCTTTAGGTCAGCACGGTGTAAACATTATGGCATTCACAAAGGAATTCAATGAGAGAACAAAAAATGATATGGGTCTCATCATTCCTGTTGTAATCACTGTTTATGCCGACCGTTCTTTCACTTTTATTACAAAGACTCCGCCTGCTGCTGTTCTTATTAAGAAAGCTTGCGGAATTGAAAGCGGTTCAGGTGTTCCGAATAAAACGAAGGTTGCAACAATTACCGGAGAGCAAGTTAGAAAAATCGCTGAACAGAAAATGCCCGACCTTAATGCTGCTGATATTGATTCTGCAATTTCTATGATTGCAGGTACAGCTCGTAGCATGGGCGTTACTGTAGTTGATTGATGCTCCCGGGTGGGAGGTAAATCCGATTTAACCACTCTATTGGGAGGAATTTAAGTTATGAAACATGGTAAAAAATATGTAGAGAGTGCAAAACTCGTTGACAAGACAAAGCTCTACGAATTTGCAGAAGCTCTCGAACTTGCAGCAAAAACTGCAAGCGCTAAATTCGACGAAACTGTTGAATTACACGTACGCCTTGGTGTTGACTCTCGTCACGCTGACCAGCAGGTTAGAGGTGCGGTTGTTCTCCCCAACGGTACAGGTAAAAATGTTCGTGTAGCTGTTTTCGCTAAAGGCGATGCTGCTAAAGCTGCTGAAGCAGCAGGTGCAGATATCGTTGGTGATACTGACCTTCTCGAAAAGGTACAGGGCGGCTTCATGGATTTCGATGTATGTATTGCAACACCCGATATGATGGGCCTTGTTGGTCGTCTTGGTAAGGTGCTTGGTCCCAGAGGTCTTATGCCCTCTCCCAAGGCTGGTACAGTTACTCCTGACGCAGCAAAAGCTGTTGAAGAAGCAAAAGCAGGTAAAATTGAGTACCGTCTTGACAAAACAAACATCATTCACTGCCCCATCGGTAAGGCTTCTTTCGGTGGCGAAAAGCTTACAGAAAATGCTATGGCTCTTCTTGATGCTATCATCAAGGCAAAGCCCGCAGCAACAAAGGGTACTTACATCCGTTCATGCGTAGTTGCTACTACAATGGGCCCCGGTATCCGTGTAAACGCTGCTAAGCTTGTTGGTTCTTCAGCAAATACTGAAGACTAATAAAAAAATACTTGACATACCGCTTTTGGTATGGTATATTACTTGTGCTGTTCTAAAGACAGCAGGTGCAAATTTGTTTAATGGTTCTGACCGCCTGCCGAGGAATGTGCGTATTTACTCTTTATATTTATGAGTTTTTATGCCCTTCTCGTGCTATGCGGGAAGGGCATTTGAAATTGGCAAAAAAATTTAACGGAGGTGAATTAGTTTGCCAAGTGTAAAAGTTTTAGAAGCAAAAAAAGCAGAAGTTGCTGCTATCGCTGAGAGACTTCAGGGTGCATGTGCAGGTGTTATCGTTGACTACAAAGGTATCAACGTTGCTGATGACACAGCTCTCCGTAAGGAACTTCGTGAAGCAGGTGTTGAGTACACTGTTTCTAAGAACACAATGATCGAGCTCGCTATTAAAGATACAAGCCTTGAAGGTCTTTCTTCATGTCTTGCAGGTACAACAGCTCTTGCAACATCTAAGGATGATTATGTTGCTGCTGCAAGAATTCTTTGCAAGTTCGCATCAACTCACAAAGACTTCACAGTTAAAAGCGGTTTCCTCGATGGTGAGGTAATCTCTGTTGAAAAGGTTGACAGCCTTGCAAAACTTCCCTCAAGAGAGGTATTGCTTGCTACTGTATGTAACGTATTCAATGCGCCTATCGCATCTTTCGCTCGTGCAGTTCAGGCTATCGTAGACAAACAGAATGGTGGCGACACCGCGGAAGCAGCAGCCGAATAATTGTTGCAAAATAATATTAAAAGCCAAAACGGCGAAATAATTGGAGGAAAATAAAATCGCATCTGAAAACATTACTGCTATTGTTGAAGAATTAAAAACACTTACAGTTCTTGAGCTTTCTGAGCTTGTTAAGGCTGTAGAAGATGAATTTGGTGTATCCGCTGCTGCAGCTGTTGCAGTAGCAGCTCCCGTTGAAGCAGCAGCTGCTGCTGAAGAGAAAACAGAATTCGACGTTGTACTTGCTGAAGTTGGTGCAAATAAGATTGCTGTTATCAAAGTTGTTCGTGAGCTCACAGGTCTTGGCCTTGCAGAAGCAAAAGCTAAGGTTGACGGTGCTCCCGCTACTCTTAAAGAAGGCATCTCTAAGGATGATGCTGAAGCTGCTAAAGCAAAACTTGAAGAAGCTGGCGCAAAGGTTGAAATTAAGTAATTTAGTTTCTGATACTTACTCCCCGACACTAGTCGGCGAGTTTTTTTAATGTGTTGTCTTTTTACGCATACGGCGTTTTGCTCAGTTCGCAGTACCTCTTGTACAGCGTCACTTCGCAATTCCACCGTCTGCATTAAAAATACAACACATTACTGAAGGTTTGATCTTTTTGCACATTTTGTGATTTTCTGCCCACTCGCAGTATCTGTATACAGCTTCGGAGCAGAGAAATCACAAACTGCATCAAAAATACAACACATTACTGTAGGGTAGGTCTTTTTACGCATACGGCGTTTTGCTCAGTTCGCAGTACTTCTTGTACAGCGTCACTTCGCAATTCCACCGTCTGCATTGAAAATACAACACATTACTGAAGGTTTGATCTTTTTGCACATTTTGCGATTTTCTGCCCACTCGCAGTATCTATAAAATTGCAAATGGGAAATGGCAAGTGGCAAATTAAGGGGCACGTCGTGCCGATATAATGCTCACTACGTTCGCTAATGAATAATGAAGGGTCTGCGATGGCAGTAATGTTATTGTAGAACTATTTATGTTAATTATTATTTTGCGAAGCTACTGATGACTGGCATCTGGCAACTGGCATCTCGCAACTGGCATCTGGCATCTGGCATCTGGCATCTGGTATCGTTACCGTCACCTTGCGTTTTATTTACAAAAAATCGCTCGGTTACGCTTTATTCTCGTTTGGTGAACGAAAAATTACCGTAAATATGAACAAAAAAACGTGAGAAAGTTGTGCAAAATGTCAAACTTTAACAAAAACAAGAAAAAGTGTTTACAAAAATTATTTAATATGCTATTATGTGTGTGTAGCGAAGGTACGGAATATTCCCGTATGGGTAGTTGTGTATCTGAGGTACATAGTAAATGTATTACGGTGAGGGTGAAGAAACACTTGCCTGTAATATTAAAAAAATATTTTTTTAAAGGAGTTGTTCGTAAATGTTTAAATTTATGAAGAGCAAAAAGGGTTTCACCCTCGTTGAATTAATGATCGTTGTTGTTATCATGGCTATCCTTGTTGCAGTTGCAGTTCCGATTTTCTCAGCTGTTACAAAGAACGCAAGAATCAAAACTTGTGCAGCTAACCGCCGTGAAATCGTTTCTCAGGTTAACGGTTTCCTTATGGGTAATATTGATGGCAAACAGCACACAGCTGCTGGTGAATTCAAAGTTACATCTGATGGTAGCGTAGGTACAGTTTCTCTCGTTGGTACATCTACTGACGCAACTTACACAGTTGATATGTTTGAAGGTCTCTTCCAGGATGTTCCCTACTGTCCCGCAAGCGGTGAATACAAAGTAGAGATCAAAGCTGCTACATCAACAGGTACAAACGAAACAACAGCAACTGTTGAAGTTACATGTACAGGCGGCGACGATGCTGGTGAACACGTATAATATTTAACTAAACGGTTTAATAAAAGTTAATTAAATGATTTTTACTCCCGAGGAAACTCGGGAGTTTTTTTCTTTGTTGTTTTTACCTAAATATAACATAATATATGAGTCGAAATTTATACGATATTCAATGGTAAAATCTTCTTAAAAGTATTTACAAATCTTTATTATTATGGTATTATTTTAGACGTAGAGTTACGGAAAATTCTCGTAAACATATTTTTGTTTATCATATTAGTATGTATTTGTTGTTTATTTTGATTTTAAGGAGTGGCTGGTTATGTTTAAGTTATTAAAAAGCAAAAAAGGTTTCACCCTCGTTGAATTGATGATTGTTGTTGTTATTATGGCTATCCTTGTTGCAGTTGCAGTTCCGATTTTCTCAGCTGTTACAAAGAACGCAAGAATCAAAACTTGTGCTGCTAACCGTCGTGAAATTATTTCTCAGGTTAACGGTCTTCTTATGGGTAACATTGATGGCAAACAGCATAAGGCTGCTGGTGGATTCAAAATTGAATCTAACGGTTCTGTCGGTGAAATTAAAGATGTTACAGGTGATGATGTTTCTTATAAGGCTGAGAATTTTTCTTCTCTTTTCCAGGCACTTCCTTATTGTCCTGCAGGTAGTGATTCAGAAAAGGTTACTTATATAGTTGAAATTGTTGCACCTTCATCTTCAGGTGTTAACGAAACAACAGCTACAGTTACTGTTGAATGTACAAAGCATCCTGATGATGGTACAGAGCTTTAATTAAAAATCGAACTATTTAAAACTCTCGGTTAGTCGAGAGTTTTTTGTTATTGCTTTTAAAAAATATTTGTGATAATATATAATTGAAATTTTGTGAGGTGAAATATATGTTATACAGATATTTTCTTTCAAAAAAAGGTTTTACAATGATGGAAATGCTAATTGCAGTTCTTGTTTTAGGTATTTTGGTTGGCGTTGCAGTTCCGATTTTTTCTAACGTTTTAGGTATTAGAAAAAAACAGGATTGCAAAAATCAGCGAGTTGTTGTTGAAGGCTTGGTGCTTGAAGCAATGACCGGTATGATGGATAACGGTAAAAAACAGCCGAAAATATATTTTGATAAAGTTCAAGGTGACCATAAAACGACTTATCCTAAAACAGATGGTAATAGCGATAATGCTTACGAGGGTAAGGACTGTTTTGTTCTTCGTCCCACAGGTAACGGTTACGTAGCTTTTACATTAGGTGACCTCAGAGGTGGATATAGAGACGTTAATATAAAGGAGTATAGCGAGGGCTGCGATGCCGGTTACTTCCTTAAAAAAGAAAAGTTAAAAAATATTATGTTTTATACATACTGCGCAAATCACGAGCCGCCGATTTGTCCTTTCTCTGACGAGGATGACCCTATATATTACTACATTTTTGAAGACGGCACTGTGCTTTGCCCCAACGAAAGATGTCATGAAGATTAATATAGCGGATAAAGCGAAATGCTTTTCTAAGGTGATAAAATGAAGCTTAATGAAAATTTTATTTTAAAAAATATCGCGGGAACTGCTGTGGTTGTTCCTGTCGGTGATGCAGTAAAAGATATTAAAGGGATGATTACCCTTAACGGACCCGCAGAAATTATCTGGAAGGGGTTGCAAGACGGTAAAAATATTGATAGCATCGTTACGGAAATAAAAACTGAATACGATGCTTCGGAAGACGTTATCAGAAATGACGTTGATGCGTTTCTTAATAAATTAAGAACCCATAAAATACTTGTGGACTAACAGGAGTTTGTTTTGAAGCTTAAAGTTGCGGATTTAATAGTAGAAATTAATATTTTGGGTGAGCTTCTTTTGTCACGAGTTCAGCCGTATATTTACAGCGGTGAAGAAGAAGCTGATATTGTTATTGAAATACCTAAAAGATATTATGAAAATAAGCATAAGGAATACCCTCATTTATCGTTTGATGAATGTGAATATCTTTGGAGCGGTTCAAGCTTTTATGAACAGCTTGTTGATTTTGACGGATTGATGCTACACTCTTCTTGTGTTGAGTATGAAGGAAAGGCGTATTTGTTTTCTGCAAAATCAGGTACAGGCAAATCTACTCACACTCATTTATGGCTCGAACATCTTAAGGGCTCAAGAATTATAAATGATGACAAGCCCGCTATAAGATGTATAGATGGTGAGTTTTATGCTTACGGTACCCCCTGGAGCGGTAAGACTGACGAAAGTGAAAACATAGGTGTGCCTATTGCGGGTATAGCTTTCCTTGAAAGAGGGGAGAATGAAATTAAAAGAATTCCCGGTATAATGGCGTTAAAGCTGTTTATGGAGCAAACGGTGAGATCTGTAAGGAAAGATACAATGGAAAAAACTCTTGATTTACTTGGTAAAATTTTAACTGAAATACCTATTTACCGCTTAACTTGCGATATGTCTGAGGATGCGGTAAAAACATCCTATAATGGTATGAAGGTTTAATAAGGAGACTTAATTGATGTCTGAAAATAAAAAAAGTAAAAAAGGCAAAAAAATTGTTTTAGCAATTATTTGTTTTATTCTTGTTGCGTGTATTGTTTTATTTGCAGTTGGTTTTAACTATTGGAAAAATCTGCAAGAAGCGGAGCCTATTGTTGAAGATACTCTTGTATATGACTTCGATGATGAAACTATCCCTGAAGAGCTTGAGGATGCAAAAGAATTCGAGTTGATGTATGAGGGCGATTTCACCGACTTTAAAACGGGCATAAAAGAATGGGCAACAAACGGCGGAGAAATAAT
Organism: Acutalibacteraceae bacterium; assembly: GCA_045605825.1. Taxonomy (GTDB): domain Bacteria; phylum Bacillota; class Clostridia; order Oscillospirales; family Acutalibacteraceae; genus DTU089. Next base: position 6,592 of record JAZUQS010000082.1, read on the forward strand.
GTATGACCCTAACGTTATAAACGTTCTTTGTATTGGTGTTGATACACGAAATCAAAATACAATATCAGGTCTTACCGACTCAATGATTATTATTTCTGTGAATAGGGAATTGGGTCAGATAACAATGACTTCAATTATGAGAGATAGCTATGCTTATCTTGAATCCCCCGGTGGCGTTGGTAGCTTTAATAAAATCAATTCTGCTTTTCCGTTTTATGGCGTTGAAAATTTAATTAATACAATTGAAACTCATTTTAAAATAAGAATTGATGGTTATGCTACAATCAACTTTGCACTTTTTAAAGCTGTTATTGATAAGCTCGGTGGCGTAAACGTACCTGTTCAACAGTACGAGGCGGATTATATTAATAACGCTTATGATTTTAATATTGAAGCTGGCAACTGGACTCTTTTGAATGGTGATGAAGCTCTTGCTTATTGTCGTAGCCGAAAATGCGATGCTGATGGTGACGTAAGCCGTACAAGACGCCAAAGAGCAGTTATGAGTAATCTGTTTTATAAATGTGCATCTATTGATACGTCTGAAATTACAAGCTATATAAAAACCTTTTTACCCTACGTCGAAACTAGCTATACAGAAGCTGAGCTTATCTCGCTTGCTACTAAGGCAGTTGTTGGTGGTTGGGCGCATTTTGAATCATTAGAGTACGTCGTTCCTGATGAAGCTTCAAGAAAGGCTCATTCAGGTGACGTGTGGTATTGGGAAGTGGATTATCCTCTTGCGGCACAGACTATGCAGAATAATATTTACGGAAAAACTAACATAGTTTTAAGCGAAAACAGAAATCAATAAAAACAATAAATAAAAATCGGTGTTGTAGTTTAAAAACTACAACACCGATTAATTATTTTTTAATTAAATTTCAGGGATTTCGATAACAACTTCTCTGCCTGCATCCGAAGAACGAGCAATACCGTCGATAATAGCCTGATTGTAAATAATCTGGCTTGAGGGAACGGGTGAGGGGAGATTAAATTCAATAGCATCAATGAATGAACGAATTTTCTTATCGAAGTTATCACCGTCATTTGAGCATTCGGGGATAACTGTTTCAACGCATTCACCGGCTATGTTGTGATAAATAGTCATAGGACCGCCGATTGAACCGTTCCAGCATTCTGTTGAAGGAATACGAAGACCGCCCTCAGTACCCATAATGATTGTGTCACCGGGAGTGTCACAATGCATTGCCCATGCAATACGGAAGTCAAGAACGATATCACCTTCAAGACGAACGTAAGCAGCTGCAAAGTCATCAACACCGAAAACTTCTGTGTATTCAGGCTTCTGGAGATATTCAGGCTTTTTACCGAAAAGACCTGCTTTAAAGCCTGTAACTGTAAGGGGCTTCGGGTAACCGATAGCGTTAAGCACCATATCAAGTGAATAACAACCGATATCACCTAATGCACCAAGACCTGCAGTATCTTCCTGAATGAATGAAGTACCGAAAGGAGTGGGGATACCCATTCTTCTACCGCCACCGGTCTGTATGTAGTAAATCTTACCAAGAACTCCGCTTTCGCAGATTTTCTTAACCATTTTCATATTCTCGTCAAAACGGGGCTGGAAGCCGATTGAGAGAATCTTACCGCTTTTCTTTTCTGCTTTGCAGATTTCAACAGCTTCTTCAAGAGTAACGCACATAGGCTTTTCAAGAAGAACGTGAACACCGTGCTCAAGAGCATATATAGCACAAGGTGCGTGCTGACGGTTATAGGTACAGATTGAAACAGCATCAATATCCTTTTCGTTGTCGATAAGCTCTTTATCGCTAAGATAGAAATTAGCATTTTCAACACCGTTTGCTTTAGCAAAAGCCTCAGCTTTACCTGGAATGATATCAGCAAAAGCAACTACTTCAACGTCTTCGCATTTGAGGTAGCTTTTAAGATGTGCTTCAGCAATCCAACCGCAACCGATGATACCTACTTTGATTTTTTTGCCAGTATAAACCCTAGCTTCAGTTTGCTTTTCTTTGAAAGCATCAAGAATGTTTGACATAGTATACCTCCGTTGTCGCAACGCGACTTTTTATACAATAATAGATTATCACAATTAGAAAAATCTTTCAATAAAAGTGGTGATTTTTTGCGGAAGAACAGTTGCACAAATAGTTTTGTTTTATTATGGTTATTATGCATAAATATAGATTTTTATATGGCATTTTATAATAAATTGTGAACAGTATTCACAATTTATTCATATTTCCTCAACATTGATATAACAACAAAAGGTTACTATAAATGTGCCAATACGATACGCAAGAAGTGGAAACTTCTCGTTCAAGAAAAGACCATCGCAAAATGCGGTGGTCTTTTCTTGGGTTTGAATAAATAGAGTAAGTTATATAATGATTTTAAGAGAAATTTAATAAAGGGTTTATTGCTTTTTTCTTTTGTGTATTGTATTATTGTTATGTAGTTAAATTTGGAGGTGGTTATATTGGTTATTTATCCTGAATCATTCAGCGTTAAACCTAACATTGAGGCTACCGAAGGATTCAAAAACCTTTTTAATACATCCGCCCAAACTGCAGTTAATAAAAACCTTACTCTTATAAAGGGAAATTATGTTTTTCAAAGTAAAAATGCTCAGGAAAGAGAGTTTTTTATATCAAATACTGTTTCTCAAAAGGATTATCAGAAAAACAAAAGCAATGGCATTCATAAAACTGCAATAGTAATAGACGGCGTTAAAAATATGGAAATAGATTGCAATGATTCTAATTTTATCATTGACGGTCAAATGACTCATATTTATATTAAAAACTGTGAAAACGTAGTAATAAAAAATTTAAATATTCAAACTGTTTCACCTGACGTTCATAAGATTACCGTGCTTAAAGCTTCAACTTTTTACGTTACTTTTGAAATTGACAGTACCGGCAACTTTAAAGAGGAAAATGGTGATTTTTATTGGTGGGGTACGGATTACAAAACAAAATTTAACGATGTAAAGCATAATGATTACGTTATACCTACCGCATGCGCAGACAATCTTAACCACCTCATTTGCAATCGCAAGCATCCGTTGCAAGGTGCTTCATCAATAAAACAAATAAGTGAGCGTGTTTTTAACGTCAGATATATTACTCCCAAAGATTTTAAAGTAGGTCAGGTATTTTATATTTTTTCAGATAAACGTAATGACGTTGGCATTTTTATTGAAAAATCAAATAAAATTACATTGAAAAATATAACTCAAAGATTTAACAGAGGTCACGGAGTTGTTGCTCAGAATAGTGAAAACATTACAATTGACGGTTGTGTTTTTGCTCCTGACAGAGATAGCGAAGTCGATTTCTGTTGCTTAGGTGACTTTTTGCATTTTAATATGTGCAGAGGTAGAATCACCGTTTCAAACTGTGAATTTGATTCTTGCGGTGCAAACCTTTGTAACGTGCACGGTAACTATTTTGAGATAGTAGAGCAAAATAAAGATAAAATGGTTTTAAAATTCCCTAAAGAGCAAAGCTTTGGTTTTGAAAGCTTTAAAGAAGGGGATGTAATCGCATTTGTTGATTCGAAATCTCTTGTAGAGGTCAGCAGAACTAAAGTTTTAAAAGCTGTGTTAAGAGATGGAATATATTATGATTTAACAATCGCTACCTATGACCCACCGAAAAAAGACGGTCTTGTAGTTGAAAATATTTCAGCTTATCCTCAATTTATATTTAATACAAACGTTGTTAACAGAGTAGCAAAACGTGGTGTGATTTGCTCAACGAGAGGTAAAGTGAGGATTGAAAACAACAGATTTCTTAATACCGGAATAAGTGATATAGTAATAGCAAACGATGCTTTGAAAAGATTCGAAAGCGGTGCTGTTAATGACGTGGAAATTTCGGGTAATGCGTTTATGAACTGTGAGGAAAGCTGTGTGGTTATAAAACCGCATCTAAAAAAACACGTTGCTTCAATTCACAAAAACATTAAAATAGATAATAATTTATTTGTTCTTAAAGATGCAAGTGCGGTTTTCGCATACGCTTGTGACGGTCTTGTAGTAAGGGATAATACCTTTGCCGGAAATGAAAATCAGGAGAAGGTTGTATTAAAAGATTCGATAAATTTTGATGTGTAGTTGGTGAGAAGTGACTAAAAAACCGTCCGAAAAGATAACTCTTCGGACGGTTTTTGTCATCTGTTCTTAGTGAGCTTTCGCTTCAAAAGACTGGCAGCAAGTCGCATCAACTGAATTAACGTTACAGTTGCAAGCACCAACTTTAATTGCATTTTTTGTACAATAGTCAGAACCGGTGCAATGATACTTACAAGATTCAACTGTACAACCGATGCTGTTGTTTTTGTTGTCATTCATTTTTACAACCTCCTTTGTTGTAAAAATAGTATATCCTGAAAAAACAAAATTATGAGGTAATTATGAAAAAAGAAAAAGTTATAGAAAGCTGTTATTCGCAATTAAGAAAAGTAACGCCGCTTGATTTCGATTGTGGGAAAATTTGTGACGGTAAATGCTGTAAGGGCGATGAAAAAACCGGAATGATACTTTTTCCTGGTGAAGAGGAATTTATTGATAAAAATATGAAAATATTTAAAAATAAAGAGGGGGATACTGTTGCGGTTTGTAACGGCAGTTGTGATAGAAATAAAAGGCCTCTTGCTTGCCGTATTTACCCCTTATTTCCGCTTTTAACTTCATTGCAGGGAAAAGATACGGTGAAAGTTATCTTTGATTACAGAGCCGATTGTCCTATAATAACAGAAGGGTATGATATCAACCGACGTTTTGAAAAGGCGGTAAGAAGAGTTGGTAAATATCTGCTTTTAAATAATGAGACTAAAGAGTATTATAAAGAGCTTTCAAAGGTGCAAGAAGATTATTTGAATCTTTTAGAAAGATTTTTATAAAAAATTTTAAAAAATGTGTTGACAAAATTGAATCTGTCTGTTATATTGATAACAGTAATTATTACTATTTATTTAAAACAGACGGGAGATGATGTTATGAGAAGCTCTAAACAGAGGGATGCAGTGCTTAACGTTTTGCAATGCTCTTGTGACCATCCTACTGCCGACGTTATATATGAAAGGGTAAAAGAGATTATCCCTAACATCAGCCTCGGTACAGTTTACAGAAACTTAGGTCAGCTTCACGACGAAGGTTTTATTACTGTAGTTGAAAGCAGCGACAAGAAAGTTCATTATGAAGGAAATCTTGAAGACCATATTCATTTTCTTTGCAAAAAATGCGACGTTATAACCGACATTTTTTGCAAACCTGAAACGCCAAGCGTTTTTAATGAAATGGGCTACGAGGTTGAAAAACAAAAAACAGTTTATTACGGCTTGTGTAAAGCTTGCCGAAATAATATATAAAAAGTTAAATAAATTTAAAAATTATTTTTGAAGGAGTTATTATTATGAAAAAATGGAAATGCTTAGTTTGCGGTCAGATTGTTGAAGGCGAAAATCCCCCCGAGGCTTGCCCTCTTTGCAAAGCTCCCGCAGAAAAATTCGTAGAAGTTAAAGAAGAAGAAATGACATGGGCAGCAGAGCACGTTCTCGGTGTTGCTAAAGGCGTAAGTGAAGAAATTATCGAAGGCCTTCGTGCAAACTTCAACGGCGAGTGCACAGAGGTTGGTATGTATCTTGCAATGGCAAGAGTTGCTCATAGAGAAGGCTATCCCGAAATCGGTCTTTACTGGGAAAAAGCAGCTTACGAAGTGGCAGAGCACGCAGCAAAATTTGCAGAGCTTCTTGGTGAGCTTGTAACTGATTCAACAAAGAAAAATCTCGTAATGTGAGTTGAAGCTGAAAATGGCGCAACACTCGGTAAGTTCGAGCTTGCTAAGATGGCTAAGGAGCAGAATCTTGATGCTATCCACGATACTGTTCACGAAATGGCTCGTGACGAGGCAAGACACGGGAAGGCCTTTATGAATCTTTTATCTAGGTACTTCTCATAAAAATTTATGACAAAATCTGTTTATAATTTATAAAAACTAAATAAAGCCTTGATAATGCTATGAGAAAAAATCTCATAGCATTTTTTAATTTTTGTTCTTTTTTTGTGCTAACATAAAAAAATAAATCTTGATTTGTGCTTTTTTTTGTGCTATTCTAATTTTTGGAGGTCGATATTATGAATGATTTTCTCGAAGATGTTAAATTTGAATATAAACGACCTATTGGGTCGTTTATTGAAGAAATTGGTAATGACGATGATGAAATCGAACAAGACCAAAACAAGCGGAATAGAGGCAAAATAAAGCGAAATAACACAACATATTATAAATGTAAAACAAAATATATTTATTATTCAGAAAAGGGACATTATGCATATCGATTATATGATAAAGATTTAAAAGTAAATACTTTTGTTGACGGACACTTTACAACTGAAAGACAAGCAGCCGAAGCTTTAAAAAATCATATAATAGAATTACATAAAGATATTACTTTTAAAAATAATAAAATAACATTTGGTGCTTTATGGGAAGTAATGTTAACAAAGTTAGCAAAAGAAGAAAGCACAATTAAAAAGTATAATTCAGTATATAATCAGCATGTAAAGTTTGAATTCGGACACAAACGAATTCAAGATATAACATATTCAGATGTTAATAATTATCTTGAAAAATTATACAAATTAGGAGACGGACGAGGCACAAAACAGAATGGATATAGTTTTTCATATGTTGAAAGCATTTTGAAATTCTTTTGGTTGGTTTTTAATTATGCATTTTCTCAAAAAATCTTATCTGCAGATAATTTGAAAATCTTAACAGATAATATTAAAATGCCAAAGAACCAAGAAGAAAAAGACATAAGAATATTAACAAGCGAAGAAATACAAAAGATATATAAACTTTTAGAAAATACAGATTTTCTTTTACCTTTTCTTATTTCTTTATACACTGGAGCAAGACCAGCGGAAGCTTTCGCAATAAGATTTTCAGATTTTGATTATGAAAATAAAACTCTTAACATCGATAAGCAAATAGTAGAATTCAATGGAACACTCACAGTTAAATCGCCAAAAACATTTTCAAGAGTTGTAGATATTCCGGATGTATTAATAAAAGAAGTTCAAAAAAGAGAACAACTCATTGAAGAAGCAAGAAAACAAAATCCAAATATCTTTAAAGCAAATTTAAAAAGAGTATTTTATAACTTTAAAGATAAAAACGAATTAAGCGATTTATACGAAGACAGTATAATGATAGATACAAAGGGAAGATATAATGCAGCTTCATCTTTTCAATATTATGCAAAAATAATAAGAAAAGAAATTTGTACTTATGACTATAAGAAAGAAGATTTTAGTTTTTATACATTTAGAAAAACCGCACTTTCAATAATGGCTTCCCATTCGATACCAATTGGGGCTCTAATGAAAATTACAGGACATAAGAAAAACGAAACACTATTTAAATACTATTATTCAGATGAAAATGAATTTGCACAAAAGAAAATAAAAGAAAGTGTTAATTCAATGAATGAATTAATAAAAAAATAGAGCGCTATCAGCGCTCTATTTCTTTTTCTTTATTTTTATTTATTAAAAGTTTCCCAATTGAACTTTTAGAAGAAAGATATTTATTAATAAGTTCTTCTGACATATTAACAGAATTTTCCCATTTTTGCAAGCTGTTTTCTATTCTTTCCAAATCTTCGCTTTTAAGGGCATTTTTAGAAGAGTTTTGATAATTACTAATACTTCTCCTCTGTTTGTTTAACTCTTCTAATTCGCCCTCTAATTGCTTTAAATTCGCATTTAAATCTTCTTTAATGAAATACATCATCATAGCATTAAATAGTCTAATTAAGGCAAATAACAAGCCATATTTCAAATTATAAAAGAAGTTAAGATCTTTTAATAATTGTTCTTCTGCTGACTTAACATTTTTTTTAATTTCAAAAATATCATTCTTAATATTTTGCTTTGCTAATTTGTAATTACTCCAATAATTTTTACTTATTTCCTGATACTCTTTCCAAAAAGAATTTACTAATTCTTTTCTTTGTTTTTCCTTCTCCCGAAGTTCAAATAATTCTAAATCCTTATCAGAACAAGAACTTTTAATTTTTTCTAATTCTTCTTTTTTT